>NZ_JBVVPA010000003.1:0-489750 GCF_055807555.1 Bradyrhizobium sp. Ken64 | reverse complement strand
GTTTTCCTGCGTGTGCTTTTCGCGCAGCGGACCGCGGGTGCGAGGTCAGCACCCGGCCTTCCCTGCGCCCTCTTGGATTTGAGGGTGGAGCGACGAAGCAGAACTCGGGCGAAATGCGCCGCGAGGATGAGAAGCTGTGTCTGCAAGTCCAATCTGCATTGGAGGATGGCGATGAGGTGGCGGGTACGTAACACTCCGCTCTCGTGCCCCGGACGCAGCGCAGCGCCTCTTCGGCGGTGCGCTGCAGAGCCGGGGCCCATGTCGCTGCATAGGACCGTGTCGCCCCTGGGTCCCGGCTCTGCGCAGCAGCGCAAGAGCGCTGCAGCTTGTCCGGGACACGAGCGCGTCAACGGCCGCGCTTCATCTCCTCGCCATCCACCACCTCCGGCGCCATCGCCTCCCAAGCGCTCGAGGCGAATTGCCGCCGCCAGGTCACGATCACCACGGCGGCCGTGGTCACGAACAACACCCACGGGCTGACGAACCAGCCGAGATAGCCGAGTGCGAAGAAGAAGGCGCGCTGGCCGCGGTTGAAATGGCGGCCGGCGGATTCGAACAGGCGCGAGGTGCGGATCACATGAGCTTCGGCCTCCGGCGTGTCACGCTGCGAAGCCGCCGGCATGCCGCCGAACAGGATCGCGACATAGTTGAACAGGCGGTACGACCAGGCGAATTTGAAGAAGGCATAGACGCAGATCAGGACAAGGCCGACGCATTTCAACTCCCACATCGCCGGCGAGGTGCTGAGATCGATCGGCAGCTTGCTCAAGATCGTGATCGCGTCGTTGGTCGCGTGCAGCAACGCCAGCGCGCCGCCCAGCGCGATCAGGCTGGTGGAGGCGAAGAAGGCGGTGCCGTTCTGCAACGAGGCCATGATCTGCATATCGACCATGCGCGCGTCGCGGTCGAGCAGTCGGCGCACCCACACCTCGCGGTAGCGGTTCATGCGCGCCGACAGGCTGTCGCGGCCATAGGCCGAATGCTCCAGCGTCAGCGCATAGACCAGCCATTCGATCATGAAGAAGCCGACGGCTGTGATGTCGACCCAATGCCTGCTCATGTCTGTCTCCTGGCGAGGATCGCAACGCTTGCCACGCATGGCGAGGTGCAGCAACGATTGATTGGCGGCAGGCGATGGCGTTAAAAGCGGCTCGCTTCAAGGCGTATCGAGAAGGACTGATGACATGGCTGCGCTGAAACTCGCAATCGGCAACAAGAATTACTCGTCATGGTCGATGCGGCCCTGGCTCGCGCTCCGCGCCAACGATATCCCGTTCGTGGAGACCCTCATCCCGCTCTACACCGACAATCCCACGGACAAGGAGCAGATCATCTCGTTCAGCCGCGCCGGCAAGGTGCCGGTGCTGGTCGACGGCGACATCACAGTGTGGGATTCGCTCAGCATCATCGAATACATCGCCGAGCGCTATCCGGAAGTGAAGCTGTGGCCGGACGACGCCGCCGCCCGCGCCCATGCCCGTTCGGTGTGTGCCGAGATGCATTCCGGCTTCATGGCCCTTCGCAACGAATGCGGCATGAACCTGCACCGCCCGGTGCGCCCCGTGACGCTGTCGGCGGAGGCCGAGGCCAATATCGCGCGCGTGCAGGAGATCTGGCGCGAATGCCGGACCCGGTATGGCGCCAATGGACCGTTCCTGTTCGGGCGCTTCGGCGCGGCGGATGCGATGTATGCCCCGGTGGTGCACCGCTTCCGCACCTACGCGATCGAGGTCACGCCGGAGACCAAGGCCTACATGGACACGATGCTGGCGCTGCCGGCGTTCCAGGAATGGACCCGGGACGGGCTCGCCGAAACGCTTGTCATCGAAAAGTTCGAGAACGTGTAATCCGTGGTTGCGATCGGGCCTCGCTTGACGCCGAACAAGCCGGCGGTGCTCGATCGCCCGAGTGCTTGGCAGGAGGGACCTCACGCCCAGGATCCGCCCAGGGCGGCGGATCACGCCAGCCCCGACGGCCGTTTGCCCCATACCCCGGAAGAACGGGTTCCAGCGGTATCATCGGCCGGCGGCATCACTCTGAAATAACTGCAAAATTCGCACGTTTGCCGTGTCGCATACTGCTGGCCAAAAAAGCCCGCCGCATGCTATACAGCGGCCGGGTTTCCGGCCGGCCGACGCAGTGGGACCATGGGCGTGGCAGGCGTTGTTTGAGTGATGGAGAGGGTGTTGAAGCACAAATTCCCTATTGGCGCGCGCGTATTGTTCACCGCCAGCAATGTCGCACGCCCCGCTGCCAGCGGCTCGTATGAGGTCATCCGCCTCCTGCCGACCGATGGTGACGACTGTCAGTACCGGATCAAGAGCTCGACCGAAGCCTTCGAACGCGTCGCCAAGGAAAGCCAGCTCGCGCTGTCCTGAAGGCTGACGCTATCCGCGCATTGGCGCGTCACCGGGGAATTGTATTCTGCCGCCGTCAAAAGGCCCGCTTCACCTTCAAAAGGTGGGCCGGGGGCAGTTGCCGACTCTCGGTACTCGCTTTGACCATTCGCTCTCTGCTCGCGTGAGGGGACGTCGCGCATGAACTGGGCATGGGCCTCATCGCTCGACCAAATCTGGCGCTCGCCGGCCTTTCCGATGTGGATGATGCTGGCGGCTGCCGGCTTCTTCGGACTGATCCTCCTGGCCACGCTGCTACGCGCCGAGCGATCGGTCGCCAACGGCGCGCTGACCGTCGTTACGCTGCTCGCCATTGCCATCGCGCTCGCTGCTGTCGTGCGCGTCGATGGACCGGCGGGGCAGACCACGCCGACCGAGGCGCGCGCGCAGGCCGCGATGACCGCGAGCCTGCCGGCGTTGTCTTGTCTCGACGATCTCGCCGGCGATGCCGTGGCCATTGGCTGCGAGAAAGCGCTGTTCGGCGCGCCTGACGCGGCGGCTGCGGCCGTCTCCAACACCGCGGCCAGAATCGACCGGCTGACGGCGCTCGGCGATGCCGCGACCGCCGAGAAGAGCCTGACGCCCGATATCAAGGTGCTGCGCAAATCGCTGGAGCGTGATCGCTACGGCCTGGTCGCGCAGGTGCTGGTCGTGCGCGACGGCTGCACGCAGTTCGACTGTGCGGCCTTCCGCTCGCTGACCGACCAGCAGCAGGTCGCCGCCAACATGGATTCCCATCTGTACGACACGCTGGTCGCGCGCTACGCCCCGACCTGGAATGCGCCTGCAGCCGCGCAATCGTTGCCGGCCACGGCCGCGCTCGCCGGACTGCCGCCGTCGATGCCGACGGGCAAGCCGACCAATGCGGAATTCCCGAGTGCCTCGTCGACGCCGCCGGTTAGCATCATGAATCCGGAGCCATCGACCCGCCAAGCGGCGCCCACCGGGAACGCGGCGGCTCCGCGCCACCCGGCGGCGGCCTCGGCACAGGCCGCAGCTCCCGCCGCGAAGAAGCCGCCTGCGCCGAAGGCTGCGCGCGCGCCAGCGGCAGCACCGGTTCCGCTCGCGCCGCCGGCCGCGGCTCCCCCGGCTGCGGATAACGAGTAGATCGGCATTCCAAATGGGTGTCTGCCCGGCTAATGCTGGGGCATGCCACTACATCTGATCAAGCTCGCCGTCGGCTGCGAATCCGTCAAGGAATTGAAGGAGTGGACCGCCGAACGAATGCAGACCGCCAAGAAGAAGGGTCTGCCGCAACATCACATCCACATCACCCGCATGGTGCCCAAGCGCGACGCCGAGATCCTGTCCGGCGGGTCGCTCTATTGGGTGATCAAGGGCGAGGTCGCCGCGCGCGAAAAGATCATCGGCATCGAGCCGTTCCGCGACAAGGACGGCATCGGACGCTGCCGGATCGTGATGCAGCCGAAGGTGATCCCGGTGTCACCGCGGCCGATGCGCCCGTTCCAGGGCTGGCGCTACCTGGCCGACGATTCGGTGCCGCCCGATCTCGGCAAGTCCGCCGCCGGCTCGATCGCGGCGATGCCGGAGCCGATGCGGCGCGAGCTGCGCGATCTCGGGCTGCTCTAAACCGTGATATTGTCGATCAGCCGGGTCGTGCCGAGCTTGGCCGCGACCAGGACGCGCAACGGTCCGTCGTTGCGCGAGCTGACCTGTGCCAGGGTCGCTGCATGGCGCACTTCGAAATAGTCGAGCTCAAAGCCGGCCGCCGTGATCATTGCGGCACCGCGCGCCATTGCGGCCGCGACCGCTTCTCCGGCGCGGATGCGCCCGGCGCTCTCCTTCATGGCGCGGTACAGCGTGGTCGCGGTCTGCCGCTCCTGTGGCGACAAATAGACGTTGCGCGAGGACATCGCGAGCCCGTCGCGCTCGCGCACGGTGCGGGAGCCGATCACCTTGACGCCGAGGTCGAGGTCGCGGGCCATCTGCGCCACCACCCGCAACTGCTGAAAATCCTTCTCGCCGAAGATCGCGACATCCGGCCGGCACTGCGTAAACAGCTTGCCGACGACGGTGGCGACGCCGCCGAAGAAATGCGGGCGGAAGCGGTCCTCGAGGCCGGCCAGCGCCGGTCCCTCCGGCACGATGCGGGTGGCAAAGCCCTCCGGATACATGGCCTCGGCGCCGGGATGCCAGACGATATCGACGTCCTCGGCGGCGAGCCTGGCGAGATCGGCCTTCCAGGTTCGGGGATAGGCGCCAAAATCCTCGGTCGGAGCGAACTGGGTCGGGTTGACGAAGATCGACACCACGACGCGGCTCGCGCGCCGCTTGGCCAAGCGCACCAGCGACACATGGCCGTCATGGAGCGCTCCCATGGTCGGGACCAGCGCGATCGTGGCCTTTCGCTTGCGAAGATTGTCGACGGCGCGTCGCAAGGTGGGGACCGTGCGGGCAATCAAGGGGCTGCGTGACATCAGAACTCGACGGGTTGGGAATCGGCGGGCGCGTCCCGGTGCCCGGCAGGCTAACCTTAACAAGCGGCGACCATGGACGCCACGCATCCGGATGCGGCACAGCATTCCGCGCAATGCCGCACAGGCGGTCACGGCATTGTGGGCTGGATCACAGACGCAAAGCGGCGCGCGATTCATGGTGAAGGACGGCGCGCCGCGATTTGTATTGCCTGTCACGCATTTCACTTGACCGCAGACGCGGCCAACTTGAAGATATTCGTCAGGGGTGTTGAGGATCGCGATGCTTGTGCAAGCTAGCCAAGGCCAGTCCGGCTCGGCGCATGTTGTCGTGCTCGGCAACGAGAAGGGCGGCTCCGGCAAGTCGACGACCGCCCTGCACATCGCAGTCGCGCTTCTGAAAGCCGGCCAGCGCGTCGCCACCATCGACCTCGACTGCCGTCAGCAGAGCTTTACTCACTACATCAACAACCGTTCCGCCTGGGCGCGCCGCACCAAGCTCGACCTCGAACTGCCGCTGCATCGCTGCATCAAGCTCGGCGAAACCATGCAGGTTGCCGAGAACGAGAATTCGGAGTTCCTCCAGTTCATGGAGGCGGTCTCGGCGGTCGAGAGCAGTTTCGACTTCATTGTCATCGATACGCCCGGCACCGACAGCTACCTGATGCGGCTTGCGCACTCGATGGCCGACACGCTGGTGACCCCGATCAACGACAGCTTCCTCGATTTCGATGTGCTCGGCACCGTCGATCCCGCCAATTACGCGGTGACGGGCGAGAGCCACTACGCCGAGATGGTGCGGGATGTCAGGCGCAAGCGCCGCCAGCTCGACGGCGCGACCACCGACTGGATCGTCGTGCGCAACCGCCTCTCGATGCTCGGCTCCCGCAACAAGCAATTGGTTGCCGAGGGGTTGAAGGATTTGTCGCTGCGGCTCGGCTTCCGCTACGTCGACGGCTTCGCCGAGCGCGTCGTCTATCGCGAGTTCTTCCCGCGCGGCCTGACCGCGCTGGACGAGATCGACGAGGCCACCCTCGGCATGCGGCCCAATCTCGGCCATCTCACCGCACGGGAGGAGGTGACGAGCCTGCTCCGCCAGCTCAAGCTTCCGCTCGACGAGCGCGGACGTCGCCGCGCCGCCAACCGTGCCGAGTGGTTCAGCCAGGTCGACAAGCCGCTCGAGGTCCACGACATCCTCGGCGCCTGAGGCGGCGGTATATCGCTACTTCCAGTCGATCAAGCGGCCGGTCTCCCGTGGGAACCGAGCCCGCGCTCAACCGTTTTCACCCCGCGTTTACTGCAAAATTGAACCCGATCGAGACAGGTTGCGTCGGAAGGTGACGTGCACCCTGACGTAGCCGTATGAGAGCGAGATGCCCAAGAAACGTGTGCGCCGCACAATGAAAGGGCTGCCGGTTCACAATATTTGGCCTTCCTGTCACGCTGCTGTGACATATATTAGGGAATAGGCGACCAGGGGCCGAAGAGCCTCGGAAGAACACGATTTTCAACAGGGATTCAGGCCGCAAGAGCCTGAGGCTGAGGACGAAAATGAAGCGTGGAATTGCCGTTCTGGTTTCGGTCAGTGCCCTCTGCGGTGTCGCCTATTTCACGGTGAGCAAGTGGGCAATCAAGCACGAGACCATCACCTTCTACGATGCCTCGCGCGACAACCGTGCGGTGCCCGTCGATATCGCGATCCGTCGTGACAAGGAAATGCAGGCTAACGCCGGCATGATCACGTTGCCGGTCGCCGTGATCAACCACGGCAACACCGTCAAGAACACCGAGTACGGCTTCCTCGCCAACATTTTCGCCGCGCGTGGCTACCTCGTCATCAGCCCCCAGCATGATTTGCCGACCGATCCTCCGATGGTGACCAAGCCCGGCGAGATCTATGTCGGCCGGCTGCCGCAGATCCTGCGCGGCGTCGCCAACATCCATCTCGCCATGCAGGAGATGAAGAAGGTTCAGCCCAACGCCGACTACGACAGGGTGACGATGGTCGGCCACTCCATGGGCGGCGATATCACGATGTATTTCGCCAAGCAGTATCCGGATGAGGTCAAGAAGGTCGTCACGCTCGACAATCTTCGCGTGCCCTTCGTCACCGCCGGCAAGTTCAAGATCCTGTCGTTCCGCTCCACCGATCCGCAATTCAAGGCCGATGCGGGCGTGATCCCGACCGACGAGGAATGCGAGAAGGCCGGCATCCAGGTCGTGAAGACCGAATTCCAGCACAACGACATGCGCGACACCGGTCCGGACGCTGCCAAGAACTCGATCCAGGGCATGCTCGACAAGTTCCTGAGCGCGACCGATAGCGAAGTGGCGCCGGTCGACACGCAATCGTCCCCGCCCAAGATTCTCGAGCCCGGGCCGGTCGCTTTGATGGCGCCTGCCAAGAGCTGACGCCGTCCTCCTCGTCGATACCGATTGTCAAAGCCTCCGCCGGCTTCCGCCTGCGGGGGCTTTGCACATTGAACGGGCTGCAGGGGCTGACCACATTAGCCGCTCACGCAAGGGTCAAGGAAATGTCCGGCGAACCCATCAAACCGCGCGGCCGCGATGCCGTCTCGGCGCAACCAGGCGGCGCTGTGCCGCAGGCGGGGACCTCGACCTCGGAGGACATCGCCGCCTTCGTCGCCAACGCGCGGGCGCTGTCACCGCATGCGCCCGGTGCGAAAGGGCGGCTGATCTTCGCGCTGGATGCGACGATGAGCCGGCAGCCGACCTGGGACATGGCTTGCGCGCTTCAGGCCGACATGTTCCGTGAGACCGCCGCGCTCGGCAGTCTCGACGTCCGGCTCGTATACTATCGCGGCTTCAACGAGTGTCGCGCCACGGGATGGATCTCCGACAGCGCCAGGCTTGCGGCGCTGATGAGCAAGATCGATTGCCGTGGCGGCGACACCCAGATCGGCAAGGTGCTGAGCGAGGCGCGGCGCGAGGCCGTCGCATCCGGCGTGCGCGCCGTCGTCTTCGTCGGCGACGCCATGGAGGAGAACGTCGACGAGCTCTGCGCCAAGGCTGGCGAGCTCGGCATGCTCAAGGTGCCTGTGTTCGTATTTCAGGAAGGCCATGACGCGGTGGCCGAGCAGGCCTTTCGCGAGATCGCGCGCCTGACCGGCGGCGCCTGGTGCCGGTTCGATCCGGGCGCGGCGGCGCAGTTGCGCGAGCTGTTGCGCGCAGCCGCCGCCTACGCGGCGGGCGGACGCGAGGCGCTATTGCAATTGGCGAAGACCGCCAGTGGCGCGGCCAGGCTGATCGGCCAGATGAAGTAGCGCTGGCGCGCGGTCGGGGGCGCAAGGACACGATGCTTTTTGGCGGTAGGCCGACTATATTCCGGCCATGACCCTGATCGCCGGCGCTATCGCAATTATCACCCTTTATCTGCTGCTCCAGATGTTCCGTTCGGCCAATCCGGCCGTGCTGGCACGCGCGATCAGGTTCGGTGGCGGCGTGGTCGCGCTGGCTGTCGCAGCGTTCACGGGATTGAAGGGCGAACTGGTGGTGGCGATCCCGCTCGGGATATTCGGCGCCGGGCTCTTGGGCTGGACACCGATGGCAAACGCCGGCTTCGGCAATATCGGCGGGCTGTTCGGCGCCGGCGCGACGCGCCCGGCCGGTCAGGCCTCACGCGTGCGCTCGCAATTCCTGGATATGCGGCTCGATCACGATTCCGGCCAGCTCGGCGGCCGGATCGTCGCCGGGCCTCATGCCGGGCGCGATCTCGATGAGTTCGATCTCGCGGCCCTGCTGGCAATGGTCCCGGCGTTCGACGCCGAGAGCGTGGCCCTACTTGAAAGCTATCTGGACCGCCGGTTTCCCGCTTGGCGTCAGAACGCGCAGGGCGACGCGGCAGGGGGGCAGCGCCGCACGGTGGCGACCGGCAAAATGACGACGGAGGAGGCCTATCAGATCCTTGGCCTGCAGCCGGGGGCGGGGCGTGACGACATCAGCCGGGCTCACAAGTCCCTGATGAAGAAACTGCATCCCGACCAGGGGGGCTCGACGTATCTCGCTGCCCGTGTAAACGAGGCCAAGGATACTCTGCTTCGCACGCATAACGGCTAACTCCGGCACCACGCTACAAACGCTCGTCCCGTGTGAGCCCCGCTTGCTCTGTTTGCCGTCGCCCCGATGCCCGCCATTGTCGGCGTGGTCGAACCCTTGCGTAAAGTTTTAACCGTAAATCCTTGACGAGAGGTTGTCGTGGAACAGCCCCGTCGGTCACCGCATCGCGAAAATGAAAAATGCCCGCGCAAGGCGCGGGCATTTTCATTGGAGGGGTGCGAAAGATCAGTTGCGGACGGTCATACAGGAGATATCGGCGCGCTTCAGGGTTCGGCAGACGGCTTCGGCCTGGTCGCGGTCGAGCCCGGCGAAGCGAGCGCGGTAGAGCTTGCGATTGTCTTTCGCGACGACCGGCTCGGTGAACGGGTCGGCCTTGCTGAGCAGGCCGCGAGCCGAGCTGCGCGCAGCGTCGATGCGCTGCTGGGCTTCGTTCTCGCTCTCGAGCGCGCCGACCTGGACGATCCAGCCGCTGTGGGTGACGACCGGCTTCGTCGTGGCGCTCATCTGGATCGGCTGCAGCGTCGGGTCGGCTGACGCGAGCTTCGCAGCAGCCGGGGCGGGTGCGGCGGCCGGCAATACGCCGAGGATGCCGTTACCGGTGCCGAAGCCCGCCGGCTGCCGCGGCAGCTCGGTACGGGCGATCTCGGCCCTCGGAGCTTCCGGTTGGCTGGCGACCTCGGGCTTGTTGATAAGGTCTGCGCGGGCGACGACGGCACCGGAGGTTTCGGCGACGTCGGAGCGCGACGCGATCGTGCTCGTGACCTGCGGTGCAATCTGAGCCGGGGCGGCGGAGGCGATCTTCACCGCGCCGGCCTTGACCTGGACGGTCTTGACCCTGACCGGCTTCATCGGCTCGGACGAGCCGGGGATGATCGAGAGCGGCTGGCTCGAGATCACGCCATTCGTGAGCGGCGCAGGCTCGATCTTGGATTCTGTCGGCCGAACTTCAGGCCTGTTGGCTTCATATCTGGGCTGAGCCGGCGGCACCGCGGCAGTCGCAGCCGCAAGCGTCGAGAGGCGCGCGGCGAGACGCGACGGGGCTGCTTCGGGAGCAGGGGCAGCCGCAGCCTGGACCTGCGGAGCGGAGCGGGCCGGGATATCCGACGCATCGGCGACCTGGGCAGCCGCGTCGGTGCCGTTGCGTTCGGTGACCGCAGCGACGGTATGGGTGGTCGCGGCCTTATCGAGGTTCTCCGCGAGCAGGTTGCGCATGATGGCGTCGCGCGAGCCGCCGCTGCGGCCGCCCAGCACCACGCCGATCAGGTGGCGGTTGCCGCGGCGCATCGAGGTCACGAGATTGAAGCCGGAGGCGCGAGTATAGCCGGTCTTGATGCCGTCCACGCCCTCGACATTCCCGAGCAGATGATTGTGGTTCCGGATCGACTGTCCGCGCCAGTTGAACGTCGAGGTCGCGAAATAGCGATAGTAGCGCGGGAAGCGCTCCTGGATGGCGCGGCCGAGCGTGGCCTGGTCGCGCGCGGTCGTGACCTGCTCGTCGTTGGGAAGGCCGTTGGCGTTGCGGTAAACCGTCCTGGACATGCCGAGCGAACGCGCCTTGCGCGTCATCATCTGGGCGAAGTCGTCCTCGTCGCCGCCAATCGCTTCCGCGATCACAACGGCTGCGTCGTTGGCGGAACGGGTGACGAGACCCTTGATCGCGTCCTCGACGCGAATGGTCTGGCCGGCACGCAGGTTCAGCTTGGTCGGATCCTGATCGGCGGCGTGCTGCGACACCGGCATCTCGGTGTCGAGCTTCATCTTGCCGGATTCGAGGCGCTCGAACAGTAGATAGAGCGTCATGATCTTGGTCAGCGAGGCCGGATGGCGGATCCCGTCGGGGCTCGTGGCCTGAAGCACGGAGCCGGAATTGCCGTCGACGATGATCGACGCGAATTTCGGGCTGGAACTCTCGGACACATCGTGCTGCACGCGGTGGTGCGCGGTGTGACGCCGGTGGCGCCGCGCCTCGGCAGCGTCGGTGGTGAAGATGACTGCGCTAGTGACCGCAAGAAGCCCAAAAACGCCAACCCGCGCCAAGCGCGAAGAAGACAAGTTTTTACGAAGCATGAAACCCCGTCCCCGTTTCTGACTTGATCACCGGCTCGTGAGGCGAAATTGTGCCCAAGGGATCCGGGATCATTACCTGCTCAGGCTGTCCTCCGCAGGTGTTGGCCGCGGGGGACGTTGGGCCTAAGCCGCTGTTCTGGCTAAGGTGATGTTCTCCAACGGCTTTCGGCCGCTTCTGGAAGCTGAACACGTCCAGGGAATCAAAGTAGGGGGCCGCGGTTTCCAAAAGCTTAAGGAACCATTGCGGGAAACCCAGGGAATTTCTGCGATTTTGCATGTAATTTGTGCGACGCACAAAATTCTTGACTTTTTTGTGCGTTGCACTAATTGTGAGCAGAGTCAGGGAGCCGGGGCTTCCCGACGAGAGCTAGGGAAAAGGATTCCGAATGTTCAAGGTTGAAGACTTTCAAGGCTACGGGAAAGAGCACTTCGAGCAGTACGTCGCCTCCGCGACCTCGATGCAGCACGGCCTTCAGGCGATCGCCAGCGCCTATGGCGACTACACGAAGAAGTCGTTCGAAGACACCAAGTCCTTCGTCGAGAAGCTTTCCGGCGTGAAGTCGCTGGACAAGGCCGTCGAAGCGCAGACCGAATTCGCCCGTTCCGCCTACGAGTCCTTCGTCGCGGAATCGCAGAAGATCGCCGGCCTCTATAGCGACCTCGCCAAGCAGGCGTTCAAGCCGGTCGAGACCATCGTGTCGAAGTTCACTCCGGCCGCCAGCTAACGTTCCTTGACGTCCTGGAATCAAAAGCCCGGCTGCAGCAGCCGGGCTTTTTTTGTTTGTCATGGCGTGTCGATCTCAGCGCGTCACGCGCAGCTTGGACAGCGACGTGCCGATGTCCTTGAACACCGAGACGGTCTGATCTGCCTTCGTGACCAGATAGAACTTGTCGGTGCCGCTCGCGCAATATTGCAGCACGCTGGACGTCGGATCGCTGCCGGTGTTCACCTGCACCGTATAAATCGTGATGTTCGCCGCCTTGGCGTTGTCGCACAGCTTCTTCTGCCGCGCGTCGATTTGCCAGGCATTGCTGTACCAGCGGTTCTGCGTGTTGAGACCGTCGGAGAGCAGCACGATCGCGTCCTTGTAGGTGTAGTTGGTATCTTTGGCTGGCGCGTTCATGGGATCGCCGGTCGACAGCGTCATCCAGCCCCAGGCGAGGCCAATGCCCTGGTTGGTGTTGCCCGTGGGCTTCATGGCGTCGATCCGGCTCTTGAGTGAGCTCCAGTCGTAGCTCAGCGGCATGATTGGCTGCAGATAGGACGAATTGCCGGTGTCGCAGTAGGAGTACTGCTCGGCCGGGAACAGCGTTCCCGCGTTGCCGCTCGTGGGCGTCGTGTTCTTGGTGTCATAGTCCTGGTCGCGGTCGACCACGCATCCCGTCCACGTGTTGTGGTTGGCGGACCTGGTGCCGCGGGCCGCGTCCCAATCGCTGAAATCGACCCAGTACTTGCTGTAGTTGCTGGCGCCGACGTTGACGTCCTTGGCAAACGGAACGATCGAGATGTAGACGTCGCCATTGGTCTTGGCGAGTGGGCTGAGCTGGTCGACCAGGCTCTTCGCGGCGGTCTGCATCGCCGCCATCTTGCCGTCGTCAGCCATCGAGCCCGTGTTGTCGAGCACCAAGGCAACGCGCATGCGCACCAGGCCCCAGGCGCTGGTGGAATTGGCGCCGACGTCGAGCGTCGGGAAGCCTGCGACCTTCATGAAGGCGGTCGTGTAGGTGCCGGTGCCGGTGACCTCGATGGTGGAGCCCATGCTGGTGCTTGCGGTGTAAGTGGCCGCGATGCTGACCGACGGCAGGGAGTTGGTGGCGGTGAACAGGGCGTTGAAATAAGCCTGCGCCTTGGTGCTGATCTGCGATGTCGTGATGGTGCCGGACGACAGATCCTTGGAGACCATCAGCGAGGTCGAATCGAGGGCCGCTTGCATTGCGGAACGAGCCTGGGCCGCGCGGCTGTAATCGATTGCAGCTCCGACGAAGCCTAAAACCGGGAGCAGCGCGATGGCGAAGATCACGGCGATATTGCCTTGTTCGGCCGCTGCAAACCGGGAGAGGTGTCGACCAACAATACGGCTGACGAGGGGCAGGCGAGACATGACGATTCCCGGACATCTATGACTTTGCCCGTTTTCGCGCCACGCCATTGAACGCAGGGTAAATTGGTCCGTAGAAAACCGGAGATAACCCGCGCGGAGCCGCCGCAGCCGCGTTACCGGCCGGGTTCCTGGTCAACATCTTCTAAACCGGCGGGGCGGAAGCTTTTGTCAAATCAGTCCGGATTGATTAACCTTGGTGAGGATCGCCCGGACCGGGAATCGGGACCGCCATGGCCGCATCGGCCGAGCTGTCGCACGCTTGCGGCGAGCCGGGGGCAGGCCCATATTCGGTGAGGCCGATCCGGCTTGGACCGGACCGGCTGGAAGCGGCGATCCAACAAGGTGGTGCGCCTGTGCGAAGCTCCGAAGGCCGGGGCTGCGCGGCGAACCGTCATACGCTTCCGTGGGGAATTTGAACGCCTGAGCCATGCCGCAACTGTCTTCCAGACCAGATCCGTCCGCGGCCGCCGCCGCCCACGCTGCCCTGATGAGCAACGACGAGAACCGTTCCGGCGGTCCTTCCGCGCCAAATACGTCCGTCATCACCAAGGTCAAGCCGAAGACCAAACGGCCGAACCTGTACCGTGTGCTGATCCTGAACGACGACTACACGCCGATGGAGTTCGTCGTTCACGTGCTGGAGAAATTCTTCCAGAAGGACGCCGAGGCTGCAACCAAGATCATGCTGCACGTTCATCATCACGGAATCGGGGAGTGCGGCGTGTTCACCTACGAGATCGCCGAGACCAAGGTGACGCAGGTGATGGATTTCGCTCGCAAGCACCAGCATCCGCTGCAATGCGTGATGGAAAAGAAGTAAGACACGACACGTTACGGCGCGTTCGAAGCCGGTTCTTGTGCATGTCGCAGTGTGATTGCCGCGTGATGTCTGCGCGCGATCTTCGTTGCAGAGGGCAAAACTACGGAATTTCGGACGGGTGCCGATCGTGCCCAAACCGGAACGGGTTTTGCATCGAAAAATACCGCAGCTGTGCAGCCGCCTGAGTCGCGGAACCGGTCTTTCGCCGCGATCTTGTATAACTATATGTGACAAAGGTTGTTGTTGCCTGACCGGGCGATGGCGATCATGATGGTGGGGGCCATAGAGGACGCGAATGCCGACTTTTTCCCAAAGCCTTGAACAATCCCTGCATCGTGCACTGGCGATCGCAAACGAGCGTCATCACCAATACGCGACGCTCGAGCATCTTTTGCTCTCCCTGATCGACGACTCCGATGCAGCCGCCGTCATGCGCGCCTGTAGCGTCGACCTCGACAAGCTCCGTACGAGCCTCGTCAATTATCTTGAGACCGAATTCGAGAATCTGGTGACGGATGGCGCCGATGACGCCAAGCCGACCGCAGGCTTCCAGCGCGTGATCCAGCGCGCGGTGATCCACGTACAGTCGTCTGGTCGCGAAGAGGTGACCGGCGCCAACGTGCTGATCGCGATCTTTGCCGAGCGCGAGAGTCACGCCGCGTATTTCCTGCAGGAGCAGGACATGACGCGCTACGACGCCGTCAACTATATCAGCCACGGCATCGCCAAGCGGCCGGGCGTCTCCGAGGCGCGGCCGGTCCGCGGTGTCGACGAGGAGACGGAGACCAAGGGCAGCGAGGACGCCAAGAAGAAGGGCGAGGCGCTCGAGACCTATTGCGTCAACCTCAACAAGAAGGCGCGCGACGGCAAGATCGATCCGGTGATCGGGCGCAATTCCGAGATCAACCGCGCGATCCAGGTGCTGTGCCGCCGGCAGAAGAACAATCCGCTGTTCGTGGGCGAGGCCGGCGTCGGCAAGACCGCGATCGCGGAGGGCCTGGCCAAGCGCATCGTCGACAGCGAGGTGCCTGAGGTGCTGGCGGCTGCGACCGTGTTCTCGCTCGACATGGGCACGCTGCTCGCCGGTACGCGCTATCGCGGCGACTTCGAGGAACGCCTGAAGCAGGTGCTGAAGGAGCTCGAGGCGCATCCCAACGCCATCCTGTTCATCGATGAGATCCACACCGTGATCGGTGCGGGCGCCACGTCGGGCGGGGCGATGGATGCCTCGAACCTGCTCAAGCCCGCGCTCGCTTCCGGCACCATCCGCTGCATGGGCTCGACCACCTACAAGGAATACCGCCAGCACTTCGAGAAGGACCGCGCGCTGGTGCGGCGCTTCCAGAAGATCGACGTCAACGAGCCGACGGTCGAGGACGCGATCGCGATCCTCAAGGGCCTCAAGCCGTACTTCGAGGACTACCACCGGCTGAAATACACCAATGAGGCGATCGAGGCTGCGGTGCAGCTCTCTTCGCGCTACATCCACGACCGCAAGCTGCCGGACAAGGCGATCGACGTGATCGACGAATCCGGCGCGGCGCAGATGCTGGTCGCCGAGAACAAGCGCAAGAAGACCATCGGCATCAAGGAGATCGAGACCACGATTGCCTCGATGGCGCGGATCCCGCCGAAGAGCGTGTCGAAGGACGATGCCGAGGTGCTCAAGCATCTCGAGCAGACCCTGAAGCGCACTGTGTTCGGTCAGGACAAGGCGATCGAATCGCTCGCCGCTTCGATCAAGCTGGCGCGAGCCGGCCTGCGCGAGCCGGAGAAGCCGATCGGCTGCTATCTGTTCTCGGGTCCGACCGGCGTCGGCAAGACCGAGGTCGCGAAACAGCTCGCGGCATCGCTCGGTGTCGAGCTGTTGCGCTTCGACATGTCCGAATACATGGAGCGGCACACCGTGTCGCGCCTGATCGGCGCGCCTCCCGGCTATGTCGGCTTCGACCAGGGCGGCCTGCTCACCGACGGTGTCGACCAGCATCCGCATTGCGTGGTGCTGCTCGACGAGATCGAGAAGGCGCATCCCGATCTCTACAACGTCCTGCTGCAGATCATGGATCACGGCCGGCTCACCGACCACAACGGCAAGCAGGTCAACTTCCGCAACGTGATCCTGATCATGACCACGAATGCGGGCGCGTCCGATCTCGCCAAGCAGGCGTTCGGCTTCACGCGCTCGAAGCGGGAAGGCGACGACCACGAGGCGATCAACCGGCAGTTCGCGCCGGAATTCCGCAACCGTCTCGATGCCGTCGTGTCGTTCGGCCATCTCAGCGTCGAGGTGATCGGTACGGTCGTCGAGAAGTTCGTGCTTCAGCTCGAAGCGCAACTCGGCGATCGCGATGTCACCATCGAGCTGTCCGACCCCGCCAAGACCTGGCTGGTGAAGCATGGCTACGACGAGCAGATGGGCGCACGTCCCATGGCTCGCGTGATCCAGGAGCACATCAAGAAGCCGCTGGCCGACGAGGTGCTGTTCGGCAAGCTCAAGGGTGGCGGCCATGTCCGCGTCGTTCTGGTCAAGGACGAGGCCGACGAGACCAAGGACAAGATCGGCTTCGAGTTCGTCGAGGGTCCGGTCACGCCGAAGCAGGAGAAGCTCCCGGGTGCCCGCAAGCGCCCGCCGGGCAAGTCCAAGCCCGGTGGCCCCGGCGGCTCGAAGGGGCCGACCAAGAGCCCGCTGGTCAAGGTTTGATCTGCACGCGAAGAATTGAGAAGGCCGGCTGAGAAGCCGGCCTTTCTTATGGGCAGTCAAATATAAGCAAGAAGATCCGGTATGACCAACACGCCTTCTGCAAACTCGTCGTCAGCTTCCTCGATTCCCGCCGACGATCCCGGCCGTACCCTGACGGTCGCCGATCCCGACGGCGCTGACGTGCCGCATATCTCTGTGGCCGGCGGCACCTACACGGTCCTGGTGTCGGGCGCGCAGACCGCAGGACGCTATTGCCTGGTCGACATGCTGGTGCCCGCCGGCGGCGGGCCCCCGCCGCACCGCCACGACTTCGAGGAAATGTTCACGCTGCTCGAAGGCGAACTTGAATTCACCTTTCGCGGTAAGTCCCACACCGTAAGTGCCGGGTCGACCGTCAACGTTCCGGCCAACGCGCCGCACGCGTTCAAGAACGTGTCCGGCAAGACGGCCCGTATGCTCTGCATGTGCACGCCAGCGGGACAGGACGAATTCTTCCTGGCGGTTGGCTTTCCCGTTGAAGGCCGCACATCGCCACCGCCGAAGCCGACCCCGGAAGAGATGGCCGAGAAAGGCAAGCTGATCGCAGCACTGCTGCCGAAATATCGCACCGAGATAGTGAAGATGTGAGGCGCGGCGGACGCAGCCGAAATCGGCCTTCCCAAATGGTCGTGCGCTATTCGCCGCGCAGACGCTGGTCGTCCTGCACCCGAACATGCTCGGCGCCACGCGCGCCCGCGGGCGACAGCCGCAACATGCTCAGTGCCGCGCCGCAGAGCGCGAAGCCGACGCCGGTCAGCAACGCGATCCTGGTTCCCTCGATCGGATAACGGCCGAGGAACAGTGCGACCAGCGCTGCGCCGGTGGTCTGCCCAAGCAGCCGCGCCGTTCCCAGCATGCCGCTGGCGCCGCCGGCACGCTCGCGCGGGGCGGCCGCGATCATGGTGCGGTTGTTGGGGGTCTGGAACAGGCCGAACCCGGCGCCGGCCAGCGCCATCCGCCAGATCACGTCGAGCGGCGTCGGGGCCGCCGGCAGGAAGGCGAGCGCAGCGAGGCCGCAGGCGAACAGCGTGAGGCCGATGCCGCCGAGCAGACCGGCCGGATAATGCTCGACCAGGCGACCGGCGAGGGGAGCTGCGAACGCGACCGCGATCGGCCATGGCGTGATCAAGAGCCCCATATGCACCGCCGAATAGCCGAAGCGGCTTTGGAGGTAGAAGGGGATCGCGACGAAGGCCAGCATCTGCCCACAGAACGAGGCGATCGAGGTCGCAATCGACAGAGCGAACACCGGGATCCGCAACAGGTCGATCGGTAGCAGCGGCGAGGCCATGTGGGTCTCGCGGTAGATCAGCAGCGCGCCGGCGACGAGCGCGATGGCGAACTGCACGAGACAGGTGATCGCCGCTTCGCCATGACCGACGCTGTCGACGGCCGCGATGCCGACGCCGAAAGTGATCGCGGACAGCCCCGCGCTCTGCCAGTCGAAGGAATGGCTCGCAGGCGTGGTGTGCGGAAGGCTGCGCAGGCCCAGTACCAATGTCACCACTCCGAGCGGGACGTTGATAGCGAACAGCCAGGGCCAGCTGCCGAACGCGAGGATGCCGGCGGCGAGCGTCGGGCCGACCGCGGCCGAGAAAGCAACGACGAGGGCGTTGAGCCCGATGCCGCGGCCGAGCTGGCTACGTGGGTAGGTGAAACGCACCAGCGCCGCGTTGACGCTCATGATGCCGGCCGCGCCGAACCCCTGCACGATGCGTGCGATCGTGAGGAGCGGCAGCGTGTGCGCCAGCGCGCAGAATGCGGAGGCAAGCGTGAACAGCACCAGCCCGACCAGATAGACGCGGCGATAGCCGACGATCTCGCCGAGCGAAGCCAGCGGCAGCAGCGAGATCGTGATCGCGAGCTGGTAGCCGTTGACGATCCAGATCGAGAACGCCGGGCTGGCGTCGAGGTCGGCCGCGATCGTCGGCAGCGCGACATTGGCGATGGCGCTGTCGACCACTGCCATGATGATGCCGAGCGCAATGGTCAGGACCGCCTGGCTGCGCTGCGGCTGCGGCAGGCCGTCGGCGTGCTCCATGGGGGCTGGTGACATGATGGCGGCGGGCTTGATTCGAGCCGTGGTTCGTCTCCGGGTTAGGAAATTGCGAGATGCATCGCAACCCGGCAGGATACGGGCGGTTCCTGCGCCGGGCGCGGGTCTCCCGGCACCGCGGGCATGGGTCGGCACGGCCTCGCGGGTCACCAGCGCGAGGTCGACTTCCCAAACACATAGAGCGTGACGAGCCCAACCGTCACCGCGGTCGAAACGATCCGGATCGTGCGGTCCCAATCGATCCCGCTGCGCTCGGCGCGGTTGAGATTGAGAGCGGTGAACAGGGCCTTCATGGCAAATCGGCGCATCGGGAGTCTCGCGGGAGCCCACGATGCCACTGTCGGCGCGGGCCGGCTTGATGCAGTTCAAGCCGGACTGCGCCGCGCGCGGTCGCTACACCGCCGGCGGATTGCGGTCGGTGAAAGTTGTGCGCTGGTGCCAGTAAGGATAGGGCAGCGTCACCTTGCTCGCGGCATCGAGCTTTGCGACCTGGTCCTTGGTCAACGACCAGCCGACCGCGCCGAGATTTTCGCGCAGCTGCGTCTCGTTGCGTGCGCCGATGATCAGCGTCGAGACGGTCGGACGCTGCAGCAGCCAGTTCAGCGCGATCTGCGAGACGCTCTTGCCCGTTTCCTTGGCGACCTCGTCGATCGCGTCGACGACGCGGTAGACGTGCTCGTCCGGCACGGGCGGGCCGAACTCGGCCGTCTTGGGCAAGCGGCTTACGTCAGGCTTCGGCTGGCCGCGGCGGATCTTTCCGGTGAGACGTCCCCACCCGAGCGGCGACCAGACCACCGCGCCGAGGCCCTGGTCGAGGCCGAGCGGCATCAGCTCCCATTCGTAGTCGCGCCCGACCAGTGAATAATAGGTCTGGTTGGCGACGTAACGCGGGAAGCCATGCTTGTCGGCAACGCCAAGCGATTTCATCAGGTGCCAGCCCGAAAAGTTCGACACGCCGACGTAGCGGATCTTGCCGGCGCGCACGAGCACGTCGAGGGTGCTAAGCACCTCTTCAGGTGGCGTGAAGGCGTCGAAGCCGTGAAGCTGGAACAGGTCGATGTAATCGGTGCCGAGCCGGCTCAGCGAAGCATCGATGGCTGTGAGCAGATGCTGCCGCGACGACCCGATGTCGTTGGGGCCGTCGCCGAAGCGGAACGTCGCCTTGGTCGAGACCAAGACCTTGTCGCGGCGGCCCTTGATGGCTTCGCCGAGAACGCGCTCGGACTCGCCGAGCGAATAGACGTTCGCGGTGTCGAACATCGACACGCCGGCATCAAGGCAGATATCCAGAAGGCGCCGCGCTTCGGTCGCGTCAGTCGTGCCCCATGCAGCGAGGCGGCCAACGCCGCCGAAGGTACCGGTCCCAAGACTCAAGGCGGGCACCATCAGGCCCGAGCGGCCCAAGCGTCGGTATTCCATCGATATGCTCCTCGGCTGGCCGCTGATCGATCCCCGCGGCCTCTGTGCGGATGGTAGAGCAAGCACGCTCCGTATCCTACGCCGCGCTCACATACCGGCCTTGCTTGGGGACAGCCTGGTCGTGCAGACGCCTGACGCGAAGGCTCGCACCAGTGGCTGCCCGGACCTCAATGCCGCGACTGGCTCTGCCGGAAGTCGCGCGGTGACATCCCGAAATGCTCGCGGAAGACGCGGCCGAAATGCGAGAGGTCGTTGAAGCCCCAGGCGAAGGCGATCTCGCTGATGTGGCGGCGCGCGAGCACGGGGGAGGCGAGGTCGCGTCTGCATTGAGCGAGGCGCTCACCGAGGACGTAGCGCTGGAACGAGGTGTCCTCGTCGGCGAGGAGATCGTTGACATAGCGGGACGAAATGCCGAGCGCCGCTGCGGTCTCGGACAGCGAGAGGCCGGGATCGGCAAGATGAGCCCGGATATGCGCCTTCAGCCGGTAGAGCAGGGCGGAGCGATGGGTCGAGGACGGCAGCGGCGTCTTGCCCAGCCGCTCGCCCAGTGCCATCGCCAGGACATCGACGGCCTGTTCCGACAGAGCGGCGGCGTGGTGCGGATCGATCTGATCCGCGCTCTGGCAGAGCCGGTAGATGAAATCGTAGGCGATTCTCTGCAGTGGCGAGTCTGGTCCGAAAGCGCTGGCAGTCAGGGTTTCGGTCGCGCCGAGCCGGCGCTGCAGCATCTCGCGCGGCACCTTGAAGATGGTCTGCGTGAAGGTGCCGTCGAATTTCAGCTCGTAGGGACGGGTGGTGTCATAGAGCGCAAGCTCTCCCGGATGCACCACGGCCTCGCGGCCGTCCTGCACCACGGCGCCGGCGCCGCGATTGCCGAGCGCGATCAGGATGAAATCCTGATCCGAGCGCGCGATGCGCGAGGGCGTGCGCAACACGTGTTGACGATCGGAGCAGACCTCGGAGCATTCCGTCTTGCCCAGGGATGCCCGGGTGACCGAGCCGCGAAAAGCGCTGCCAAGATCGGACTTGCAGTCGAGCCCGACGAAGACGTCGCAGACGATATCCTGCCAGAGCGCAAGCCGGCGGTGGCCTGGGCTGTCGTCTGTGGTGAACTGGATTGGCATCTGCAGAGCCTCCCTTTCACATCCCGCAACATCGCGCGTTGGCACAGGTCCCGCCTGGCCGGAGGCAAATCCCGTACCGGGCCGGCGTTTTCGTCCGGTCGAGTTTTTGTTCCGCCGCGGTAGAGCGCCCGCCGCCCAGCCTGGTCAAATAGACTGCATCGGACCTGGCTTCCGATCAACCGGCAAGGGAGGTGGGAATGGGCATCGAACATCCGAAATACAAGGTCGCGGTGGTGCAGGCGGCGCCTGCCTGGCTCGATCTCGACGCCTCGATCGACAAATCGATCGACCTGATCAGGGACGCCGCCGAGAAGGGCGCCAAGCTGATCGCCTTTCCGGAAGCCTTCATCCCCGGCTACCCCTGGCACATCTGGATGGATTCGCCGGCCTGGGCGATCGGCCGCGGCTTCGTGCAGCGCTATTTCGACAATTCGCTGTCCTACGACAGTCCGCAGGCCGAGCGGCTACGCGACGCCGTGCGCAAGGCAGGGCTTACCGCCGTGTTGGGTCTCTCCGAGCGCGACGGCGGCAGTCTTTATCTCGCGCAATGGCTGATCGGGCCCGATGGCGAGACCATCGCAAAACGCCGCAAGCTGCGGCCAACCCATGCCGAGCGCACGGTCTATGGCGAGGGCGACGGCAGCGATCTCGCCGTGCATGCGCGGCCCGACATCGGCCGCATCGGTGCACTGTGCTGCTGGGAGCATCTCCAGCCGCTGTCGAAGTACGCGATGTATGCCCAGAACGAGCAGGTCCATGTCGCGGCCTGGCCGAGCTTTTCGCTCTACGATCCCTTCGCGCCGGCGCTCGGCGCCGAGGTGAACAACGCCGCCTCGCGCGTCTACGCTGTGGAGGGCTCCTGCTTCGTGCTGGCGCCTTGCGCAACGGTCTCGCAGGCGATGATCGACGAGCTCTGCGATCGGCCCGACAAGCATGCCCTGCTGCATGCCGGCGGTGGCTTCGCTGCGATCTACGGTCCCGATGGCAGCCAGATTGGCGACAAGCTCGCGCCGGACCAGGAGGGCCTCTTGATCGCCGAGATCGATCTGGGCGCCATCGGCGTCGCCAAGAATGCCGCTGATCCAGCCGGGCACTATTCGCGCCCCGACGTGACCCGGCTCCTGCTCAACAAGAAGCGATACCAGCGCGTCGAGCAGTTTGCGCTGCCGGTCGACACCGTCGAGCCCACGGACATTGCCGCGGCGGCGAGCTGACCGCCGGAATCGAGGGGAGGCACGCTCATGGAATCCGCAATTCCTCTGCATCTCGAGACCCCGCGCACGCGCCACAAGCGCGTGCCGGACGATTACCAGCCGCCATACCCGTCCTTCGTGGCGCGCTATAAGCCTGCGGTGAACCGGGTCGCGATGGCCTATTTCGGCCTGCAATATCGCGGCACGGCAGCCGGCGGCTGCGACGGACGCGCTCGCTGACATCGCGGCGCGGTTTGCCGCGGAAGGCGGTCCCTCGCATTGGGACCGCGCCCGCTATGTCGATCAGGCCGGCTGCGAGAACGTCGTCTCTGTGGCCTATTGGGACGACATTGCCAATTTCGACAAATGGTTTGGACCGGCGCGCGAGGCCTGGACCGGAACGCAGCCCGAGGGCATCGGCACTTTCATCGAAGTGCTGCGCCCCGTTGTGGCGCGGCACGAGACGCTGTTCTCCTCGCTCGGCCGGCCCGAAGGCGTCGCGGTGATTGCGCAGGGCATGAGCGGCGAGGTGCAGGAGCACGCCTATTGGGGCGGCATGCGCGACCGCATCCCGCTGTCGCAGACCGATCCGATGTCGCCGGGGGGCAATCCCGAATTGATCCGCGACGGCGCGCGACTGCGCGTGCAGGCACACGACAATCTCTGCCTGATCCGATCAGGCCAGGATTGGAGCGATACCGAGACCTCGGAGCGAAAGCTCTATCTCGACGACGTCGAACCTGTGTTGCGCGAGGGCATGGATTTCCTGCGCGATGAGGGCCTTGGCATCGGCTGTTACGCCAACCGTTACATGCGCGTGCTTGCAGCCGGCGGGGACGCGAGTGAAAAGTCCTATGGTCAAAGCTGGTGGAAGAGCCTGGCGGCGCTGGAACGGTGGGCGGAATCGCATCCGACTCACGTCAAGATATTCGGAGCCGCGATGAAATACCTTTCGACGCTTGGCCCATCAGCAAGACTGCGGCTCTACCACGAGGTCACCGTGGCGGCTGCCGACGAGCAGTTCTTCGAGTACCTGAACTGTCACGCCAGGACCGGCATGCTGGCGGCGGTGGAGACCGTCGCCGCTTGATAGAGTTAAATCACGCAATGGCCGAGCAGCTCGGGATGCGCGGCGCAGATGTGATGCGCCCCGGCGTCCCGCAGCTCGGTCTCGCTGCCGTAGCCATAGAGCACGCCGATCGCGGTCATGCCGTTGGTGCGGGCGCCGACCACATCATGGCTGCGGTCGCCGATCATGATCGCGCTGGCGGGATCGACCCTGGCTTCGTGGAGCGCGTAGCGCAGCAGGTCACGCTTGTCGACGCGCGTGCCGTCGAGCTCGGAACCGAACACGCGCTCGAAATACGGCTTCAGGCCAAAATGCTCGACAATGCGGGTGGCGTAGACCGCGGGCTTGCTGGTCGCCACGAACATGCGCGGTGTGGTCGCGGCAAGCGTTGTCAGCGTGTCCACGATGCCGGCATAGGCTTCGTTCTCGAACAGGCCGACATCGCTGAAACGCTCGCGATAGAGCAGCAGCGCCCGGTCGGCGAGTTCCGCGCTGCCCGTGAGCTTTTGCAGGCTGGCATGCAGCGGCGGCCCGATGCACCAGGTCAGCTCGTCCTCGCTCGGCACCCCGAGGTTGAGCCGCTCGAGAGCGTACTGGATCGAGCGTGTGATCCCGGGCTTGGGGTCGGTCAGCGTGCCGTCGAGGTCGAAATAGATCGTCACCATGTTGCCGCGCCTGTGTTGATACCGCCTCTATTGCCAGACCTAAACGACGCCGCGGACCAAGGCAACGCGCAACAATTGCCATGCCGAAAATCGCCTTCTTGATACCGCGTAACCCTTAAAGCTCGCTATTCGCTGGAGGGAAGCGTAGGGTCGCGCCATCACCGCCCTTCCATTGGCATCGACCGGTGACTGAGGGTCACCAGCGCTCCCGCCGACTGAGCAGGAGCGTGCATGACTCGGTTTCGTCTGGTCGACTGGATCCGCCGGAGAGCGCTTCTCGTCGCATTGATGCTTGGCGCATTGTTACTTGGCACACGGTCGCAAGGCGCTGCCGCGGCAGGGCCGGACTGCCGGGCGATCGAAAGCACGAGCGGACGTCTCGCCTGCTACGATGCTGCGTTTCCTCCGAAGGAAAAAAAGCCCGCTGCCGCGGAGAACGATGGTTCCCGTGCTGCCTACAAGGACCCGTTCGTGGCGGAAGAGGCCAGAACCGCAGCGAAGCTGAAGAACATCTGTCGCGGCTGTTGAGGGTTGCTCGTTCGCCGCCTTCTCGTTGATCGGCGAACCCGGACGAGAGATCGAGACAATTTTTCAGGAGAGGCCGGATGAGCGAGCGACTTGAAACTCTGAAGAAGGCCCGTGATCGCATGATCGAGGACAGGGACGCGCATGCGAAAGTGCTGGCCGCTCCCTTTGTGCGCGACACGGCCGAGCGTGCGCGCAACAAGTTCATCGAGATCCAGGCGCTGATCGATGCCCTCGACCGCGCCATCGCGGGCGAAATCCCTGTTCTGGTAAAGAACTAGGGCGGTAGGCAGCGACACCAGCGGAGCGTTCACCGCAGCTGCCGCTACCGCTTCCTCATTGCTGTTTCGCCCATTCGACGATGGCGGTCGCCTCCGCGCCTGCCCGGGTTTCCCAGGCAGCGATCGCGTCCTTTGCTGCCTTCCGCAGCTCCGCGACAAGCAACGCAGGCGCCGGCTCCGCGATATGGACGCCATTGTCCCGCATGCGCCCATAGTTCTCGCTGGTGCGGTGGGTCAATAGCGCGAGCTGGCTCTGTTCTGTCTCGGCCGCCGCGGCCAGCACCTCGCGCTGCATCGGCTCGGACAGTTCGGCAAAGGCGTCGCTGCGGATGAAGGCGATCGAGATCGGCATCGCATAGTTGATGGCCGTGAAATGCGGCAGGAAGTCCCACAGCTTGCGCCCCGCGCCGCCGTCGCCGGAGGTGAGGAAGGCATTCAGCCGGTGTTCCCTCAGTCCGGCGAGCGCCGCGTCCATCGGCAGGAACTGCGCGTTCGCGCCGGCCGCGCGCATGACCTCGGTGGAATTGGCATCGTAGGTTCGCAAGTTCAGTTTGGGCAAATCGTCGGCACCGTCGAGCGGCCGCTCCGACCAGAGGCCCGTGGCCGGCCAGATCGTCACATAGAGCAGCTTGAGGCCGCGTGCCGCGAGCACCTTCTCATAGAGCGGGCGCGCCCGCAGATTGGCGGCGCGGGCGAGATCCACCGATTGCACCAGGAAGGGCAGGGTAGACAATCCGAGCACAGGGTCGAGGCCCGAGAGCGCGCCCGCGAAGGCATCGCCGCCCGCGATCCGGCCATCCAGCGCCGCGCGCGGCATCTCGCCCGAGTTGATCTTGAGCTGGTTGTCGAAGGTGTTCGTCACGGTTACGAAACCGTGGGTACGGTCGGAGACGCGGCTGGCGAAAGTCGCGAGTCCAATCCCGGAGATATTATTCTCGGGGTATTCCGTGGTCATCCGCCAAGTGACTTGGGATGCGATCTGAGACGCCGCCTGCGCGGCGGCTGGCGCGACGCTCAGGATGAGTGCGGCGAAGACAAGGATCGCGCGGATCCGTTTGGCGGGGTAACGCATTGGGAGAAGCAGGTCAGGCAGCATATATTGGCAACTCGTCGAACCATGGCACGATGCCACAACATGGCAGATCACACTGTCGCATGCCGCGCCGAGGCGCGCCACCGCCATGCCTGCACAGGATGGGTGCAGATGGCGATGCGCATCATCCCCGCGCTGCTTGTCTCGGCGACACAGGCGGCGGCGTGGGACAGTTCGCCCGCCAAGACCGATGTCGCTGTCCCCAGCGTCGAAGAGCTCGCGACGCCGCCGGCGAAGCCCGCGGACGCGCGGGAGAGCGACACGCGGGAATCGATCTGCCTGATCGTCGAGGCCGCGGCGCGCGATGCCAATCTGCCGCTGGAGTTCTTCGCCCGCGTGATCTGGCAAGAGAGCCGCTTCCAGGCCGATGCGGTGGGGCCCATGACGCGCAGCGGCGAACACGCGCAAGGGATCGCGCAATTCATGCCGGGCACCGCGAGCGAGCGAGGGCTGCTCAATCCCTTCAATCCGGTGCAGGCGCTGCCGAAATCGGCGGAATTTCTGAACGAGCTGCGCAATCAGTTCGGCAATCTCGGCCTGGCGGCGGCCGCCTACAATGCCGGGCCGCGCCGCGTGCAGGAATGGCTCGCCGGCGCCGGTGGCATGCCGGAGCAGACCCGCAATTACGTTCTTGCCATCACTGGCACGAGCGTCGATGCCTGGGCCAAGGCGGGCGCGGCCGGCAAGGGGCCGCCGAGCGCGCCGCCGACGAGCTGTCGCGATCTGATGGCGCTTTTGAAGCGGGCGCCAAATGCCTTCGTCGCCGAGCTCGTGCAGCATGTGGAGCTCGCGGCTGCAAAGATCTGGGGCGTGCAGCTCGCCGCCGGCTTCGACCGCAACCGGGCGCTGGCGATGTATTCCCGCGCGGTCACGCGGCTGAGCGCCGTGATCGGCGAACGTGATCCGAGCCTGCTCAGCTCAGTGATGCGCAGCCGCGGCACGCGCGCCTTCTATCAGGTGCGGATCGGCGCCGATACGCGGAGCGAGGCGGATGAACTCTGTGGTCGCATCCGCAAGGCCGGCGGGGCGTGCTTCGTGCTGAAGAACCGAGGTGTGAGCGGGTAGGGCACGCGCCGCGAAATGACAGCCACGCGTGCATGCCAGCCCCGCCGCGCGCTTTCTTGACGCCAGCCGCCGGATTGCCCGTTATGCAGGCACGATTCCTCACCGGCCAAGACTCCCGTGGCGCTTCCTCCGCTCGATTCACCTCAATGGCAAAGTCCCTGGCGCGCCTTTGCGTGGGGACTGCGCTCGATCACGCAGACAATCCTCACCCTCGTCCTGTTCGCGACCTATCTCGGCATCGGCGCGCTCGCCCACGACACACATTTCAGCCTCCTCTGGGCGCTTTGCTCGACGCTGTTCGTCTGGGCGGGGCCGGCGCAGATCATCCTGATCACCACGCTCGGCTCAGGCGCGACCGTCATCCAGTCGGCGATCGCAGTCACGGTCAGCGCCGTCCGCCTGTTTCCGATGGTGGTCTCGGTGCTGCCGCTGATGCGGACGCCGACCACGAAACGGCGCGAGTTGTTTTTCGCGGCGCATCTCACCGCGGTGACACTTTGGGTCGAATGCCATCGCTTCCTGCCGCAGGTGCCACGTGAACGCCGCATCGCCTTCGTCAACGGACTTGGCTTCGGTCTTGTCTCGGTGTGTCTCACCGCCAACACGGTCGGCTATTTCCTTGCCGCGAATCTGACCCAGACGCTTGGGGCGGCGATCCTGTTGCTGACGCCGCTGTCGTTCCTGTTCTCGACCGCACGCAACAGCCGCGAAGTCGCCGATGTCGTCGCACTCGGGCTCGGGGTTCTGTTTTATCCGGTGGCCGCGAAGATGAACTCCGGCCTCGACATCCTCGTCAGCGGCCTCGCAGCGGGCACGATTGCCTATGGTGTGCATTGGTGGCGGGAGGTGCGCGCATGAGCTTTGCGCAGCTCATTGGCGACTGGCACGCGCTGGCGGTGCTGTTCGTCGCCGGCGTCGTTCCCAACCAGATATGGCGCATGCTCGGCCTGTGGTTCGGCGGCGGCATCGACGAGGGCTCCGAGCTTCTGGTCTGGGTACGGGCGGTCGCCACCGCGATCCTGGCCGGCGTCATCGCCCAGATCGTGGTCGAGCCGCCCGGGGCGCTTGCGAGCGTGCCGGATGCCTTGCGCTACGGTGCGGTCGGCGCCGGCCTCGTCGTCTTCCTGCTGACCCGCCGCTCGATCTTTGCTGGCGTGGTCGCGGGCGAAGTCTTCATGCTGGCCGGCAAGTGGTGGTTGGGCTAAAACCGCCGGCGAACAGCAGGGAATTGGAAATATGGTTCGCGAAAACCAGCTCCGCGAGGGTGAAGTCTCCATCGAGCTGCCGCCGACGCAGGATGCCGGCCTCGTCTTCATCGGCCGCATCCGCACGCCCTGGACCTCGCGGATGGAGACCCCGCGCCAGGGACGGCATGACGGCCCGATTTGTCGGCTCGAGGTCTTCGAGCCGTTTGTGCCGGCGATCAAGGGCGTCGATTTCTACAGCAATCTCGAAGTGCTCTACTGGCTCGACAAGTCCCGCCGTGACATCATCTTGCAAAGCCCTAAGAACAACGAGAAGACCCGCGGCACGTTTTCGCTGCGCTCACCGGTGCGCCCCAATCCGATCGGCACGTCGATCGTGAAGCTGGTCGGCATAGAGGGCAACGCGATTCTGGTGCGCGGGCTCGATTGCCTCGACAACACGCCGCTGATCGACATCAAGCCGGATCGTTGCGAGTTCACGCCGCTGGCTGCGCCGCAGCCGGGAGATTTCCAGACGGAGTGAGGGGGCGGCGATCGTAGCCCGCATGGAGCGAAGCGGAATGCGGGAAGGTCCCGGATTGCGCTCCGCTCCATCCGGGCTACAGGGCTGATAGCTAGCCCGCCTTCAGCGCTGCGATCAGCTTGGTCGCGTTCTCTTCCAGCACCTTGACGTCTTCCTTGCGGCTGGCGGGCGGAAGCATCGCCACGCCATCGTGGCGCGGCATCACGTGCATGTGGAGATGAAACACCACCTGTCCGCCGGCCGCCTCGTTGAACTGCTGCACGGTGATGCCGTCGGCGTTGAACGCGGTCATCGCTGCGGCTGCGATCTTGTGCGCGCCGCGGGCGACATGGGCGTAGTCATCAGGCTTGATGTCGAGGATGTTGCGGGCAGGGGCTTTTGGAATCACCAGCGTGTGGCCAGGTACCCGCGGCATGATGTCGAGGAAGGCGAGCACGTGTTCATCCTCGTAAACCTTGTGGCAGGAGAATTCGCCGCGCAGGATCTTTGCGAAGATGTTGTCGGGGTCGTAGGCGGTCATGGCGGCGGCTCCTCGAAACTTTGCGCTTACTGTCACCAGCCGCGGGGGACCGTCAAGGCGCCTCGTCGGCGCCTTTGCGGAACGGGCCGAGCTCGGCCAGCTCCCGTCCGGCTTCCGCGACATAGGCGCGCTCGCGCTTGAGGTAATCGTCGATGGCGCGGCGCAAGCCCGGATCGGCGATGAAGTGAGCCGAGTGGGTGGTCCGGGGCAGGTAGCCGCGTGCGATCTTGTGCTCGCCCTGCGCGCCGGCCTCGACATTCCCCAGGCCGCGTTTGATGGCGAAGTCGATCGCCTGATAATAGCAGACCTCGAAATGCAGGAAGGGATGATGCTCGACCGCGCCCCAGTTGCGGCCGAACAGCGTGTCCGAGCCGATGAAGTTGATCGCGCCCGCGATCCAGCGGTCGTTGCGGCGTGCCATCACCAGCAGCACGTCATCGCTCATGGTCTCGCCGATCAGCGAAAAGAATTCGCGGGTGAGATAGGGCCGGCCCCATTTGCGCGAGCCGGTCTCCATGTAGAACATGAAAAACGCATCCCATGCGTCTTCCGTTATGTCTTTGCCTGTAAGCCAGTGGATCGTGACGCCGGCTGCCAGCGCATCGCGCCGTTCGCGCTTGATCGATTTGCGGTGGCGGGAGTTCAGCGTCGCCAGGAAATCGTCGAAACTCGCAAAGCCTTCGTTGTGCCAGTGGAACTGCTGGTCGGTGCGCTGGAGAAAGCCGTGCTGGGCGAGCAGCTTCCATTCCGCCTCGAGGGCGAAAGTGACGTGCACCGAGGAAGCCTTGCTGACTCCGCATAGCGCCACCAGCCCGCTCGCCAGGGCCTCCGTGATGCGCTCCCGGTCAACGCCCTCGCGGACCAGCAGCCGCGGTCCCGTGGCCGGCGTGAAGGGAACCGAAACCTGCAGCTTCGGATAGTACCGCCCGCCGGCGCGCTCATAGGCATCGGCCCAGCCGCGGTCGAAGACATATTCGCCTTGCGAGTGCGATTTCAGATAGCAGGGTACGACGCCGGCGACGCGACCGTCGATCTTGGCCACGAGATGCCTCGGTCCCCAGCCGGTGCGGATCGTGGCCGAACCCGATTTCTCAACGGCCGATAAAAACGCGTGGGAGACGAAGGGGTTATAGGCAGGCTTTGAGAGGCCGAGGGAATCGCCTGGAAGCCCGGATGAGGTTCCCTCGCTGTGCCCGTTACAAGACTTGCCGGGATTGGCGCAGGCGTCCCAGTCGTCCGGCGATACTTCGCCAATGGAAGGTACGGCCTCAAGGGTGATTTCGGATGGTGCCATCGTGCCCAAGATCGTGCATTGCAGCAGCGACTTCAAGAGTGGGGAACATCAAGCCTGCGGTACGAAGCCCTCGAATATCATCTGATCCGCATGTTGCGCGACCCGCGCCCGCTGCTCGGTCGTGCGCACGGTCCAGCCGAGCAGGGCGCAGCCGAACACATTGCGGGCGATCCAGGGGGCAGGGGCGGGCAGGTCGTCGACCCTGAAGGCGACGAACTGCGGCTGGGTCTGGAAGCCGTGGCGCAGGTACAGCATGCTGTCGCGCTGCGGCTGGGTCAGGTAAGCCCAGTATTCGTCGTGATAGCTCCGCTGCGCGACGATGCCGCGCGGGCGGGAGGGCAGCAGCTCGCGCAGCGCCAGCACCTGGTCCGGGTCGAAGGACATGCCGACGGCTGGGCCGTCATAGGACGCCAGCACCTCGGCCATCCGCTTTACCAGCTTGCGGTCGCCATCAAAATGGCTCTTGACTTCGATCACCAGCGGCACGCGGCCGGCGACCAGGCCGCAGAGGTCGCTGAGCGACATCATCCGCTCGGCCGTGTCCTTGAACGTCAGCGCCTTCAGCTCAGTGGCGGTCTTGTCGACCAGCGGGCCGGTGGCTTCGGTGAGGCGGCCGAGCGCATGGTCGTGATGGACCATGGCCTCGCCGTCGGCGGAGAGCTGGATGTCGACCTCGATCGAGAAATTGCTCTCAATCGCGGCCTGTACCGCGCCCGGCATGTTCTCGACGATGCCACGGGAAATGTCGTGCAGGCCGCGATGGGCGACCGGGCGGGCTGTCAGCCAATCAGGAGCGCGCATTCGCCTCAGGCGACCTCGAACACGCCTTCGACCTCGACCGCCGCATCCGCGGGCAGGGAGGCGACGCCGACGGTGGTGCGGGCATGACGGCCCTTGTCACCGAAGGCGGCGACCATCAGGTCGGAGGCGCCGTTGAGGACCTTCGGCCCGTCCAAGAAGTCCGGCGCCGAGTTGATGAACCCGCCGAGGCGCACCACACGCACGACCTTGTCGAGGTCGCCGAGCGCCGCCTTGACCTGGGCGAGCAGGTTGACGGCGCAGCCGCGGGCAGCCGCGGCGCCATCTTCGATGGTCACGCCAGCGCCGAGCTTGCCCTTGGCGATCAGCTTGCCGGCCGGATCGAAGCAAACCTGGCCCGAGACGAACAGCAGATTGCCGGTGCGCACGAACGGCACGTAATTGGCCACGGGAGTGGGGGCCTCGTGCAGCTTGATGCCCTGTTCCGCCAGCTTCTGCTCGACCGTGCCCGCCATGTCCGACCTCGTTGTCCAAAAATCCATCCGCCCGGGCGCATCCCTTGCAGCGCGGGCGGGCCCTGTTTCGCCCATCGTGCCGCCACATGCAAGCAACCGCCGGGGGTGGCAATTTGTTGAGGCAGGGCAGGAGGTTCAACCCAGGGGCCGCAACTTTACGTGAAACGACCTCAGTTGCGACGCAATGGAACGGTCATTAAAATGTCGAATCTGCGCTTTCCCCAAGGGACCAGACATGCTGCACCTTTTCCGGACTTCGCTCGGTGTGACGGCGCTCGCGGCGGCCGCTCTCGGCCCCGGAGGCGGGGCGCTGGCCGCGAACGGTCCGTTTCTCGCGCATCAGGCGCTCTATGATTTGAGCCTGGTGAAATCGCGCTCCAATTCGATCAACAGCGCGCGCGGCCGCATCCTCTACAATTTCACGGGAAGTTCATGCGAGGGCTACACCTCCGAATTCCGCCAGGTCTCCGAGCTCGACAGCGGCGAGGGCAAGGTCACGCTCAGCGACCTCCGCTCCAATTCCTGGGAGGACGCCGGCGGCAAAAGCTACCGCTTCAAGATCGAGACGCGGATGAATGAGGCGGATGCCGGCCGGGTCGACGGCTCGGCCGAGCGCGACGGCGACCACATCAACGTCAAGCTGAAGCTGCCGGCGCCGAAGAGTTTTACGCTCGACGGCAAGATCGTGTTTCCGACCGAACAGATCCAGCGCATCATTGCCGCCGCGAAGGACGGCAAGTCGCTGCTCGAGCTCTCCGTCTATGATGGCTCCGACGATGGCCAGAAGGTCTACAACACGCTGACCGTGATCGGCCAGCCGATCCCGGCCGAGCGCGAAGGTTCGCCCGATCCGTCGACATCCGATGAGCACATGAAGTCGCTCAAGCGCTGGCCCGTCACCGTCAGCTATTTCGACCGCGAGGCCCAGCAGAAGGAAGGCGAGCAGACGCCGGTCTACGCGATGGCATTCGAGCTCTACGAGAACGGCGTCTCGCGCCAGCTCGTGCTCGATTACAACGATTTTGTGATTTCCGGCGCGATGGGCAAGTTCGACGCGAAGGACAGCAAGCCCTGCAATTGAGGGGTCCGCTGGGTGCCTCGCTCTCCACCATCACCGTCACCCTGAGGTGGCCGCTTCTTCAGCGGCCCTCGAAGGGCGACGGCCCGGCTGCAACGGCGGGGCCGTACATCCTTCGAGGCTTCCCATGCGCCGCTTCGCGCCGCATGGCGCGCACCTCAGGATGACGGTGAATAGGTGTTGCGCGTCGCATCTAGCTCTTGGCGCGCTCTGCGGCTACGCTCCCTCCCAACCACAAACAACCGGGAGGCTCACCATGCCCAAGCTCGATCATCTCCGCCCCAGCGGCCTGCATCACAATCCCGCCTATTCGCATGTCGTCACCGCCACGGGGGCGCGGACGATCTACATCTCCGGTCAGGTGTCGGTGGACGAGGAAGGGCGGATCGTCGGTGAGGGCGACATCGCCGCGCAAACCACGCAGGTGATGCAGAATCTCGGGCACGCGCTGAAAGCAGCCGGCGCGAGCTACGCCAATATCGTGAAGATCACGACCTTCGTTGTGAACTACAAGCCGGAGTTGCGCCCGATCATCGGGAAGGCCCGCTCGGCCTTCTTCGAAGGGGTGGAGCCGCCGGCGAGCACACTGGTCGGCGTCTCGGCGCTCGCCGCGCCAGAATGGATGATCGAGATCGAGGCGGTGGCGGTCGCGGATTGAGATCTTTCCCGTAGCCCGGATGGAGCGAAAGCGTAATCCGGGAAGCTGCGTCCGCAGATGCACTGTCCCGGATTGCGCTGCGCTCCATCGGGCTACACCTCTCTCGTGCGCGACATCTCCTGCAGAAGAACCATCGCTTTGTCTGCCCTGTCAGCCGGCACAAACAGATGATCGTGGTGGAACGCCGAAACGGCGTTCGCGCTAATGCCGGCTGCGGCGAGACGGGCCGTGATCGCCGCCAGAAAGCCCACCGCATCGAGTGCGGAGTGAACCGTCAGCGTGATCAGGCACGATGCAAATGCGTAGCGTAGTCCCGCCGTTTCGGCCTCTTCGCGCGGGATCACCAGCGTCGTTCCTTCCTGCTCGCGGAACGTCAGCAAAGGGCTGAGCGCCGCGGGAATCGGCTGGTCTGCCGGGATGGTGCAGAATACGAAGATGCCCGGCCGCATCTCCGGCTTCATGTGTCTCAGCAGTGCGTCGAGGTCGCGTTCGCCTGTCATCACTCCTGCGCCTTTTCCGGCCCCTCATATGCGATGCCGCGGATCACTGCGGCGCTGCCGAATTTCTTGCGCAAGCTGTCCACCGCGCGCTCGGCATGGGCGGCGCGGCGGTCGAGCATGTCGGTGTCGTCGGCGACTGAACCCTCGCGCAATGCGCTGACGCCGGCGCCCATCAGGCGGAAGGCGGTGCCGTCGATCTCTTTCGCCAGCATCTCGCGGCAGATCGAGAAGATCTTTGCGGCAAGCTGCGTCGGGGCCGTGATCGACTGCGAGCGGGTGCGTTGGCGGAAATCGGCGGTCTTCAGCTTCAACGTGACGGTCAGGCCGGCAAGCTCGCTGCTCTTGAGGCGAGATGACGTCTTCTCGCAGAGCCGCCACAGGATCTTCTCCAGCGTCGCGAAGTCGCGGATGTTGGTCTCGAACGTCGTCTCGCTCGAAATCGTCTTGGCGCCCCGATCAGGCTCGACGCGGCGGTCGTCGATGCCGCGCGCGAGCCGCCACAGCCTGCGGCCGTCGCTCGGGAACTGCCGCATCATCTCGATCTCGTCGGCCTTCTGCAGGTCGGCGATGATGCGGAAGCCGCGCTGCACCAGACGCTCCTGCGTTGCGGGCCCAACGCCGAAAATGAAACCGACCGGCTTCTCGGCCAGCATCGAACGAGCTTCCTCCTGGTCGAGCGCGGCAAACCCGCGCGGCTTGTCGAGGTCGGAGGCGATCTTGGCCAGGAACTTGTTGCAGGAGAGGCCGACCGAGACGCTGATGCCGATGTCGCGCTCGATGTCGCGGGCGAACCGCGCGAGCACCTTGGCCGGGATCATGCCGTGCACCCGCTCGGTGCCGGAGAGATCGAGGAAGGCCTCGTCGATCGAGAGCGGCTCGACCAGTGGCGTCAGCGCCTGCATGGCCTGGCGCACCTCGCGCCCGACCCGGACATATTTCGCAATGTCCGGCGGGATCACGGCCGCATGCGGGCAGGCTTCCAGCGCCTTGTACATCGGCATGGCCGAGCGCACGCCGTAGGTGCGCGCGATGTAGCAGGCGGCCGACACCACGCCGCGCTTGCCCCCGCCGATGATGACGGGCTTGTCGGCGATGTCGGGATTGTCGCGCTTCTCGACGGTCGCGTAGAAGGCGTCGCAGTCGATATGGGCGATGGTCAGGCTTGCGAGCGCGCGGTGGCGGGCGAGGCGGGGGGAACCGCAGGCGGAACAGCGCCGCACGCCCATATCCAGATCGGCCGAACAATCCCGGCAGAAGCAGCGGGGCCCGGCCGTCTCCAGGGAGGTCACGGCACGTCGCGCTCCCAATGGGGGTCGCCGAGCGCGTCGCCGAGAACCTGCCGCGCTGCGGCAACATTGGTCGGATGCAGTTCCGCGGACGAGGCAAAGGCCTTCACGGTGGCGTCGTCGCGCATCACGAAATCGAGCACGCTGAGCAGGAAATTGGGGTCCGAGGCGGCCTTGCGCAGCATCTCCGGGCCGACCCCTGTCTCGGCCAGGAACAGGCCCAGCCGCTCCGGTTCGCCCGCGACGAAGGACAGCGCCTGAAGCGCAACGATTTCAGCGACTTCGCGCGGGTTGTGAACAGGCTTTTTCACGTGGCCGGTTTGCCTTTCCGTTAACTTTCGGTGTCTACTTTGGGCCACCATGCCCGAGTCTCGTTCGTAAGTCTTGCGACCCCCGACAAGCAACTGGAAACCACATCGCAGAAAGTCGGCCCTCGGGTTTAACGAAACTCAAGCGAATTCGAGGCTAGTTTGAATCCAGTTTTCGAAGCGCCGGCGACCGGCGCCTGAGGCGTCACATGCATCGGTCTGCGGACCAATCAGGAGGGCGGGATGGCTAAGACCGTCCTGATCGTGGAAGACAACGAGCTCAACATGAAGCTCTTCCGCGACCTGTTGGAGGCGCACGGCTACCAGACCACCGGCACCAGCAACGGCTACGAGGCGCTCGACCTCGTTCGCAAGATGCGGCCCGACCTCGTGCTGATGGATATCCAATTGCCGCAGGTCTCGGGCCTGGAGGTGACGCGCTGGATCAAGGACGATCCGGAGCTGCGCAATATTCCCGTCGTCGCCGTCACCGCGTTCGCGATGAAGGGCGACGAAGAGCGCATCCGCGAGGGCGGCTGCGAGGCCTATTTGTCCAAGCCGATCTCGGTCGGCAAATTCATTGAGACGGTCCGACGTTTCATCGGATAGGAAGTGAGTTCACAGTGTCCGCGCGTATCCTCGTCGTCGACGACGTTCCTGCCAACGTCAAGCTGCTCGAAGCCCGCCTGTCCGCCGAATATTTCGACGTGATGACCGCCGCGAACGGCACCGAGGCGCTGGCGATCTGCGCCCGCGCCGAATGCGACATCATCCTGCTCGACGTCATGATGCCGGACATGGACGGTTTCGAGGTCTGCCGCCGCCTCAAGAGCAATCCGGCCACGCATCACATTCCCGTCGTGATGGTCACCGCGCTCGACAGCCCGTCCGACCGCAACCGCGGGCTGGAAGCCGGCGCCGACGATTTCCTGACGAAACCCGTCTCCGACGTCGTGCTGATCGCGCGCGTGCGCTCGCTGACCCGGCTGAAGATGATGACCGACGAGCTGCGCATGCGCGCCATCACCTCGCTCGAGATCGGCATGCAGGCGCCTGAGCGCAGTGCAATCTCCGACACCGGCAAGGGCGGCCGCATCCTGCTGGTCGACGACCGCCAGTCCTCCTATGAGCGGCTGGCGACGATCCTCGCCGCCGAGCACACCATCGACGTCGAGCCGAACCCGACGGAGGCGCTGTTCCACGCCGCCGAGGGCAATTACGATCTGCTGATCGTCTCGCTCGACCTCAACAATTTCGACGGTCTTCGGCTGTGCAGCCAGGCGCGCTCGCTGGAGCGCACGCGGCATGTGCCGATCCTGGCGATCGCCGACCCCGAGAACGCGACGCGGCTGCTGCGTGGGCTCGAGATCGGGGTCAACGACTATCTGCTGCGTCCGATCGACAAGATCGAGCTGCTGGCGCGCGCCCGCACCCAGATCCGCCGCCGCCGTTACACCGACCATCTGCGCGACAACGTGCAGAACTCGATCGAGATGGCGATCACGGATGCGCTCACCGGCCTGCACAATCGCCGCTACATGGAGAGCCATCTCGCGACGCTGGCCGAGCAGGCCGCGACCCGCGGCAAGCCGCTGGCGCTGATGATCCTGGACATCGACTACTTCAAGTCGATCAACGACAATTACGGCCACGACGCCGGCGACGACGTGCTGCGCGAATTCGCCGTGCGGGTGCGCAAGTCGATCCGCGGCATCGACCTTGCCTGCCGCTACGGCGGCGAGGAATTCGTCATCGTGATGCCGGAGACCGACCTCCACGTCGCCGGCATGGTCGCCGAGCGCCTGCGCCGCTCGATCGCCGGCGAGCCCTTTGCGATCCACAAGGGCACCAAGCGCATCGAGGTCACGATCTCGATCGGCCTGACCACGCTGGAGCAGAAGGGCGAGGCGGTTGGCGACGTCCTCAAGCGCGCCGACACCGCGCTGTATCGCGCCAAGCACGACGGCCGCAATCGCGTGGTGTCGCACGCGGCGTGAGGCCGCTCGCGCAGGCCGGCGCAAAAAAGCGCGAAAACAACCCCATGCACAGTAGCCGACGCTAGCTAAATCAATGGGTTGCGCGGGTTGCAAAACGGCTGATGCAGACGGCAATGCCGTTTGACTCGTCGGGCAAAACAGGAGCATGCTGTTAGCATCCCGAACATCCTACGATCTTCGCTGTCATCGCGCAGGCGAGGAATCCGGCACGCCATGGCGAACAAGCGGGCGTCCACCCTTCAAGTCAGGGAGGATACGGCTCCGACCATTCTGCCTTGGCCAGGGCCGCGCCCGTGCTGGACTTTGCGATGATCTCGTAAGTGTACAGGCCGGAATTGCAGGGGCCCCAGGTTCGTAAGCTCTCCGGCTTCACGATGTTATCCGAGGGAAATGGGATCTCCTGGCCGCCCATCTCGTAGTTCTTCTCTCTGCGAAACTTGACGACGATCGTGCGCGTGCCGGGCGGAACACTTTTCAACTTGATTTCGGGATTTGGAAAGACGGTGGTGCAGGGCCGCGGAGGTCCAAACGTGAATTGGATCTTCATCTCGTCAGCCGCGGCCGGGGTGCAGATGATCGGGAATGAAATTAGCAGCAACGACGAAAATCTAATCATGGGCACGCCCCAAAAAGAAACCAGTGTATCGGCAGGGCCGCCTGATGCCAAGTTTACCCGTTTTTCGCTCTCGCAGCCCTCTTCGGGACGTCACAAAGAGGCCCGCCGTAGCGGGCCCTGTGGAGATGGAGAAAGTCCGGGTCACTTCTGATCGACGTTGCTGGTCCCCGAACCGGGTGTGCCGATCGGCAAGCCGTTCGCCGCATGACCGACGCCAACGCCCGGCGCACTGACCGCTCCTGGAGTTTGATCGTGTGGAAGCGTCTTGATCCCCGTTCTTGCTTGTTCCGCGGGGCTCATCTGGCCCTTGTTGTCGCTGTTGGCACCGTTGGTTGCCGTGATGCCGGACCTGTCGCTTCCGTTTGGCGTGCCCGTCTGTGTCGACCCGGACGCGGTGCCGCTCGTGCCCGAGCTGCCCGGTGCGGCCGGTGTGCTCGCGGTATTCCCGTTCGGCGTCGGGGGCTGAACGTTCGGGTTGACTGGAGAGTTGTTCGTGTGAGCGCCGGTCGAGGTTCCGTTTGTGCCCATGCCGGATGGCGCCGAGGGGCCTCCATTGGCGGCGCCAGACGTGCCAGTGCCTGCGCCTGAGCTGGCAGATGATCCGGACCCGCCGCCGCTCGCGGCCGCGCCACCTGCGCCTCCGCCGGCACCGCCACCACCACCTCCGCCGCCGCCTTGTGCGAAGACGGGAGCGGCAACAGCGAAGGACAGTGCGGCTGTAAGAAGAAGCGATTTTCGATTCATGACCTTCTCCGGTGTAAAGAAGGTCAACGACGCCGAAATGGCGATTGTTCCTTTCAATCCACTCGCTTCAAGGGAGAGGGGCGTCTCCGGCGGCAATGAAATAGGCCGCCTCAGAGGCGGCCCTTCATTCGTCCGGCTCGATTACCGGGTGTTGGTGCAAATACCCGGATGCGCGTCGCACCACTTCTTGGCATGGTCCGGGGCATAGCCATTCTTGATACCCTCGGCGACACACTTCGCGACGGTGCACTTATCCGCCTTTTGGTCGGTGTTCTTTTGGGCGAATACCGGTGTTGCTACCAGAGCAATAACTGCAATCATCAGGGCGCGCATGAAAACTCCTCGTTGGGGAAACCAGCAATGCTGCATAGGTAGACTCATTCCGCAACCACTTGGCGAATCTTCCGTTCGGAATTTTCAGTAGTCCACTCCCTCAGGGATACCGGCTCGTTCACTTCAAGAGATCGAAATGAAGCTCGGCCAACGGGCTTGGACGTGGGAGTGCGTGCTGGCCTACCCGGACTTCTTGCGGTGAGCGGGTTGGGTTCTGATCTTGCCGCGCTTCAGGGATGCCGGGCCGGCCGCTTGCCTGACTTCACCGCAGCCTCATCCCCTACATCCACCCCGGCATTCCGCAGCAACACCGTCGCCGCTTCCTTCGCGGCACGCGCCATGGCTGGGTCGTCGCGGACGAGGTCCTGCGCGATCGAGCCGTCGACCAGCAGCACGAGCTGCGTTGCGAGCGCCTCCGCGTTCGTCACGCCAAGCTCGTTCAGGCGGTCGCGAAACCAGACGCGGCGGCTTTCCTTGAAGGCGATGGCGATCTTCTTCACGGCGCGGTCCGCCGGGCCAAGCTCGGCGACCGCATTCACGAACGGGCAGCCGCGAAAGTCTTTTGCGGCGAAGCGGCGCTCCAGCGAATCGAAGGTGGCGAGGATCTGCTCGACCGGGGGCTTGTCGGAGGGGCGGGGCTGCACGAAGCGGCGCTCCAGGTAGGCCGCGATCAGCGCGTCCTTGGAGGGGAAGTGGTTGTAGAGCGTGCGCTTGGAGATGCCGATCTCGGCCGCGATGGTGTCGACGCCGATGGCGCGAATGCCCTGCAGATAGAACAGCTTGTCGGCGGTCTCGAGGATCCGCTCTTTCATCGTCTGTGGGGCGGGCGGGGGAGCCATGCGGCGGTGAATGTCCTGTTGGCTTGACAGTGTACGCCAACCATAGCCTAAGTACACAGGTCTGTGTAACCAAAATCAACCGATATTGCAGACTACGGCGCTCGCGCCCCCAAGGGAGACAAAAATGCCCCTGTTGCAGGTTCTGCGCCCGACATTGCCCATCCTGATCGGCGCCTCGATCATGCTGACGCTGAGCATGGGGCTGCGGCAGAGCCTCGGCATCTTCATGCAGCCGCTGACCCACGACATCCATCTGTCGATCTCCGACTTCACGCTGGCGCTGGCCGTGCAAAACCTCGCCTGGGGCTTTCTCCAGCCGCTCGCCGGCGCGATGACCACGCGCTACGGCTTCCGTCCGATCATGATCGCTGGCTCCTTCATGTACATCGCGGGCCTGGTGCTGATGGCAACCGCGAGCGGTCTCGTCGCCATCATGATCGGCGCCGGTGTGCTGATCGGGACGTCGCTGGCCTGCACCGCGGCGGCGATCGCAATGTCGGTGGCGGCGCGCGCCGTGCCCGCGACGGTGCGTTCCACCGTGCTCGGCATCGTCTCCGGCGCGGGCTCGCTCGGCGCACTGCTGTCGGCGCCGATCGGGCAGATGCTCAACGAGGGATTTGGCTGGCGCGTCGGGCTCGCCGGCTTCGTGGTGATGTCGGTGCTGATGATCCCCGCGGCCTGGTATGCCGGACGCGTCGACGCGGTCCCGCTGCCGAAGCCCGCGACTGACGAGATCGTCGATGCCACGGCCATGATCGCGGCGAAGACCGCATTCGGCAACGCGTCCTTCGTGGTGATGACCTGCGCCTATCTCGTCTGCGGCATGCAGCTCGTGTTCCTCACGACGCACCTGCCGTCCTATCTCGCGATCTGCGGCCTCGATCCGATGCTGAGCGCGCAGACGCTCGGCATGATCGGCGGCTTCAACGTGCTGGGCTCGCTGTTCTTCGGCTGGGCCGGCCAGCGCTGGAACAAGCTCGCGCTGCTCGGCGGCATCTACATCTTCCGCTCACTCGCGCTGGCCTGGTATTTTACGCTGCCGGCCACACCGGCCTCGACCCTGCTGTTCGGCGCGATCATGGGCTTTTTGTGGATGGGTGTCGGCCCGCTGGTCGCGGGCGCGGTCGCCGAGATGTTCGGCCTGCGCTGGCAGGCGATGATCCAGGGCCTCGCCTTCATGAGCCACCAGATCGGGAGCTTCCTCGGCGCGTATGGGGGAGGGGTGCTCTACGACGCGCTCGGCTCCTATACGATGGCCTGGCGCATCGGCGTCGCGCTGGGGCTGGCCGGCGGCATCGTGCAGGTGGCGTTCGCGCTGATCCGGCCGTCGCAGCCGCCGACGCCGGTGTTGCGGACGGCGTAGGCGAGCCGTGTCTTCAGTGGTGCCGGCTTTCGGGAGCCGGTTCGAAGTCGCACGGCTTTGTTGTCATTGGGGGCTTCAAGCCGAAGCGGTGGTCATCACCCGCGAGCAAGCTTCATGACAGGGTTCGAAGCTCTTCGACACCGACCGGCGGTTTGCTTCGCCAGTCGACGATGAAGGCACGTTTTGCGAGCCCATTCTGAACGCGAGCTATCTGCGTCCGCTCCGCAGCGAGCCGAAGCCGCAACAGGGGATCGCGCGTCCCCGAGACAGTGAGGCTTTTATTGATGACCCAGCCATATGGTTCGACTTCGGCACGCCGCAAGTCATCCTGAAGGGAGGCGGCCTCGGAAACCGGCGTCGTCTCCGGCAGCGTCACCAGAATCACCCTTGTGTGGGTTGGGTCCTGCAGTCTCATCAGCGGGGTAACGATCCGTCCCGGACCGCTCGTCGCAAGTTGGCTCGTCATCTGGCGGTGATAGGCGCCGGTGGCGTCCAGCAGGAGCAGCGTATGGCCCGTCGGTGCCGTATCGAGCACCACGAAAGCGCTCCGGGCCTCCGCAACGACGTGCGAGAAGGCATGGAAAACAGCGACCTCCTCAGTACACGGCGAAGCAAGATCCTCCAGCAGAAGAGCCTTACCCTGCGCGTCGAGGTCACGGCCACGATTCGCCATGATTTTCGCGATATAGCGCTCCGTCTCGGCCCGGGGGTCGATCCGGTCGACCGTCAGACCTGGCATCACGCCATCGACGACGAAACTGACGTGAGCTGCGGGATCGGTCGTGCTGAGATGGACGGCGTGACCCCGCTTCGCCAATCCCACCGCGATGGCGGCAGCAATCGTCGTCTTTCCGACGCCGCCCTTGCCCATCACCATGATGAGGCCACGCTTGCCCTGCGCGATGTCATCGACCAACCGGTCCAGGCCCGGCAAGTCGACCGGTTCTGTGTTTGACTCGCTGGATAGAACCGATGGCTGATTGGTGGGCGACAGGAGCGCCCTTAGAGCGGTCAGGCCGACGATGTCGAAGCCAAGCAAAGGAATCTCGTCTCGTGGCAGTTTCGCGAGCGACGCCGGCATCGCGGCCAGCGCCTCGTCCTGGTCCCGCTCAAGGGCAACCGCAACGACATCAGTCGGGTCCGTGGCGTGGAAGCGCCCGTTCACCACGAGGGCCTGATTCGAGAGATTGAGCGCGTCAAGTTCGCCCGATGTCCTCGCCGCCTCGCGGACGGCGCCGCGATCGGCGCGGGTGACCAAAATGATGGTGGTCTGCCTGGCATCACCCAGGGCCTGGAGCGCCTTTCGAAAGCGGTCCTCCTGCATCTTCAGACCTGAATGCGGGCCGAGGCAGGACGCGCCCCGATCGTTGTCCTTGAGAAAGCCCGTCCATGCCTTGGGCAGGCTAAGGAGCCGCAGCGTGTGACCGGTCGGAGCGGTATCGAATATGATGCGATCGAACCCAGCCACATCGCCGTCGAGCAGTCCCACGAACTCGTCAAAGGCGGCTATTTCGGTGGTGCAGGCGCCGGAGAGCTGCTCACGCACAGTCGATCGCTCGCCGGTGGTAACTTCGGGTCCGAGCTGTTCGAGGACTCGGCTACGATAGTTTTCGGCAGCTGCCTCGGGATCGATATTCATCGCCGAGAGTCCGGTCACGTTTGGCACCGGCGTAGGGCGATCGGTCAAAGTGACTGCGAGCATCTCGTCGAGGTTCGATGCAGGGTCGGTGCTGACGATGAGAACGCGCAGTCCACGGTCGGCGAGGCCAACGGCCGTGGCGCACGCAAGAGAGGTTTTGCCGACGCCGCCCTTTCCGGTGAAAAACAGATACGGGGTTGGGGCGGTCAGCGCGCGAAAGTGCGGCATCGTAGGTTCTCCTGGGGCTGTCGCGGTCATGCGACGGATTTTCGCCTGGTCCAGGTGCCGCGATGAGCACTGCGTTCGAGATGATTCATCGGCTCAACGCTTCCGGCATGCCGGACGACCGCCGCGCCCAGGCAGCTCATATCTTCTTTTCGCGAAGACGCGCTCAATTCATCGATTCAAGCGCAAGCGCGATTCCCTGGCCGCCGCCGATGCAAAGAGTGACAATACCCTTTTTGACACCATCGCGTTTCATAGAATGCAGCAGTCGAGTGGTAAGCACCGCGCCGGAGGCACCGATCGGATGACCATGCGCGATCGCGCCGCCCTCCACATTGACGATGCTGGGTTCGAGGCCCAGATCCTTCGCAACCGCAATTGCGATCGCCGCGAACGCCTCGTTGATCTCGATGCGCTGGATGTCCGAGTTTTTCCAGCCGGCCCGTTCGAGTGCCTGCTTTACCGCCGGAACCGGCCCCAATCCGAACATGCCTGGTTCGACGGCGCCGATTCCGTAGGCGACCAGGCGCGCCATCGGCGCCAGGCCCTTCTTGTCGGCCCAAGCGCGATCGGCCACGATCATCGCCGACGCGCCGGTGTTGAGCCCGGGCGCGTTGCCGGCTGTAATGGTGCCATCTTTACGGAACGCCGGCTTCAGCTTTCCGAGGCTTTCCATCGTGGTATCGGGCCGGTTGTGCTCGTCCTTGTCGAACTTTGTCGGACCCTTGCGGGAGGCAATTTCGACCGCCACGATTTCCGCGGCAAATTTGCCACCAGCCTGTGCCGCAGAAAAGCGCCGCTGTGAGCGTTCGGCCCAACGGTCCTGCTCTTCGCGGGTGATCTGATGTGAGGCCGCGAGATCTTCCGTATGCCATCCGGAATGTTGACCGGAGAAAGCGTCATTAAGACCATCCATCAGCATCGCATCGAATATCTTCGCGTCACCCATGCGATAGCCCCAGCGCCCGGAGCCCATGAGATACGGGGCACGGTCCATGTTCTCCATGCCGCCGGCAATCGCGCTGTCTGTGAATCCGAGCATCACCTCCTGAGCAGCACTCGCAATCGCCTGCGCACCCGAACCGCAGACTCGGTTGACCGTCAGCGCCGGAACACTAACCGGAACGCCGCCATTGATGGCCGCTTGCCGGGCTGGGTTCATCTTGTTGCCGGCCTGAATGACGTTGCCCATGACGATAGTGCCGACATCGCCGGGAGACAGTTTCGCGCGTTCAAGCGTAGCACGGATTGCCACGGCACCAAGATCGACCGCAGGTAGATCCTTCAGCGCGCCGCCATACGTGCCGATCGCTGTACGCACGGGTGAGCAGATCACGACTTCCTTATTGGCCATCAGTCATCTCCGATTCTGAAGCCGCACCGCTTGCGATGGGATATCGGCCAGTACTTAGTAACAGCGTCCGCCGGGGACTTTGTTGAGATGAATCAACGGACGTAGGAAACAGCCCGCGAATTAACGACCATGGGCCGCTCTCTGCGTGAGGCGCTACAGAACCATTCCGAGGAATGTCGTTTGTTGCATCCGAAGCCGGCATTGCAGTGGCCTGCGCTCACGTTGTTGTTTGACCGAGAACGGAATTGCCTGATCTCATACTTAAACGAGTCAGGAATTGAGCGCGTCGTAAACCATGCCCAAGATGACGCTGTAAGTCAGGAGCATCGCCAGCGAGAACAGTGCTGGCGAAATGCCAAGTCCAGCCTGCACTCCGAAAAATCCTAGCCCGATCATGGGAAAGAACACCAACCCCATGGTCGCCCATCCGAGCACGCCGTATGCCATCCCTTTGATCGCTCCGATATTGCCGGGCAGCCATCGATAGAGATGGCCAAAGGCGAAACTGACGAAGGTTGAGCCATTCAGGAATGAAAGTAGCCACGGCACCACTGGATGGATTGCCGTGCCGGTCACATGGCTCAGCGTCGCCTGGAAGCTTTCGTAGGGCTGGAATGATGGAAGCAGTCCAGCCCAAAACTTGAAGTACATCAGCAGCGAATGCGCGATGCTTCCGCACAATCCTGCAACAACTGCCTTCCAAATCATGTTGCCTGAAGGCATGCCAAGTCGTCCATTCTCGGAAGTAGCTTTCCAACATGGGCGCGCGGTCGCTGCCACTCGTTGCAATCATGGGCTCAATTCGGTTGAGGGCGTCAATCTCGTCTCGGCTAGTACGGCAGGTGCATGTCGGTTCCCGACGACGACGATCGGAACGGCAATGAAGCCGCTAATCAGAAGCAGCCAATCCTGCCGAACGTCCAGGAAGATAGCTGCGCTCCCACCGATGATTGACCAGATGAAGGGGATCACCAGGAGCCAGTATGAGAAGCGGTCGGTCGTCATAAGTAAAAGACCGAAGGTGAAGATGGTAACCGGGCAAGGAGCTACACCGAACATCGGTAACGTCGGCCAAGAATGCCCCGCTGCAATTCCGATCATCGGATAGATGAGAGATGCGTAGAGAATAAACCCCGCGCCGATCACTGCTCGAAGCCCGAAACTCATCGCGAAGCGAAGTCGGCCGCGGACGACACCCGTGTAGAGCAGTGCCACGCCCTCTATGACGAACAAGACGCCAAAGGCGAACGCGGCCTTGTTTACCGAGGAGAAGAAGACGCCGTGATAGAAAATGCCGGTGCTCAGCCACATCAATCCGAGGACGGCTGAGACAACGCGATCAGAGGCGCGGCCTTTCCAGAGAACGGCGGCGACGGCGATGGCGCCAAGCGCATAGGCAATAATTTGCGCGGGCCAGATCGCCGTATTGTAGGCCGCGAAGACGCTGAGGAACTGCTCAAGCGTGAAGGGAAGCATGGTGCGCTCCTGCCCGATCGTTTGAGCGTAGAGGACTGCGTTGCTTCGCTGCTTGATGAGGATCAACGTCCCTCGGGGTCAGCTCGCGGCCGAGGGGCGACATGGAGGCTGTCCGTCGCAGCCGCCGACACCGGTGCTGCGGATGGCCTTGCGGCCAGCAGAGCTCTTGTGAGAGCGCGGCTAGGACGCCGCGACCGTCACCTTGACCGAGACGGGCAGCGGAGGGCGCAGCCCTCGAGCCAACGCCGGACGTCTCGATTTAGGCTGTCTCTCCGGCAGCTTTCCGAAATACGCGACGGTCAGTGTCAGCGCGCTTCTGACGGCGGGCTCGACCTTCGCACAAATAAACCAGCAGACCAGAACAAGCATGCCCAACGCGACCCATACGGCCGAGGTGGCATCGAAGCCGGCATCGACCAGGGCACGAATGATTGCCGTGCCAATGACGTTGTGGGTGAGATAGAGCGGATAGGTGATCAGTCCGAGCGTTCTCAAATAGGCTGGCGTCTTGGGGGACGCGATGCCCGCAGAATGCCTGTGCCGATTCGCGGCGAGGGCAATGAGGAGTACCGCAGCCGCCCAAACCGCGATCGGCACAAGGGCTGATTGATCCGAGATGGCGGGGATGGACGTCAAGAAGAACGAGGCGAAAAAGTAGATTTCCGCTGCGCCCGAAAGACAGGTGATGGCGATTGCGAGCTGTTCGAGCGCCGTCAATTGTCTGTTCGCGGAAATGAACAGCCAGATCCCCAGCGCAAAGAAGCAGCCATGCGTCAGCAGGAATGCCGCGCACGGCACCCGAAACATCAGGATGACAAGATAAGGCAAGTCGGACGGCGTCGTGCATGACAGCACGAGCAGCGCGACGGCATTGAAGATTGCGCTGTAGATGGTGAGGCCCCAGGCCAGGTGTCGCAGGGTGACCTTCTTCGTGAACATCGCGCAGAACACGAGACCATAAAACGCCGTCTCGGCGGCCAGCGTCCAATAAACCTCGTCGAGCCACTGTCCCGTGACTCCCTTGGGAACCATCAGCATCGCGTGAATGTAGGGCAGAACGAGTTCGGATGCCGGTCCGCTCCCGAAGATAAAAAGAACGAGGAAGGTCGCGGTGGCGCAAACCCAAACCGCCGGATAAATCCGGAGTGCGCGACCAAGAAGAAACTCGCCCGGCGAAGATGTGCTTGCAGAATTCGCGATGACGAAGCCGGAAATGACAAAGAAGATTTCAACGCCGACCCAGCCGAACCATGTGAAGGGCGCGGCGGACGGGTAGAGAACATCGGCGGCGACGGTGCGTTCGAAACCCGGGACGCCAATCGACACCCAGGCCCAGGACCAGAACATCTGGTGAAACATGGCGACGCCGAGGGCGGCAGCGAAGCGCAGCGGATCCAGCAACGGCAAATGGCTCTTCACGGGAATGGACCGGGTTCATGCAACGATCCCGCTGGAGGTATTGAATTGCTCCATCAAGCTCTTTGAGATGGGTCACACTTGCTTCCTCGCGCTCCAGTCCATTGCCGTCGCAGGTCGGATTGTTGCGTGATGGGCGTCACAGAGCCGGAACTTGCCTTTTGGCAGGCTCCGCCTAGGCTGCGCATACTGCTATCTGGGGCTGTCATGAGCGCGTTTCGCTGGCTTTTATCGTGTCTTTTCATCGGACTGTCCTGCGGCTCAGCACAAGCCGAGCGCCGCGTCGCGCTGGTGATCGGAAACTCCGCCTACAAGAGCGTGCCGAAGCTTGCCAATCCGGCGAACGATGCCGCCCTGGTCGGTGGCATGTTCAAGAAGGCGGGGTTCGACTGGATCGACGTCAGGGCCGATCTCAATGCCTCCGCGATGCGAAAGGCTCTGCGCGATTTCGGCGGACGGGCGCGAGACGCCGAGGTCGCCGTCATCTATTACGCCGGTCACGGCATCGAGCTCGACGGGACCAATTACCTGATCCCGACCGATGCCACTCTGGAGACCGACAGCGACGTTCTCGACGAGACCGTGGGGCTTGATCGTGCGCTGTTCGCGGTCGAGCCCGCGAAGCAGCTTCGGCTTATCATTCTCGATGCCTGCCGCGACAATCCGTTTGCCAAGACCATGAAGAGGACTGTTGCTGCACGCGCTATCGGCCGCGGTCTCGCCAAGATCGAGCCGACCAGTCCGAATACGATGATTGCATTCGCCGCGAAGGCGGGGTCAACGGCTTCGGATGGCGATTCCAGGAACAGCCCATTCGCTGCAGCGCTTGTCGAGCGCTTGCCGACACCGGGCCTCGACTTGCGCAAGGCGTTCGGATTCGTCCGCGACGATGTATTGAAAAACACCGGCTACAAGCAGGAACCCTATGTCTACGGCTCGCTCGGCGGCGAAGATGTCTCGCTCGTCCCCGCAAAGCCGGTCGTTGCCGGACCGCAGGCAAACCCCGACAGCGAGATCCGGCGCGACTATGAATTGGCGCTCCAGCTCGGCACTCGCGATGTGTGGGCCGCCTTTCTCAACCGATATCCAAGCGGGTTCTACACCGACTTGGCCAAGGCCCAGCTGAATCGGATTGCTGCCGAGGATGCGCGTGCTGCGGCCGCAGAGAAGGCTCGGCAAGCCGAAGAAGAGAAGGCCCGGCTCATCGTCGACCGAGCCAAGAAGGGCGAGCAGGACAAGGCGGCAGCCGCCGCCAAGGCGGCCGAGGATGCCCGGCTCGCAGCCGAGAAGGCCAAGCAAGTCGAGGAAGCCAAGGCGGCCGCAGCCGAGCAGCGGAGGAAGGAGGCCGAGGCGGCAGCTGCGACGGCGCTCGCCGACAAGCTCAGGGCCGAGAAGGCCCTCGCCGACAAGCTCGCGAGCGACAAGGCCGTTGCCGAACTGGTCGGGAAGCAGGCGGCCGAGAAACAAGGCTCTACCGCCGCGGAGGAGAAGATCGCAGCTGTAACACCTTCTTCGATCGTGCCAGCGATGTCACCGCAGGAAGTGACAAGACTGGTGCAGTCAGAACTCCGCCGCGTCGGTTGTCTGGCAGCCTCGGCGGATGGCGACTGGAACGCTTCGTCACAGCGCTCCCTGACGCTGTTCAACAAGCATGCGGGGACCAAACTAGACACCAAGCTCGCGAGCTTCGATGCGCTGGATGCCATCAAGGCGAAGTCAGGCCGGGTTTGTCCGCTGGTTTGCGATCAAGGTTTCAGAGCAGAGGGGGATGCTTGTACGAAGATTGTCTGCAAGAGCGGCCTTGAGCTCCAGGAGGATGGAAGTTGCACGCGGCCCAAGAGCGGGGCGACAGCCCGATCTTCGCCGGCGGACGCCGCAGGCACGAATGCGAAACCGCAACGATCGATTCCGTCCGTCGATTTTTCGTCCGGTCGCAAACTCCCCGGAGAGCCGCCGGACGGGTCAATTCCAACCGGTGCGCGAATGATCGTCCAAAGCAGCGCTTGCGGTCGCGGACAGGTGCTGGAGCTGATCGGAGGATCTGTCGCTCACGGCGTTCGTCGCCAGAAGCGATGCATTTCAGCTAATTGATCGCAGCGGCCCCGCAATGGTCAGTCGCGTGAGACCCCAGGGAGACCAAATGCATCAATTCCGCTCATTGATCGAACTCGGTCAATTTTGCTCGATCTCGCAATATGATTTGTCGCTGGGACTGCCCGATGAAGCTGAGAATGTCACGGTCCCTGAGTTGTGACAGGGCACGTGACACCGTTTCCAGCGTCAGCCCCAGATAGTCCGCGATATCGCGACGGTTCATGGGAAGGCTCATCACTCCGGCCGCAGTCAAGCGGACGTCCATTTCGATCAAGAAAGCCGCGACTTTCTCGATTGCCGTCTTCCTCCCGAGCAGCAGCATGTGAGTTTCGGCATGTTGAAGGCTGCCCGTGACGAGCCTGAGCACATTGTTCGTCGCGGTCGCACTGCCACACTTCTGTTCGACGACATGCTGGCGATCGGTCAGCCGGACAATCGTTTCGACAATCGCCTCAGCGGTAAATCGGTGAGCTGAACCGTTCTCGACGCCGAAGATATCACCGGGCAGATGAAAGGCCATGATCTGTCGCCGACCGTCAGCCAACAATTTATAGCTCCGAACCGCTCCGCTCTTGACCTGGTAAAGATATTGGATCGGCTCCGCTTCTCCGAAGATCTCGGTGCCGCGTCGATACTTGAATTCGCTGCAAAACACCGCGTGCCCGGCGAGCGCATTCAGTTCGCTCGAGCTTGGCCGTTGAGGCACAATTTGTTGCTTTCTTACGAGCATCGTTCCTCCCCCGCGTTTTGCGGAACCCAACTGAGGGTATGGGAAAAAGCGGCAGGCAAGGTTGAGGAAGATCAAGTTCAATGTGATGAGCGCAGCGGTACGGAAGCAAGGCGACAAAGGCCGCCAGCTCTTGGGTGCGCTGGCGGCTCAATTGGGGGAAGTCGCTGGGTTCGCTAGGCACTGTTTTGGTTTAATGATCCGCCGGCAGACCATGTTGATCTGAATCGAGTTAAGCCCTTGCCGCAATGATCACGGGCGGAGGCGTAAACCAAGATGCCTGTGGTGGTTCAGATTTTTGAGTTCGCGGCCAACGCACGTCCGCTCGAAGATGTGCCGCAAAGCCGGGACCACGTCTCCGTATTGCGCTATGTAGCTTCTGGGTTCGGTTCTGCGCAGCCGCGCAAGGGCCCTGCAGCGCGTCCGGGACACGAGAGGATGGGGCGCATAATGAAACGGGGCCCGAAAGGGCCCCGCAAAAGTCTTCTACGTTCCGCGATCTTCTTACTTGATCTTGGCTTCGCGGAATTCGACGTGCTTGCGCGCGACGGGATCGTACTTCTTCTTGACCAGCTTGTCGGTCATGGTGCGCGAATTCTTCTTGGCGACGTAGTAGAAGCCGGTGTCGGCCGAGGACACGAGCTTGACCTTGATGGTGACCGCTTTGGCCATGTTCAGAACCTCAGGAATGAAGGGAATCTGGAGCCGGCCAAATGGCCCGCGTTGGCCGGCAACCTAGCCAGAAACGGCCTGATGTCAAGATTTTAGGGCTCGAAAACCGCTCAAATCGGCCCGATTACGCCTCGAAGAACCGGTTTTTAGGCCGCGGCAGGCCCAGATTCTCTCTCAAAGTGGGCCCTTCGTACTCTTTCCGGAAAATCCCGCGGCGCTGCAGCTCCGGGACCACCTTGTCGACGAAATCGTCGAGGCCGGCCGGCAGGAACGGGAACATGATGTTGAAGCCGTCGGAGCCGCGCCCGACCAGCCATTCCTCCATCTGGTCGGCGATGGTTTTGGCCGTGCCGACGAAGGATAGCCCGCCATAGCCGCCGACACGCTGGGCGAGCTGGCGCACCGTGAGCTTGTCGCGCGCGGCGAGGTCGACCATCCGTTGGCGGCCGCTCTTGCTGGCGTTGGTTTCGGGGATTTCCGGCAATTGCCCATCCGGGTCGAAGCCGGAGGCATCCGTGCCGAGGATGACCGAGAGCGAGGCGATGGCGCTCTCGTAATGCACGCGGCTGTCGAGCAGCGCACGCTTCTCCCTGGCCTCGTCGACGCTGTCGCCGACCACGACGAAGGCGCCGGGGAGGATCTTGAGGTGTTCGGGATCGCGGCCGACCTTCTCCATGCGGCCCTTGATGTCGGCATAGAGTTTCTGGCTGTCGGCAAGGCTGCCGCCGCCGGTGAAGACGGCTTCCGCGGTCTCTGCCGCGAGCTGCCTGCCGTCCTCGGAGGCGCCGGCCTGCACGATCACCGGCCAGCCCTGGACCGGGCGGGCGATGTTGAGGGGGCCGCGCACTTTCAGATATTTGCCGTGATGGTCGAGCACATGCATCTTCGCGGGATCGACGAACACGCCGCTTTCGACATCGCGCACGAAGGCGTCGTCGGCAAAGGAATCCCACAGGCCCGTGACGACGTCGTAGAACTCGCGGGCGCGCTTGTAGCGCTCGGCGTGCTCCATGTGGTCGTCGAGGCCGAAATTCAGGGCCGCATCCGGGTTCGAGGTGGTGACGATGTTCCAGCCCGCACGTCCGCCGCTGAGATGGTCGAGCGAGGCGAAGCGCCGCGCGACGTGATAGGGCTCGTCGAACGTGGTCGAGCCCGTCGCGACCAGGCCAATCCGCTCGGTCACGGCCGACAGCGCCGACAGCAGCGTGAACGGCTCGAACGAGGTGACCGTGTGGCTGCGCTTGAGCGCATTGACCGGCATGTTCAGCACGGCGAGGTGATCGGCCATGAAGAAGGCGTCGAACTTGCCGGCCTCGAGCTTCTGGATCAGCGTCTTGATGTGGCCGAAGTTGAAATTGGCGTCCGGCCAGGCCCCGGGATAGCGCCAGGCGCCGGTGTGGATGCTGATCGGGCGCATGAACGCGCCAAGCTTGAGTTGCCGTTGTGCCATCGCCCGGTGTCCGTTCTTGGTGTCGTTCCGGAAGACATAGGCATGCCGCGGAACTCCGCCATCGGGGAAGGCGGGAAGATTATTTTGTTTTTGAGTGGCCGCTCAGCACATTCCCGTCATTCCCGGGGCGCCGCGTAGCGGCGAACCCGGAATCCATCGAGCAGCAAGGACGGTGATGAATGGATTCCGGGTTCGCGCTTCGCGCGCCCCGGAATGACGGAGGAGAGACGTGGGCCCCGCGCGGCCAGTCAGCTCAAAATATCCTTCTGCATCTTGCCGCCGTAGAAATGGAAGAACGGCACCGGCGCATCGTGGCGGAGCGGGCCGGTGGCGAGGCGCGCGTCGAGTTCGTTGAGCACGTTGCGCGTCATCGGATGCAGATCGGCGAGCGGCTTTGAGCCGAGCTCGACCCAGACCAGCTCGACCAGCTCGGCATCGGCATGGATCACGCCGTCGACGCGATGGGCGATCGCGGAGGCGTCCGCCGTGAAGAAGCGCGTGTCGAAGCGCTTGACGCGACCGGGCGGGGTGATCGCGCGCGCGATCAGGAACAGGCTGGACGGGTCGGGCAGCAGGCCCGCATCCGCGAACGGCCTCCAGGCGCCTTCGAGCTTGGCCTTCACCTCGGCTTTGCGCCCGAGGCAGAGACCGGTCTCCTCGCAGGCCTCGCGGATCGCGGCAATCGCCAGCGACTTCGCGCGCGAGGCGGGCGTCTTCGGGCTGCCCTTGGCGAGATTGGCTTCCAGCTCAGCGGTGACAGGCGCCGCGCACGGCACGCGATAATCGTCCTTGTCGACGCGGCCGCCGGGGAAGACGAATTTTCCGGGCATGAACACCACGTTGTCGTGGCGCTTGCCGACCAGCACTTTTGGAGTTGTGCCGCTGCGATCGACCAGGATCAGTGTCGCCGCATCCCGCGGGCGGAAATAAGGATGGTGATCGGCTTCCTTGCCCTCGTGGATCTTTGCCTTCTCGGCTTGCGAAATATCCGTCATGTCCTCACCCAAACCACTTCTTGCTTATTTTGCTTACACCGGCGGAATACCATCCGTCGGGTTGTCGTCAAACCCATGCATGCGCAGAGCCCATTGCAATCCGACCACGGCTCCCTTCACCGGCTGCAGCAGTGCCAGCGAGGCGACGAAGGTGAAGGGCAGATAGGCCGCGAAGCTGATCCAGACCGGCGTGGAGTAATTGGTCTCGATCCAGAGGACGGTGGGCACCACGATGTGGCCAACGATGACGATGACGAGATAGGCGGGCAAATCGTCGGCGCGATGCGGCGTGACATCGAGGCCGCAGACCGCGCAATTGTCCGCGGTCTTGAGAAAGGCGCGGAACAGCTTTCCCTTGCCGCAGCGCGGGCAGCGGCCGCGAAAGCCGCGCCTCATCGCAGCAAAAACGTCGCGCTTCTCGACGAGGCCGGTCTCGCGGGTCCATATCTTCGGCGCCGTGCTCACCATGCCTTGCCCTTCTGGCCCTTGCCCTTGCTTTTTCCCTTGGCTTTTTTGCCCTTCCCGGGCTTTTTCGGCCTGTCCGGCTTGCGCTTTTTGTCGGGGCTGCGCCCGGGATGCGCCTTGAACGAGGGGCGGCGCTGCGGACCGGAGGACCTGCGACCGCGGGGCGCGGTCTCACCGGTCGAGGACAGCAGCTCGAAGCGCAGCGCGCCTGCGATGGGAGCTGCTTCGATCAGGCGGACGTCGACGACGTCACCGAGCTGATGCATGGTGCCGCTGCGTGTGCCGACCAGGGCGTGGCGGCCTTCGTCATAATTGAAATATTCCGTGCCGAGGGATCGGATCGGGATCAGGCCGTCGGCGCCGGTCTCAGCGAGCTTGACGAACAGGCCGGCGCGCGTGACGCCGGAGACGCGGCCCTGGAAGCTCGACCCGATGCGGTCGGCGAGGTGATGGGCGATCAGGCGGTCGACGGTCTCGCGCTCCGCTTTCATCGCGCGCCGCTCTGTCACCGAGATGTGGGCTGCGACTTCGCTCAATGTTTCCGGCGTCTCGGTGTCGGGCAGCGCGCCTTCGCCGAGGCCGAGCGCGCGGACCAGTGCGCGGTGCACGACGAGGTCGGCATAGCGGCGGATCGGCGAGGTGAAATGCGCATAGCGGCGCAAATTCAGGCCGAAATGACCGTAATTCTCCGAGGAGTATTCGGCCTGCGCCTGGGCGCGCAGCACGACCTCGCTCACCAGCGGAAAGTGGTCGTGACCTTCGAGCTGCGCCAGCACGCGGTTGAACAGAGCGGGGCGCAACGCGCCGCCCTTTGCGAACGGAACGTCCAGCGTCTCCAGGAATTCCGCGAGCGCGTGGACCTTTTCCAGGGTCGGCTCGTCATGCACGCGGTAGATCAGCGGCAGCGACTTCTTCTCGAGCATCTCGGCTGCCGCGACATTGGCGAGGATCATGAACTCCTCGATCAGCTTGTGCGCGTCGAGCCTGTCGGGCACGACGACGCGGTCGACCGTGCCGTCGGGCTTCAGCAGGATTTTGCGCTCGGGCAGGTCGAGATTGAGCGGATCGCGCTCGTCCCGCGCGCGCTTGACGCAGGCATAGGCCGCATAGAGCGGCCTCAGGATCGGATCGAGCAGGGGGCCGGTGGTGTCGTCCGGCCGGCCGTCGATCGCGGCCTGCGCCTGGGCATAGCTCAGCTTGGCTGCAGAGCGCATCAGGATGCGATGGAAGCTGTGCGATCGTTTCCGCCCGTCCGGGGCGATGATCATCCGCACCGCGAGCGCGCCGCGCGGCTCGCCCGGCACCAGCGAGCACAGATTGTTGGAGATGCGCTCGGGCAGCATCGGCACGACGCGGTCGGGGAAATAGACCGAGTTGCCGCGGTCGAGAGCGTCGCGGTCGAGCGCGGTGCCGGGCCGCACGTAGAAGCTCACGTCGGCGATGGCGACATCGACGATGAAGCCGCCCTTGTTGTTGGGATCGGGATCCGGCTGCGCGTGCACCGCGTCGTCGTGATCCTTGGCATCCGGCGGATCGATGGTGACCAGCGGGACGTCGCGCCAGTCCTCGCGCCCCTTCAAATTGGCCGGCTCCGCCGCTTCGGCCTCGCGCTCCGCAGCGGGGCGGAATTGCAGCGGGATGTCGTGCGCGTAGATCGCGATCAGGCTGATCGCCTTCTCCGACTTGACCGAGCCGAGCTTCTCCTTGACGCGGCCTGACGCCAGCCCAAAGCCGCGCGAGCGGATGATGTCGACGCTGACGAGATCGCCGTCCTGCGCGCCGTGCGTCTCGGTCGGGGCGATGTTCAGCTCGCGGTCGGCGGACTTCTTGTCGACGGGGATGATCCGCCCGCCGCCTTCGGGCAGGCTGCGGAAGACGCCGAGGATGCGGCTCTTGGTCTTGTCGAAGACCTTGATGATGTGGCCGCGATAGGCCGGGCCTTCGGTTTCATCCGAGCGCTCAACGCGCAGCAGCGCGCGATCGCCAACGCCGGCCGCGGTGCCGGGCTTGGGCCGGCGCGGCATCGTGATGAGGATCTTTGGCGGTTCGCCGCTTTCGACCTCGTCCCATTCGGTCGGGGAGGCGACCAGCTCGCCGTCGGCGTCGCGGCCGGTGATGTCGGCGACCAGCGTCGGCGGCAGGCTGTCCGGCTCTGAAATCGTATGGCGCTTTTTCTTGACGAGCCCGTCGTCGGCGAGCTCGCGCAGCATGCGCTTGAGCTCGATGCGGTCGGCGTTCTTCAGGCCGAACTCGCGCGCAATTTCGCGGGTTCCGACCTTTCCGGGATTTGCCTTGATGAAGGCGACGATGGCTGCCCGGTCGGGAAAGCCACGGTCATTCTTGCGTTTCACTTAACCTCTATTTGGTGCCGGCACTTTTCTTGGCCGGAGCTTTGGCGCCAGCTGCCTTGGTCGGCGACGTCTTGATGGCCGAAGTCTTGGCCGTCGACGACACGGCGGCGCGCGCCTTGCTGGTGGATTCGGATTTGGGTTTGGCCGCCTTCTTCGCGGCCGGCTTTTTGGTTTTTGGCGCGGCGTCATCGCCGTCGGCGGCCTTCGCCGCAGCCTTCTTGGCCTTGGCCGGCTTAGCCGCCTTCTTCGGCTTCTTGCCGCCGCCCTTGGCCGCGCGCTCGTCGATCAACGCGATCGCCTGCGGCAGCGTGATGGCGTCTTTCTCGATGTCGCTCGGGATCGTCGCGTTGACGCCGCCGGCCGTGACGTAGGCGCCGTAGCGGCCGCCCTTCACCGTGACGGTGCCGAGGGTGGGATGATCGCCGATCGCTTTGCCGGGATCGGCGCCGAAGCGGCGGCTCGGGCCCTTGGCGATCTTCTCCGCGATCAGGGTCACCGCGCGGTTGATGCCGATGTCGAACACTTCGTCGCCGGCCTCGAGGCTGGCATAGGTCTTCTCGTGCTTCACGAACGGCCCGAAGCGGCCGAGACCCGCGGTGATAGGCTCACCGGTTTCCGGATGCTTGCCGATCTCGCGCGGCAGCGACAGCAGCTTGAGCGCAAGCTCGAGCTCGACATCTCCAGGGGACGTCCCCTTCGGAATGCCTGCGCGCCTCGGCTTCTCGCCCTCCGCATAATCCTTCTGCTCGCCGAGCTGGATGTAGGGGCCGAACCGGCCGGCCTTGACCCAGACATCGCGCCCCGTATCAGGGTCCTGGCCGAGCGAGCGGTCAGCCGTGGCCTCGCCGTCGGCGGCGAGCTGACGGGTGTAGCGGCATTCCGGATAGTTCGAGCAGCCGACGAAGGCGCCGAACTTGCCGGCCTTGAGATTCAGCCGCCCGTTGCCGCAGCTCGGACATTGCCTGATGTCGCCGCCGTCGGTGCGCGCCGGATAGATGTGCTGTCCCAGCATGTCGTCGAGCACGTCGAGCACCTGGGCCACGCGCAGATCCTTGATCTCGTCGACGGCGCCGATGAAGCCGGTCCAGAAATCCTTCAGCACCTGCTGCCAGGAGATCTCGTTGTTGGAGATGCGGTCGAGCTGCTCTTCCAGATTGGCGGTGAAGTCGTATTCGACGTAGCGGGCAAAGAAGCTCTCGAGGAACGCGACCACGACGCGGCCCTTGTCCTCGCCGTGCAGGCGCTTCTTCTCGAGCTTGACGTAGCCGCGGTCCTTGAGGACCTGGAGGATCGAGGCATAGGTCGAGGGCCGGCCGATGCCGAGCTCTTCCATGCGCTTGACCAGCGAGGCCTCGGAGAAGCGCGGCGGCGGCTCGGTGAAGTGCTGGGTGACGGCGAGCGACTGCCGCTTCAGCGCGTCGTTGGGGCTCATCGCGGGCAGGCGGCGGGAGTCCTCGTCCTCCTCGTCGTCGCGGCCTTCCTGATAAAGTGCGAGGAAGCCGTCGAACTTGACGACCTGGCCGGTGGCGCGCAGGTCCAGCGTGCGGCCGCCGACCTTCGCCGTGATGTCGACCGTGGTGCGTTCCAGCTCGGCCGATTCCATCTGGCTCGCGATGGTGCGCTTCCAGATCAGTTCATAGAGTCTCGCCTGGTCGGATTCGAGCTTGCGGCTCATGCTGTCGGGGCGGCGCGACATGTCGGTCGGCCGGATCGCTTCGTGGGCTTCCTGGGCGTTCTTGGCCTTGGCCTGGTACTGGCGCGGCGCGTCCGGCACGTAAGCGTTGCCGTAATCCTCGCCGATCACCTTGCGTGCCTGGGTGATCGCGGACGGATCGATCTGCACGCCGTCGGTACGCATATAAGTAATGAGTCCGGTGGTTTCGCCGCCGATGTCGATGCCTTCATAGAGCCGCTGCGCGATGCGCATGGTGTGCGCCGGCGCAAAGCCATATTTGCGGCTGGCTTCCTGCTGCAGCGTCGAGGTGGTGAAGGGCGCCTGCGGATTGCGCCGGGCCGGCTTGGCATCGACCGCGGTCACTGCGTAGGCGGCTGCTTCCAGCGCCTTCTTGAAGTCTTCGGCTTCCGCGCCGGTGCCGATGTCGAGGCGCTGGATCTTCTTGCCGTCGGCGCCGACCAGACGGGCCTCGAAGGCGTCGCCGCGCGGCGTCAGCAGGGTCGCGATCAGCGACCAGTATTCGCGCGCGACGAACTTTTCGATCTCGAGCTCGCGGTCGCAGACCAGCCGCAGCGCCACCGACTGCACGCGGCCGGCCGAGCGGGCGCCCGGCAGCTTGCGCCACAGCACGGGGGAGAGGGTGAAGCCGACCAGATAGTCCAGCGCGCGCCGCGCCATATAGGCGTCGACCAGCGCACCGTCGATCTGGCGCGGATGCTTCATGGCGTCCGTGACCGCCTGCTTGGTGATGGCGTTGAACACCACGCGCTCGATCTTGTGGTCCTTGATCGCACGCTTCTCTTTCAGGACCTCCAGTACGTGCCAGGAGATGGCCTCGCCCTCGCGATCAGGGTCGGTTGCGAGAATCAGGCGATCGGCGTTCTTGAGGGACTTGGCGATGTCGTTGAGCCGGCCGGCCGCCTTGGGGTCGACCTCCCAGATCATCTTGAAATTGGCGTCGGGATCGACGGAGCCGTTCTTCGCGGGCAAGTCGCGGACATGGCCAAACGAGGCCAGAACCTCGTAGGACGAGCCCAAATACTTGTTGATCGTCTTGGCTTTCGCCGGCGACTCCACAATGACGATATTCATGTAGTTCCAGTAACTTATGGGGAAATTTGGGGCCGAATTCGATGAGATTCGGGTCGGCCCTTTCGTCCCGAACATGGGTGGTGAGGCCCTCGCTGTCAAATCGAGGGGTGTTGAAAGCCATCCCGATGGGAAAAGTTTCATATCGAGAAAGTTGCAAATTACCACCTTTGAGTTGCGGCCGATGTCGGCGTAATGTTTCTGCGGGGCGATGGATTCGGGTGGGGGCTGGTGACTAAGCCAGGAAAGAAACGGGCGGGCGCCGCGGCGCGCGCGGCGGGAGGCTCGCGTCACGAGGAACCGGGGGAGGGTGGCGTCGAGGAGGCGGTCGCCTTCATCGCCGAGCAGGTCGGGGCACTGCGCAAGCTTGCCGAGCGGCACAAGCTGGACGTGCTGCATTATCTCCTGGGAATGACCAAGCTGGAGGCCGACGAGCATCTGCGGCTACGGAGCAAGCGCAAGCTGTCGTAGCGGCGAAGACCGAGCGGATCCGTCACGCACGCTCTCTTTCTCTCTCCGGAGTCGTCCTGGCGAAAGCCAGGACCCATACCGCGAGGTCCATCGACCTGAGCGCGGTGCCAATTCCGGGGGACGCGGCTTCGCCAAACTCCTCCTTGTGGTAATGGGTCCTGGCTTTCGCCAGGACGACGTTGGAGAGACAGCGCGCGCCCGCTGACCGCCGCGCGGCGGCGGCCGCGACTTCAGCGTGGTATCCGCGTCGGCAAGGTACCGCGGGCCCTTTTCCGTCAGCACATACGCCTGATAGGCGCTGCGCCCGCAGTGACGCTGGGGTTAGCCGTTGCGGCTTGCCATTTTGGCCAATCGCTGGCCGAGATATTCGGCCGTGCTGAGGTCGCTTTGAGGCAAGGTGCTGTCGACCAAATGCGTCGCAAGGCCAAGCTGGCTGCCCAAACGATTGCGGCCGCTCGGGTCCTCCCCGCCCGGAATATCCAATCCGCACCACAGCATTCCGTGCTGCGCGGCCAGAATGGAAAAGTAGGACAGTGTGTGGAGTTGATCGCCGCTTGCGCAGGCGCCCGTGGTGAATCCGGCTGCGATCTTGTTGCCCCATTGCTGCCGGCTCTATCGATCGCTCGAAGCGTCGGCAAGCGCTTTGAATTGAGCGGCTGGTCCGCCCATGTAGGTCGGGCTGCCAAACGCAACTGCGTCGGCGCGGTCGATCGTCTCCAGTAAGCTCTCATTCTGGAAACGGCCTGACACGATGTCCTCGCCGGTGATGCGACATAGCGTGACCCGCGCCCTGTCATCCGCGCCGCGCGCAACCGCATGCGCCAGCTTCTCCGTGGTGCCGGAGATGGAAAAATAGACGATGGCGAGCAGGGGCATGGTGGTGCCACTTTGCGGTGTCCCCCATCTTTGACGCCGTCGATGGTTTGTACAAGCCCTGCCGCGCAACGTTCGCACTCTCTCCGGAGTCGTCCTGGCGAAAGCCAGGACCCATACCGCGAGGTCTGTCGACCTGAGCGCGGTGCGAATTCCGGGTGACGAGGCTTCGCCAAACTCCTCCTTGGGGTAATGGGTCCTGGCTTTCGCCAGGACGACGATGGAGAGACAGCGCGCCGCTATCCCGCCGACCGCCGCCGCGGCGCCGGCCGCGGTTTCAGCGTTGTATCGGCTTGCGTCAGCAATCGCCCATCCTCGGCGCGCAGCTCGAGCTTCTTCACCGGTCGGCCCTTGGCGCGATCGACCAGGATGGTCGCGATCTCCGACGGGCGATCGTCGAAGGCCTCGCTCCATTGCCGCAGGGCTACCAGGATCGGGAAAGTACCGCGGCCCTTTTCCGTCAACACATACTCCTGATAGGCGCTGCCGTCCGACGCGGGGGCCGTCGTCAGGATTCCGTGGTCGACCAGTGCGCTCAGCCGCGTCGACAAGATGTTTTTGGCCATGCCGAGCTTGCTCTGAAACTCGCCGAAGCGGCGCAGGCCGAACAGCGCCTCGCGGATGATCAGCACCGACCAGCGGTCGCCGATCGCTTCCAGCGATCGCGCGATCGGACACGCATCGCCCTCGAAGCTCGTTCGTTTCACCATGGTCTGGTCCTTTCGCGATCGCACGGTCCTGTCGCCGATCACGCGCTCGTGTGGTTGCATCATAAAACCATATGTCCTAGATGGCAATCATAGTTTTATGATGCAACCACTGGAGGCGAACGTGAGACTGAAGAACAAGACGGCCCTGATCACCGGCGGCAATAGCGGCATTGGACTGGCAACGGCAAAGCTGTTCGTGGCCGAGGGCGCCAAGGTGGTGATCACCGGGCGCAACAAGGAGACGCTCGAGGCGGCCGCGAAGGAGCTCGGTCCGAACGCGCTCGCGCTGGCCGCGGACGCCACCGACATCGCCGCCACCGAAGCTGCGATCAAAAAGGGCGCCGAAAAGTTCGGCAAGTTCGACATCGTGTTCGCCAATGCCGGCATCGCCGGCGGCACGCCGCTCGGTTCGGCCACGCTGGAGGTCTTCGAGAAGGTCATCAGCACCAATCTGACCGGCGTGTTCTTCACCGTTCAGTCCGCGCTGCCTTATCTCAACGACAACGCTTCGATCATCCTCAGCGGCTCGGTGATCTCCGTGCTCGGCATTCCCGGCTATTCGGCGTATGGCGCCGCCAAGGCCGGCGTGCGGGCGATGGCGCGGATCATGGCATCAGAACTGTCGCCGCGCGGCATTCGCGTCAACGTGGTCGCGCCCGGTGCGATCCGCACGCCGATCTGGGGGCCTGCGACCGCGACGCCCGAAGCCGAGAAGGCGTTCGAGAAGCGGATCGCACTGACGACGCCGCTGGGGCGCATTGGTGAAACAGATCACGTCGCGAAGACGGTGCTGTTCCTCGCCTCCGACGATTCCGCGCATGTGCAGGGCCAGGAAATCTTCGTCGATGGCGGCGCGGTCGCCTCGCCGAGCGGCGCGCCGATCTATCGCGGCTGATCGATTGAAGTGAAAATTGAATCGGTCGGCGCGCGCAAACCGGTTGCGCCGGCCGGTTCCCACGCCTCGCGAGCTGTATTTTCTGAACCTTGCGTGAGGCGTTGAACCTTCGCTTGCGCTGCCAAGACACTTTTACGGGCAGGGTCACGAAGACTCATTTTCAAGGGAGCCCGATATGCCAAAGGCAGTACGTATTATTTCCCCGATTTCAGCACCGCGTATTTACACCGAAAACTCCGCAGCTCCCGCCAAGCGTTCCGACACCTCCGAGTTCATCGGGATCGTTCTTTTCTCCGGCATCGGCCTGTTCGTTTCGCTGGTCGCCGTCATCCTGGGCATTCCGGGCGCCTGGTTCTAACTTCGCCGATCGCGCGCCGTTCAATCAGCCGCCGCGACCGAGTTGCGGCGGCTGATGATGTGCGGGTTGCCTCAGGCCGCGCGCAGGGTGGTCGCCGCCTCGAGCGCGCTTGCGAGCGACTTCTCGCGATGCTCCGGCCCGACCTGGATGCCGTCGGCACTGATGAATTCGGGACTGTGAATGCCCATGAAGCCGAACACGCCGCGCAGATACGTTTCCAGATGCTCCAGCGACGAGGCGGGCGAGCCAGCGCCGTAATAACCCCCGCGCGAGATCGCGAAGATCACGCGCTTGCCGCCGGCGAGACCCTGCGGTCCGTTGGCCCCGTAGCTGAACGTCTTCCCCGCCACCAGGATCCGGTCGATCCAGGCCTTGAGCTGGCTCGGAATCGTGAAATTGTACATGGGCGCGCCGATCACGACGATGTCGGCGGCAAGGAATTCGGCCAGCGCGGCCTTGCTGGCGGCGAGGTCGGGGCCGAGTTCCTCCGGGGCAGGCGCGCCTTGCGCGGCCGCGAGATGCGAACCGGAGAGATGGGCGAGCGGGCTCCGCGTCAGGTCGCGATAGACGATGTCGAGCGATGGCGTCGCCTGCCTGAGACGATCGACGATGGCGGCGGAGACCTGCCGGGAAACGGAGTGGGAGCCGAGCACGCTGGAGTCGATGTGGAGGAGTTTCATTCGGGATCACCCTGGTATAAGTTTGTAACCAGAGCTACATGAGTGACTATCGAAATCCCCGCAAGAACGCACCTTTTTGAGCCATGGGCACATCCCTGAAACCTGCGCACATCGATTTGCCTGCCACGCCGATGCCGGATCCCAACCATGCGGACTGCCGCGGCGTCGCCTCGATCCTCGCGCGCGTCGGCGACAAATGGAGCGTGTTCGTCATCATGATGCTGAGCGATGGGCCGAAGCGCTTCAACGAGCTCAAGCGCATGATCAACGGCATCTCGCAGCGGATGCTGACCTTGACGCTGCGCGGGCTCGAGCGTGACGGCCTGGTCACACGCACGATCTTCCCGACCATTCCGCCGCGCGTGGACTACGAGCTGACCGATCTCGGCCGCGGGCTGCAACAGCCGGTGAAGGCACTCGGCGAATGGGCGATCACGCATCAAGAGCAGATCGCCTCGGCGCGGACGCGCTTCGACAAGCGGAACACTCCTTAGAGCAGCGAGACCAAGCCTCCGCCGTGGCGTTCGAGCCGGCCGGCGAGTTCGAGCTCCAAGAGCACGGTGCGCACGATCGCAGGCGAGGCGCCGGACATCCGCACGAGATCGTCGATCGTGACAGGGGCAGGGCCGAGCAGGCCGGTGATCTGGTCGCGGTCGTGTCCTTGCGGATCGCTTTCGAGCGGCTCGCTGTCGGGCTCGCTCGCGGTGCGCATCAGCGGCCGCTCCATGATCGGTGCGACAGCGTTGACGACGTCGGCGGCTTCGGTGACGAGCGTCGCGCCCTGCTTGATCAGATCGTTGGTGCCGGCGGCGCGCGGATCGAGCGGCGAACCCGGCACCGCGAACACTTCGCGCCCCTGTTCGGCGGCCATTCGCGCGGTGATCAGTGAGCCCGAGCGATGCGCCGCCTCCACCACGACGACGCCGAGCGCGGCGCCCGAGATCAGCCGGTTGCGGCGGGGGAAGTCGCGGGCGCGCGGCTCGTGGCCGAGCGGCATCTCGGAGATCGCGGCACCCTTGCGGTCGAGGATCGAGGCCAGCAGGTCGCCATGCTCCGGCGGATAGATGCAGTCATGGCCGCCGGCGAGCACGGCGATGGTGCCGCTCTCGACGCTGGCGCGGTGCGCGGCCTGGTCGACGCCGCGGGCGAGGCCGGAGATGACGACAAAGCCGGCTTCACCAAGTTCGCGGGCGAGCTGACCGGCGAATTTCAAGCCTGCACCGGAGGCGTTGCGCGAGCCGACGATTGCGATCATCGGCCGCATCAGCGTTGCATTGTCGCCGCGCGCGGCGAGCAGCGGCGGCGCATCGTCGAGCGTTGCCAGCCGCGCCGGATAGCCGTCCTCGCCGGGCGCGAGCCAGGCGATGCCGAACTTGCGGCTCGCGGCGAGTTCGGCTTTCGCCTCGTCGGCGCTACAGATGCGCGCCGATCGCTGCGCACCGCCGCGGCGTGCGAGATCCGGCAGTCGCTCCAGCGCCGCGCGCGCCGTGCCGAAATGATCGACCAGCGACCGGAACGTGCGCGGCCCGACATTGTCGGACCGGATCAGCCGCAGGCGGTCGATCCTGTCGGCCTCGGTCAGCTCCACGCTCGGATTGATGGCGTCCACGGCAGCTCCTTGCAGGCACAGCATGGAACAACCTGAGGGCGTGGGCAACCGTGTCGTGCGCTTGCGCGGCGTCGGCTCGATGCTAAAAGCGATACCAATAAGAAGGGTATTGCCATGATCTCACTCGCCGATCTCCAGCGCCGCATCGAAGCGGGCGAGCTTTCGCCCGAGGCCGCCATCGCGCAATCGCATGCGGCGATCGAGGCCAGGGAGAAGGACGTCCACGCCTTCGTCCGTCACGACAGCTCCGCGAAGGCGCAAGGCGCCGGGCCGCTGCGCGGCATCGCGGTCGGGATCAAGGACATCATCGACACCGCCGATTTTCCGACCGAGATGGGATCATCGATCTATCGCGGCTGGCAGCCGCGCGCGGACGCGCCTGTCGTGATGATGCTGAAGCGGGCGGGCGCCACCATCATCGGCAAGACCACGACCACGGCATTCGCCTCGCGCGATCCGACCCCGACGCTCAACCCGCATAATCTCGGGCATACGCCGGGCGGCTCGTCCTCGGGCTCGGCCGCGGCCGTCGGTGCCGGCATGATCCCGCTGGCGCTGGGCACCCAGACCGGCGGCTCGGTGATCCGTCCCGCCGCCTATTGCGGCACCGCCGCGATCAAGCCGTCGTTCCGGATGCTGCCGACGGTCGGCGTCAAATGCTATTCGTGGGCGCTCGACACGGTCGGCCTGTTCGGCGCGCGCGCGGAAGATCTTGCGCGCGGACTGCTCGCGATGACCGGCCGCACCGAATTCGCCGGCATCGTTCCGGCGAAAGCGCCGCGCATCGGAGTCGTCAGGCAGGAGTTCGCCGGCGACGTGGAGCCGGCCGCGGAGGAGGGGCTGCAAGCCGCGATCAAGGCGGCGACGCGGGCGGGCGCCAGCGTGCAGAACATCGATCTGCCGCAAGCGGTGCAGGAGGCCTGGCGCATTCATCCGATCATTCAGGACTTCGAGGCGCATCGCGCGCTCGCCTGGGAATTTTCCGAACGCCACGACGAGATCGCACCGATGCTGCGCGCCAGTCTCGATGCGACGGTCGGTCTCACACCCAGGGACTACGACGACGCACGCCGGATCAGCCGTCGCGGGCGTCGCGAGCTTGGCGAGTTGTTCGAGGGGTTCGACGTGCTGCTGACCTATTCGGCGCCGGGCACGCCGCCGGCCAAGGAGCTCGCGAGCACCGGCGACCCCCGCTACAACAGGCTGTGGACGCTGATGGGCAACCCTTGCGTCAACGTGCCGGTGCTCAAGGCCAATGGCCTGCCGATTGGCGTGCAGGTGATCGCGCGCTTCGGCAACGACGCGCATGCGCTGGCGACGGCGTGGTTCCTGGAGCGGGCGCTGGCGAAATCAGGCTAGCGCAGGTTCGAGGGCGACGGTGCGCTGGCCGGATGCGGCCGGCGCTGCGCTGTGATCGGTACCTTGCTTGAGCCAGCGACCGGCGGCCTCGCGGCCGCTGCGGTGAAGCGCGCGAATGAAGCCGCGGCCGAGATCGGTGGACGAGCGCTGCGCCAGGCCGTCGACGAAATCTTCCGCGGCGATCCTGGAGAGCCGCAGCGACGATGCGGCCTGCGATTGCGCCCATTCAATCGCCGCGATCTCGGCATTGAGGGCGGCGTTGGCCGCGATCTGGTCCAGCCTGCGGTCGATCGCGGCGAGCGTGATCGGCACGTAGCTGTCGCGCGCCGGCGTGACCTGGACCAGCAGGATTTCGGCGCTCGTCGTGTCCTGCAGGAGCCGCAGCAGGGGCGGGTTGCCGCCGAGGCCGCCGTCCCAATAAGCCTCGCCATCGATCTCCACCGCGCAATGAACCAGTGGTGGACAGGTCGAGGCCAGCGCGACGTCTGCGGTAATCACGTCGTTGCTAAAGATCTGCTGCTGCCCGTCGCGGATTCGGGTCGCTGCGATCAGAAGCTTCGGGCAACGCGCATCGCGCAACGCGGAAAAGTTGATGTCGCGCGACAGCGCCTGCCGCAGCGGATCGAGATCGAACGGATCGAACTGGCCGGAGCGCAGCGTCGGACCGAACGCGACCGAGCTTCCCGCCGGCGAGAAGCCGCCGATCAGCATCAGCGATCGGAACGAGGCCTCGTGCATCAGCCGGATCCAGAACCGGTTCAGCCGCGCGCGGGCGCCTTCACGGCCACCCTCGGCGAAACCGGAGGCGAGCAGCAGTGCGTTGATGGCGCCGGCGCTGGCACCGCTGATGGTCTCGATCGCGATGGATGGCTCTTCCAGCAGACGCTCCAGCACGCCCCAAGTGAAAGCGGCGAAGGTGCCGCCGCCCTGAAGCGCCAGCGACAGTTTTTGCGGAGGCCATGAGTTAGCAGGGGGCCGCGCGGGTTCAATTGGTGCAGCAGCAATCACAGCCTCAACTGTCAGAGGAGCTTGCGCGATGCGAGCAGGCGGCGGCGCTGGTGGCGCAACGGGCAGAGGCTTGGGAGCAGGAGCCGGCGAGGGCCCAGCGGACCAGATATCCGTCGTCGAGAGCAGCCGGCTTGCTGCGGTGCAGGCAGCACCTCGCAAATCGCCATCGTCTTGCGCGCTGACAATCTTCTCGCTCATTCTGAGCAACCGCTTAGAGCCATGCCCACGATCAGGGCCAAGGCCTGGAACCCGTTCGTCCATACAGCCGTGATTCGGCTGCAAGTTGCGAACACCATTTGCGATATAACGCAGAAGGGGTGCCGCGGTATCCGTGGATTCCCGGCTTATGCCTTCTCGCCGATGCGGCTTTCCTTGCCCGATTGCAGCCGCTTGATGTTCTCGCGATGAGCGTAGAACAACAGCAGCGTCAGCACCGCCGCCAGCGCGGCGAGCGCGGGTTGGCCGAACCACAGCAGGAACAGCGGGGTGATGAACGAGGCCACCAGGGCCGAGAGCGAGGAATAGCGGGCGGTAAAGGCAGTCGCCAACCAGAGCAGGCAGAACACCACCGCGGCCGGCCAGAACAGCCCGAGCATGATGCCGATATAGACGGCGACGCCTTTGCCGCCTTTGAACTTGAGCCAGACCGGGAAGAGATGGCCGAGGAAAGCGCCAAGCCCGGCCAGGATCGCGGCATTGGGACCGGCGATGTAGCCGGCGATCACCACCGCCACGGTGCCCTTGAGCGCGTCGAACAGCAGGGTTGCGGCGGCAAGGCCCTTGCGCCCCGTGCGCAGCACGTTGGTGGCGCCGATGCTGCCGGAGCCGATCGAGCGGATATCCTGTGTGCCGGCGAGTTTCGTCAGGATCAGTCCGAACGGAATCGAGCCGAGCAGGTATCCGATGACGAAAGCCACCGGCAGAAACAATTCAAGCGCCATGTCTGCAAATTCCTTGGCTGCAGCTCCGCACGTCAGACGTGCTCGTACACCGTCCGCCCGCCGACAATGGTGCGCACCACGCGCCCTGTAAAGCGGGCCTCGTCGAACGGCGTGTTCTTGCAGGGCGATTTGAGGTCGGCGGGATCGACCACCCAGGGAACATCGGGGTCGATCACGATGACGTCGGCGGGGCTGCCCGTGCGCAGGGTTCCGCCAGGCAATCCCAAAATCTCGGCCGGCCGCGTCGACATCGCCCGGATCAGCGTCTTGAGGTCCAGCTCATCATTGTGCACGAGGCGAAGGCCCGCCGGGAGCATGGTCTCCAGCCCGATGGCGCCCGGGGCTGCTTCCGCGAAAGGCAGGCGCTTGACCTCGACGTCCTGCGGATTGTGGTCGGACATGATGACGTCGACGAGGCCGGAGGCGACGGCGGCGACCAGCGCGCGGCGGTCGTCCTCGGTGCGCAGCGGCGGCGACAGCTTCAGGAACGAACGGTAAGGGCCGATGTCGTTCTCGTTCAGCGCAAGGTGGTTGATCGAGGCCGAGGCGGTCACGGCGAGGCCGGCGTCGCGGGCGCGCTTGAGCACGTCGAGCGACTCGATGCAGGTCAGTGAGGCCGCGTGATAGCGACCGCCGGTGAGCGCGACCAGGCGCATGTCGCGCTCCAGCATCACGGCCTCCGCCGCGTTCGGGATGCCCATCAGGCCGAGCCGCGATGCGAACTCGCCCTCGTTCATCACGCCTTCGCCGACGAGATCGCGATCCTCGGTGTAGTGCACGATCAGCGCGTCGAAATCGCGCGCGTAGGTCAAGGCGCGGCGCATCACCTGCGCATTGATCACGCTCTTGTCGCAGTCGCTGAAGGCGATCGCGCCGGCCGCCTTGAGCAGGCCGAACTCGGTCATCTCCTCGCCGCGCATGCCCTTGGTCAGCGCCGCCATCGGCTGAATGTTGACGATGGCGGTGTCGCGGGCGCGACGCATCACGAAGTCCACGGTCGCCGAATTGTCGATCACCGGCAAGGTGTCGGGCTGGCAGATGATGGTGGTGATGCCGCCGGTCGCTGCCGCCTGGCTCGCGGACGCAAAGGTCTCGCGATGGCTGAAGCCGGGCTCGCCGACGAAGGCGCGCATGTCGATCAGGCCGGGTGCGACGATCTTGCCGGCGCAGTTGACGACATCGGTGCCCTCGGGGACGCCGGCAGCGCCAATGCCGCGGCGGGCCTCTCGGATGATGCCGTCGGCGATCAGGACATCGCCGGGGCCATCGAAATCCCTGCTGGGGTCGACGACGCGGGCGTTGGCAAGCAGGATGGGTCGGCGGTCGGTCAACATGAGCATCACGCGTTCGGCAGGTTGCGGGCGAGCGCTTCCAGCACCGCCATGCGCACGGCCACGCCCATTTCCACCTGTTCGCGGATCAGGGACTGCGCGCCGTCAGCAACCGCAGTGTCGATCTCGACGCCGCGGTTCATGGGGCCGGGATGCATGACGAGGGCGTCTGGCTTGGCGTAGGCGAGCTTCTTCTGGTCCAGCCCGAAATAATGGAAATACTCGGAGGTCGACGGCACGAAAGAGCCGTTCATGCGCTCGCGCTGGAGCCGCAACATCATCACGATGTCGGCACCGTTGAGCCCCTCGCGCATGTCGCGCGCGACCTCGACGCCCATCCGCTCGATGCCGGGCGGCAGCAGCGTGGAGGGGCCGACGACGCGGACGCGGGCGCCCATCGCGTTGAGCAGGATGATGTTGGAGCGGGCGACGCGCGAATGCAGCACGTCGCCGCAGATCGCGACCACGAGGCCTTCGAGCCGGCCCTTGTTGCGGCGGATGGTCAGCGCATCGAGCAGGGCTTGCGTCGGATGCTCATGCGCGCCGTCGCCGGCGTTGATCACGGAACCGTCGACCTTGCGGGCCAGCAGTTCCACCGCGCCCGAGGCGTGATGGCGCACCACCAGGATATCCGGGTGCATGGCGTTGAGCGTCATGGCGGTGTCGACCAGCGTCTCGCCTTTTTTGATGGATGAGGAGGACACCGACATGTTCATGACGTCGGCGCCCAGCCGTTTACCGGCGAGCTCGAACGAGGATTGGGTCCGGGTGGACGCCTCGAAGAAGAGGTTCACCTGCGTCCGTCCACGCAGGACGGTGCGCTTCTTGTCAACCTGGCGGTTGAGCTCGACATATTCTTCGGACAGGTCGAGGAGGCCGGTGATGTCGGCCGCGGAAAGGCCCTCGATGCCCAGCAAATGCCGGTGGCCGAGGACGAAGGTCGATTTCGATGTCATTAAAGCGAGAGCTATAGGCGGGGATGGCCGGGGGGGCAAGGACCAAAGCCCGGGCGGGGAGTTATCCCCCGACACTTGCCGGAGGGAGGGCTCCGCCAGCCCGTGTTCGGGGCTACCGCTTTGCACTAGACTCGCGCCATTCGTTGCGTCACGGGCCGGATCATGACGGACATGCGGTATTTTAATCGACTGGTGCGCAATGCTGCTGCGCTGGCGGCGGTTTGCCTTGTCGGTGTGGCGACACCGGCGCTGGCGGAGAAGCGCGTGGCGCTCGTGATCGGCAACGACCTCTATCCTAACCTCCCGCCGGACCGTCAATTGAAGAAGGCGACCAATGACGCAACCACCATCGCGGATGCGCTGCGATCACTCCGTTTTGAGATCGTGCTGGGGACCAACCTCGGCCGCCAGGGCATGATCGACCGGCTCGCGGATTTCACCGCGCGGCTCGAGCCGGGCGATACCGCTGCCGTGTTTTATGCGGGGCATGGCGTTGCGATCGCCGGTGTGAACTACCTCGTGCCGAGCGATGTGCCTGCTGTCACCGAGGGCGCTGAAGCGCGGGTGCGCGGCGCCTCAATCGCGGAGCCCGATGTGATCGCGGAGCTCCAGGCGAAGTCGGTGCGCGTGGCCTTCGTCGTCATCGATGCCTGTCGTGACAATCCGTTTCCGCGCGCCGCGGGTCGTTCGATCGGGAACACACGAGGGCTCGCTGATGCCCGGCCCGCGCGCGGGATATTCACACTCTATTCGGCGGGGATCGGCCAAACCGCGCTCGACCAGCTCGGCAGCAACGACACGGCTCATAATTCGGTGTTCACGCGGATATTCGTCGAGCAGCTGAAACGGCCCGAGCTGCATCTCGGAGATCTCGCGGTTGAGGTGCGCGAACGCGTGGCAGCTCTAGCGCTGATGGCGACCGATGGCGGCGGCCAACCCGCGCCGCACGAGCAAACACCGGCCTATTACGACCAGACCCTCGGCGGGCGCATCTATCTCTGGGCGCCGCTGTCGTCGGAGCGGCCAGTGGCGGGCATGCTGGTGAAGCCGCAGGCCGGGCCTGCGGTCGCGGAGCGCGCGACCATGCGTCCACCGCGCCCTTCCGCGCCTGGTGAAAGCTGCGCCCGCAGCGGCTTTGAAACTTATTGCGTCAGTTCGATGCTAAAGCCGCAATTCGGCAATTCATACGGCGCGACGAACCTGTTTGACGCCTCGACGGGGACGGCCTGGGTCGAGGGCGCGCCAGGCAACGGTATTGGCGAATGGGTCACGGTCGAGTTCGAAACCCTGCGGCGGGTCAAATCGATCCATGTGCAGAACGGCTACCAGAAGAGCCCCGACATATTTGCCAAGAACAATAGGGTTCGCCAGCTCCGCGTGTTGTTCTCCGGCGGCGAGTCGCAGATCTTCATCCTCGACGACAAGCTGTCGGCGCAGCTGCTGGGATTGCGCTCGCCAATAGCCGCCTTTTGGCTGAAATTCATCATCGACGACGTCTGGGCCGGCAATAAATACACGGATACCGCGATCACAAAACTTCTGGTCAACTCGGATACGGTGCAATGACCGCAAAGACTAGGATCGCGGCGCGCGCAGCGCTTATTGGGCTGCTTGCGACGTCGGCCCTCGCGCCGGTGCGGGCACAGACATTGCCCGGCGGTTTCGTCTATTTGCGCGACATCGACCCCAGCATCATCCAGGACATCCGCTACGCCACCTCGAACAATTTCGTCGGCCGTCCGCTCGCCGGCTACGGCGCCGGCGAATGCGTGGTGAAGCGGGAGGTGGGCCTGCGGCTGAAGGCGGTGCAGCAGGAACTGGCGGCGCAAAATCTCTCGCTGAAGATGTTCGACTGCTACCGGCCGGCGCGGGCCTCGCTCGACATGGTCAAGTGGTCGCAGAACGGCCACGAGACCGCCGCCGAGCGGCGCTACAATCCCAAAATTCCCAAGACCGAGCTGTTCCGCCTCGGCTACATCGCAAGCCGCTCGCAGCATTCGACGGGTGCTGCGCTCGACCTCACGCTGGTCGATCTCAAGGCCGACAATTTAGGCAAATACGACCCGTCAAAGGCCTACGCCGACTGTACCGCGCCGGTCGAGTCGCGCCCGCCCGAGGGCAGCGTCGACATGGGCACCGGCTATGACTGCACCGACGTGAAAGGGCACACCGCCGCACCGTCGATCAGTCCGGACCAACGCGCCTGGCGCAAGCGGCTCGTGGCAGCGATGGCGAGGCAAGGCTTTGTGAACTATGCGAAGGAGTGGTGGCACTTTTCACTGCCGGGGGCGGGAGGGGCGGCCTATGATTTCCCGATCCAGCCCCGGCGGAACTGATTCCGCGCCGAGGACACGAGATGACCCAGCCCAGCTTCGCGACCCACGAGGTCTTCAACCAGTCACCGCAGTTCGATGACGTCGATCTGTTCGCCGCGGACCAGCCGCTGGTCGCGGCGGTCAGGACCAATGGCGGTGCGGCCGCGGAACGGGAGCTCTCGGAGTTCGGCAAGCATTGGGGCTCGGCTGCGATGGCCGATCGCGGGCGCGTCGCAAACGAGAACACGCCGAAGCTGCGCAGCTTCGATGCCAAGGGCAATCGGCGCGACCAGGTCGAGTTTCACCCGGCCTATCATGAACTGATGGCCCACAGCGCCCGTGCCGGCGTGCACAATTCGACCTGGACCGCGGATGGAAGACCCGCGGGCGATGCCGCCGAGGTCGTCCGCGCGGCAAAATTCTACATGGCCGCGCAGGTCGAGACCGGCCATCTCTGCCCGATCACGATGACGCGCGCCTCCGTGGCGGCGCTGGCGATGCAGCCTGATCTGCTCGCCAGGGTGATGCCGGTGCTGTCGACGAAAAGCTACGATCCCACCTTCGCGCCGTGGTGGGAGAAGCGCGGCATGACGCTCGGCATGGGCATGACCGAGAAGCAGGGCGGCACCGACGTGCGCGCCAACATGACGCGCGCGGTGCGCGACGGCGATGCCTACCGCATCACCGGCCACAAATGGTTCATGTCGGCGCCGATGTGCGACGCCTTCCTTGTGCTGGCCCAGGCCGACCAGGGACTGACCTGTTTCTTCATGCCGCGCTTCGCGCCGGATGGCTCGGTGAACGCGATCCAGTTCCAGCGGCTGAAGGACAAGCTCGGCAACCGCTCCAATGCGTCGTCCGAGGTCGAGTTCGTCGGTGCCTATGCGGAAGCCGTCGGCGACGAGGGCAAGGGCATCCGCACCATCATCCAGATGGTGCAACTCACCCGGCAGGATTGCGCGATCGCCTCGGTTGGCCTGATGCGCTCGGGGCTCGCCCACGCGCTGCATCACGCCCGGCACCGCAGCGTGTTCCAGAAACATCTAGCCGATCAGCCCTTGATGCAGGCCGTGCTCTCCGACATGGCCTTGCACGTCGAAGCAAGCACAGCCTTGGTGATGCGGCTCTGCCGCGCCTTCGATCGGACGCCGCACGATCCGGCTGAGGCCGCCTACATGCGGCTGCTGACGCCTGCGATCAAATACTGGACCTGCAAGAGCGCGCCGCCGTTCCTCTACGAAGCCATGGAATGCCTCGGCGGCAACGGCTATGTCGAGGACGGCGTTCTGGCGCGGCACTACAGGGAGGCCCCGGTCAACGCGATCTGGGAAGGTTCGGGCAACGTCATGTGCCTCGACGTGCTGCGCGCGCTCTCGCGCGAGCCGGAGGCGGCGATGGCGGTGCTGCAAGCGCTTGCTGCCGAAACGAACGGTCTGCCAGGGGCAGGTGATGCCGTCTCGTTCATCGGCAAGACTTTCCGACGCTCGGACGGCGAACGCGTCGCGCGCCTTGCGGTCGAGAAGCTGGCGCTGCTTGCGGCCGCCGCCGCCCTCAACGGCCTGTCACCGCGTCAAGCCGAACTGTTCGCCGCCACGCGCCTCGCCACGAACCACGCCAGCATGTACGGCGCGGTCGATCTCGAGAGCGGCGATGTACGCGCGCTGCTGGAGCGGGCGCTGCCGTGAGCCTTCCTAACGAAAGCGCTTTAATGGACTCTCTCAATCCCGATCAGCCTCCGCTCACCGAGACGCCGGCGCCACCGCGCGTCTGGAAATTCTGGGGCACGGCACTGTGGGGCATCGCTATCTTCGCAGCCATGTTCGTCGGGCAGATCGGGGCCATCGTCTATCTGGTCTGGGTCGCCCGCGACCCCATCGACCTCGCGTCGATGCAGCACGTCGGCGGCGAGCCGGCGTCGCTCGCGTTGTCGGTCACGATGGGCCTGCCGGCGACGCTGGTCGCCGTGTGGCTGGCGATCCGCATCAAGAAGGCCTCCTTCGTCGACTATCTCGCGTTCTATTGGCCGTCCTGGAAGCAACTCCTGTTCGGCGCCGTCGGGCTGATCCTGATCGTGGTGGCCTGGGAGACGATGTCGCGGAGTCTCGGCCGCGAGGCGACGCCGGGCTTCATGACCGATCTGTTGAAATCCGGCCGTGACAAGGGCGCCGCCGTGATGCTGCTGTTCGCCTTCAGCGTGGCGGCGCCGATGTCCGAAGAGGTTTTGGCGCGCGGCTTTCTCTACCGCGGCTGGTCGGCGAGCTTCCTGCGCGTCCCCGGCGCGATCATCCTCTCGTCGCTGGTGTGGACGGTCGTGCACCTGCAATACGACCTGTACTTCCTCGCCGAGGTCTTCTCCATCGGTCTCTGGTTCGGCTACATGCGCTATCGCAGCACCTCACTGTGGCTCACGATCGTGCTGCATGCGCTGAACAATCTGACGGCGGTGGTGCTGACGATGTGGTTGGGGAGCTGAGGCCCCATACTCCGTCATTGCGAGCGAAGCGAAGCAATCCAGAATCTTTCGGCGGAGACAGTCTGGATTGCTTCGTCGCAAGAGCTCCTCGCAATGACGAGTTCTAGGCCACCAGCGCGATCGCGATCGGCATGGTGATCGCCGCCAAAATCGTCTGCAGCGTGATGATCTGCGCCAGTAGCGGTGCATCGCCGCCCATCTGGCGGGCCAGCACATAGGCGCTGGTCGAGGTCGGCACCGCGGCGCAGATCGCGACGATCGCGAGGCTGTCGCCGGACAGTCCGAACCAGACGGCGAGCACCAGCGCGATCACGGGCATCAGCACCAGCTTGAACACCACGCCGATAGCGGCACCCGTGCTGGGGCGCAGCAGGCCTTCAAGATGCAGGCCGGCGCCCGTGACGAGCAGGCCGATGGCGAGCGAGGAGCGGCCAAGTGCGTCCGCCACCTCATGCCAGATCTTCGGCAGGGGCAGATGGATGACGTTGACGACGAGCCCGATCACGCAGGCCCAGATCAGGGGATTGCGGACAACCGTCATGACAACGGTGCGCGCGGATTGCTTCTCCGGCGCTGCGTAGTGGGCGAGCACCGCGACGCTGAGGACGTTGACCAGCGGAATGATCGCCACCATCGCGACGGAGGCGAGCGCCAGCCCGACCTCGCCGAACATATTGGCGGAAACGGACAGCGCCACATAGGTCTGCCAGCGGATCGCGCCCTGGAAGATCGAGGTGAAGGCGGGGCCGTCGATATCGAGCCGCGACAGGGCCGGGCGGAGCGCGAGGCAGAGCAGCGACATCGCGAGCGCCGAGAGCAGCAGCGCGCCGCCGACGCCTGCGACCGGGACCTTGGACAAGTCGGCCTTCACCAGCGTCTGGATCAGCAGCATCGGAAACAGCACGAAATAGGTCAGCCGCTCCAGCCCGTTCCATTGCGTATCGAGCCGCATCAGCGTGCGCTTCAGCACCACGCCAAGGACGATCAGGATAAAGACGGGGAGGAGCGCCGCGATCACGACGGCCATGGATCAGTCAGGCCCCGGGGCTGCGCGCAGATTGGCGAGGCGGTCGAGCGCGCCTTGCAGGATGAAGATCGCGGCGTGCTCGTCGATCACTTCGGCGCGCTTGGCGCGGCTGACGTCCATGCCGATCAGTTCGCGCTCGACCGCGGCGGTCGACAGGCGCTCGTCCCAGAGGCCGATCGGCAGCGCGGTCAGGCCGGCGAGGTTGCGAGCAAAGGCCCGGGTGGATTGCGCGCGCGGGCCCTCGCTGCCGTCCATGTTGATGGGCAGGCCGAGCACGAAGCCGACGGCCTTGCGTTCACTGGCAATCGCGAGCAGCCGAGCGGCATCCTGCTTGAACGCCTTGCGCTGGATCGTCTCGACGCCGGTCGCCAACCGACGGTCCGGATTGGACACGGCAACGCCAATGGTCTTGGTACCCAGATCAAGGCCGACCAACCCGCCGCGTTCGGGCCAGTGGGTTGCAGCATCGACGAGAGGCAGGATAAGAGCCGGCATGGGATTAGCGCATATCACGCGTCGCGCTGCGGAGTGAACCCGGAACATGGATGCGCTGACATTATTCGGCTTGTTCGCCGTGACAGCCATGCTGGTCACTTACGCTCTGGAAGACCGCAGCCACTGGTTCGTGCTGCTGTTCGCAATGTCCTGCGTGCTCGGTTCGGCTTACGGCTTCCTGCAAGGGGCCTGGCCGTTCGGCGTGGTCGAGGCGATCTGGGCCGTCGTGGCGCTGCGGCGGTGGCATCTCAGGCCGGAGAGATAGGCCGGGCGAGGGCGTCTGCGGACTGCAGGCTCCTCGCCCGGTATCGGATCAACGGATCGCGATCGGGTTGATCATCGCCTGCACGCCGCCGGTCCAGCGCGGCTGGCCCAGCACGAACAGGAATTCGTAGCCCTTGTCTCGGGCGAGCGCGGCCGTGTCCATGTTCTCGAGGATGTAGGTCCCGTTCATCGCGAGCAGGATCTGGTGCACCTCGAACACGTTCTTGGATTCGAACGGCAGCACCTCGAGCGCCCAGGTGTCGGCACCGATCGCGACGACACCCTTGCTGGTCAGGTATTTTGCGCCTTCGACGCCGAGACCGGGCTCTCCGGCCGAATAGCGCTTGTCGTCCTTGCCGATCAGGCTGAGCCAGCCGGTGTGGAAGATGACGACGTCGCCCTGGCGGATCTCGACGCCCTGCTTCTTGGCAACCTCGTCGATCTCCTTGACGTTGAAGGCGGTGCCTTCCTTCACGATGTCGGTGCCGTAATAGGCCGCCATGTCGAGCAGCACGCCGCGGGTCACGATCGGCGGGACCTTCTCGATCCCGAGCTTCTTCAACCCGTTCGGGTCGGCGAAGTCGGCGAGCTTGTTGCCGTTGTAATAGACGTGCTCGACGCCGAGATGGCCGAGGCCGTCGATCTGGCTGCCGATGCCGACCCAGGTGTCCAGGATATCGTCGTTGTAGGTCGCCTTGTTGGGACCGAGACCCGGGATGCCGGCCTGTCCGGGTTGCACGATGGTGAGCTTGAATGCGCGCGGCGGATAGGCGGGCGTTTGTGGTGTAACGGGAATGCCGAGTGCGTAGGTCTTTCCGGTCTTCACCAGAGATGCAGCCTTCAGCACGAGTTCGGGCGTCATGTAGTTGGCGGCACCGATCTCGTCGTTCGGTCCCCATTTCGACTTGGTCCAGTCCTGGGCGCTTGCTGTTTCGATCGTCGCAGACAACGCGGCGACACAGCACAACACGAGCGTATTGCGCATCGATAGTCCTCCCGATGTTTTTGCCGATGTTTGGCTTCGTTATGATTTCGCGCTGGCCAGTCGCTCATCCTAACGTAGAAAAGCCGCGGGCTTCAAAACTTTTTGGGGGGCCATGCTGCGGCGGCTGAACGCAGCACTCACCGCGCGCAGCGTCGATTGAATTAAGTGCGACACATTTGTGACATTGAATTTCGCGCGGTGGAACGCGCTGGTATTCAGGCCGCGATGACCTCGTCGTCTTGCTTGAGGCAGGCGGCAAACCCGTTCAGCGCGCTGGTTTGATGTCCGGCACGACGCTGGATGAAGAGCGTCTCGACCTGCGCGTGCGAATGGCTCAGCGCGTGGATCGACACGCTGCCGTTGATCGCACTGCGTTCGACCACGGCGCGCGGCAGCAGCGTCACGCCCATGTCGGCGGCGACGCAGCCGATCATGCCGTCGAGCGTGCCGAGCTCGAAGCGTGCGGCCGACGGCCAGCCGAACTCGACAAAGATCTGTTCCAGCCGCTGCCGGTAGGTGCAGCCGGTGCGGAACGCCAGCGCGGTTGGACCGGATTCCGGCGTGCCGGCGCGCAGCTCGGCGAGCGTGGCCCAGCGCCGCGCGCTCACCAGCACCAGCTCTTCGCGGAACGCGCTTGTCGCGGTGAGATCTGCATGCGCGATCGGACCTGCGACGAAGGCGCCGTCGAGCGTGCCTTCGAGCACGCAAGCGACGAGGTCGGCGGTGGGCGCGGTGCGCAGGCTCAGCCGGACGGCGGGAAAGCGGTGATGAAAGTCCGCGAGCAATGGCGGCAGCCGCACCGCCGCGGTCGTTTCCATCGAGCCGATCGCGAGCGGTCCCTTGGGCTCGCCGTCGTCGCAGGCGGCGAGCACGGCCTCGCGCGCTAGTGCGGACATCCGTTGCGCGTAGGGCAAAAGGCGCTTGCCCGCTCCGGTCAAGGTCATGCCGCGGCTATGGCGTTCGAACAGCGGCGTGCCGATCTCGGCTTCCAGCGCCTTGACGCGCTGGGTGACGTTCGACTGCACCGTGTTGAGCTCTTCGGCAGCGCGGGTGATGCCCCCGGTACGGGCGACGGCAGCGAAGGTCTGGATGTCGCTGAGTTCCATAATATCGTTTCTCTTTTGAGATGGCAGCGTTCGCAAGAATTCAATTTTAGAGAATGGTATTCGCGCCTAGTCTCGGTGTCCAGACCTGGGAGGAGCCATGCCGATCGCGACGTCGCTGACCACACTGTTGGAGATTGAGCATCCGATCCTGCTGGCGCCGATGGACGTCGTGGCAGGCAGCCGCCTCGTCGCGGCGGTGAGCCGTGCCGGCGGCTTCGGCATCCTGGGCGGCGGCTACGGCGAGAGGATTTGGCTGGAGCAGGAGATTGCCAAGCTCGCTGGCATGAAGGCGCCGTTCGGGATCGGCTTTATAACCTGGAGCCTCGCCAAGCGACCCGAACTTCTCGATATCGCGCTCGCCGCAAACCCGTCCGCGATCATGTTGTCGTTCGGCGATCCCGCACCCTTCGCCGCCAGCATCAAATGCGCCGGTGCACGCCTGATCTGCCAGGTGCAGGACGAGACGATGGCGCGGCAAGCGCTCGATGCGGGCGCCGATGTCCTGATCGCACAGGGGACGGAGGCCGGCGGTCACGGCGCTTCGCGCACCACGATCGATCTCGTCCCGGCAATCGTCGATCTTGCCGCGGGTCGTGTGCCGGTGGTGGCGGCCGGCGGTATTGCCGACGGGCGGGGACTTGCGGCCATGATGATGCTCGGTGCAAGCGGAGTGCTGCTCGGCACGCGCTTCTACGCGAGCCAGGAGGCCGATGGCGCAGAAGAGGCCAAGCGGCGCATTTGCGCGGCAGATAGTGGCGCAACGGTGCGGGGCATCATTTTCGATCTCTCCCGCAACAATGTCTGGCCCGCGCCGTTTACCGGCCGGTGCCTAGTCAACGATCACGCCAGACGCTGGATCGGCCGCGAGGTCGAACTGATGCAGAATGTCGCCGCAGTCGGGGCCGACTATGCGGCTGCGAAGGCCGCCGGGAATTTCGACATCGCCGCGGTGATCGCGGGCGAGGCGGTCGGCCTGATCCATGATATTCCACCGGCGGCCGAAATCGTCGAACGTATCGCGACCGAGGCCGGGCAACTGCTAGCCGGCCGGCGTAATTCCAGCGTGTCCGCCTAAACTGCGAGAGAACAACCATGTGGCCGAACCGTCGACTGATCGATCTCTTCAAGACCGAATTCCCGATCGTGCTGGCGCCGATGGCTGGCGTGATGGACGCGGAGCTGGTGATCGCCGTTGCGCAAGGCGGGGGGCTCGGCTCGCTGCCGAGCGCGATGCTGTCGCCGGAGAAGGCGCGCGAGCAGGTCAACATCATCCGGCAGCGCGTCTCCGCGCCGGTGAACATGAATTTCTTCTGCCACACCCCGGTCGAGCTCACGGCCGAGGCGGAGGCGCGCTGGAAGCAGCGCCTCGCGGGCTACTACAATGAGCATGGCCTCGATCCCGCCGCACCCATCAATGCCGCGAATCGCGCGCCGTTCGACGCCGGCTTCTGCGAGGTCGTGGAGGAGCTGAAGCCGGAGATCGTCAGCTTCCATTTCGGCCTGCCGGAGGCCGCGCTGCTCAAGCGGGTCAAGGCAGCAGGATGTCTCGTCATCTCCTCGGCGACGACGGTGAGGGAAGCGGTCTGGCTCGAGCAGCACGGCGCTGATGCGGTGATCGCGCAAGGCGCGGAGGCCGGCGGCCATCGCGGCATGTTCCTGACCGACAAGATCTCGGAACAGCCCGGCACCTTTGCGCTGGTGCCGCAGGTGGTCGACGCGGTGAAGGTCCCGGTTATTGCGGCTGGCGGCGTTGCGGATGGCCGCGGCATCGCGGCGGCGTTCGCGCTCGGCGCGGCAGGCGTGCAGATCGGAAGTGCCTATCTGCGCTGTCCGGAATCCAAGGTCAGTGCGGCGGCCCGCGCGGCGCTCGCCGAGGGACGGGATGATTCCACCGTCATCACCAATGTCATGACCGGGCGGCCGGCGCGCGGCGTCCAGAACCGCCTGATGCGCGAGGCCGGCCCGATTTCGCCGGACGCGCCGCCATTTCCCCATGCCGCAACGGCGCTGGGACCGCTGAAGGCGGCTGCCGAAAAGCAGGGCAGGGTGGATTTCACAAATCTCTGGGCCGGGCAGGCGATCGCCTTGGGCCGCGAGGTCCCGGCAGCCGAATTGACCCGGGATCTGGCCAAATCGGCCCTGGCGCGCCTGCGCCAGATGGCTGGTTAGATTCCCGCCGCCGGTTGCGGCGCAAAAGCGGCCTCTGCTATACGGCACATAGGTTTTGCCGTGAGAGGCCTTGTATAATGTCCGTCGACGCCGCTACCGTCCGCCGCATCGCGCATCTGGCGCGCATTGCGGTTTCCGAGGGCGAGGTTCCGCATCTGCAGGGCGAGCTCAACGCCATGCTCGCCTTTGTCGAGCAGCTCTCGGAGGTCAACGTCGAGGGTGTGGAGCCCATGACCTCGGTCACCCCGATGCAGATGAAGAAGCGGCAGGATGTGGTCAATGACGGCGAGATCGCCGACGATATCGTTGCCAACGCGCCCGCGACCGAGGGTCACTTCTTCCTGGTGCCGAAAGTGGTCGAGTAATTCTTAGGACCAAGTCCGATGTGCATGCTTTGCGACGACGAGAAGGCCTATCAGGCCTACATGAACTATCTCGACAAGATGGAGCGGCAGGGCAAGGCTGCCGATCCCAATGTCGCCGTCAATGCCGTGCTCGACGAGATCGAGGCGGCTGCGAAAGCGGCCGCCAAGAAAAACGTCACGCAAGACGACCCGGCCAACGACAAGTCCCTGTCTCCCTTCTTTTGCAGCCCGATCAATAAATGACCGATTTGACATCGCTGACGCTGGCCGAGGCCCGCAAGGGCCTCGCGGCCAAGACTTTCACGTCCCTCGAGCTGACCGACGCGCATCTGAACGCGATCGAAGCCGCGCGCGTGCTCAATGCTTTCGTCATGGAGACGCCGGACCAGGCGCGGACCATGGCGCGCGAAGCGGACGCCAGGATCGGGAAGGGCGATGCGGGGCCGCTTGCCGGCATTCCGCTCGGCATCAAGGACCTGTTTGCGACCAAGGGCGTGCGCACCACGGCGTGCTCGAAAATCCTCGGCAATTTCGTGCCGACCTACGAGTCCACGATTACCTCGCAGCTGTGGCGCGATGGCGCGGTGATGCTGGGCAAGCTCAACAATGATGAGTTCGCGATGGGCTCGTCGAACGAGACCTCGTGCTTCGGCCCGGTCGGCAATCCCTGGCGGCGCGATGGCTCCAACACGACGCTGGTGCCGGGCGGCTCGTCCGGCGGCTCGGCTTCCGCCGTGGCGGCTCTCCTCTGCATGGGCGCGACCGCGACCGACACCGGCGGCTCGATCCGCCAGCCGGCGGCGTTCACCGCGACCGTCGGCATCAAGCCGACCTATGGCCGCTGCTCGCGATGGGGCATCGTGGCCTTTGCCTCCTCACTCGACCAGGCCGGTCCGATCGCGCGCAGCACGCGCGATGCCGCGATGCTGCTGCGCTCGATGGCCGGTCACGATCCGAAGGACACGACCTCCGTCGACATGGCCGTGCCGGACTACGAGGCTGCGATCGGCAAGTCCGTGAAGGGCATGAAGATCGGCATTCCCAGGGAATACCGTCTCGACGGCATGCCGGCCGAGATCGAAAAGCTTTGGGAAGCGGGCGCGGCCTGGCTGAAAGCGGCCGGCGCCGAGCTCGTCGAGGTATCGTTGCCGCACACCAAATACGCGCTGCCGGCCTATTACATCGTGGCGCCGGCGGAGGCGTCCTCTAACCTCGCGCGCTATGACGGTGTGCGCTTCGGCCTGCGCGAGCAGGGCCGGAACATCAACGAACTCTACGAGAACACCCGTGCAGAAGGTTTTGGTGCCGAGGTGAAGCGCCGCGTCATGATCGGCACCTACGTGCTCTCGGCCGGCTATTACGACGCCTATTATTTGCGCGCCCAGAAGGTGCGCACGCTGATCAAGAAGGACTTTGAGGATTGCTTCGCCAAGGGCGTCGACGCGATCCTGACGCCGGCGACGCCGTCGGCGGCGTTCGGCATCGGCGAGAAAGGCGGCGCGGACCCCGTCGAGATGTACCTCAACGACATTTTCACGGTCACCGTGAACATGGCGGGCCTGCCGGGCATCGCCGTGCCCGCCGGCAAGGACGCGCAGGGCCTGCCGCTCGGCCTGCAGCTGATCGGCCGTCCCTTTGACGAGGAGACGCTATTCTCGCTCGGCGAGGTGATCGAGCAGGCCGCCGGCCGCTTCACGCCGGCGAAATGGTGGTGAATGTCGCGGCTTTCATCGCGAGCCTCGGCGGCGCTACGCCGGCGCCGGACCTGAACGCGCCGCTCGCCGGTCTCTGGTGGGCTGCGAAGGGCGACTGGGACCAGGCGCACAGAATCGTTCAGGACGACAATGGTCGCGACGCCGCCTGGGTGCACGCCTATCTGCATCGCGTCGAGGGCGACCTCGGCAATGCCGGCTACTGGTACCGTCAGGCCGGCCAGCCCACGGCAAAGGATTCATTACAGGCAGAGTGGGAGCGGATCGCTGCCACGCTGCTCGGGAGCAAGACATGAGCACGGCCACGCACAAGCTTCTCAAGGGCTCAACCGGTGACTGGGAGATGGTCATCGGCCTGGAGGTCCACGCTCAGGTGACGTCGAGCGCGAAGCTGTTCTCCGGAGCCTCCACCGCGTTCGGCGGCGAGCCGAACTCGCATGTGTCGCTGGTCGACGCGGCGATGCCTGGCATGCTGCCCGTCATCAACGAGGAATGCGTCAGGCAGGCTGTCCGGACCGGCCTCGGGCTGAACGCGCAAATCAATCTGCGCTCGGTGTTCGACCGCAAGAACTATTTCTATCCGGACTCGCCGCAGGGCTACCAGATCAGCCAGTACAAGTCGCCGATCGTCGGCGAAGGCGAGGTCGTGGTCGAGCTGGATGGCGGCAAGACCGCCACGATCGGCATCGAGCGGCTGCACCTGGAACAGGACGCCGGCAAATTGCTGCACGATCAGTCGCCGACCATGTCCTATGTCGATCTCAACCGCTGCGGCGTGGCGCTGATGGAGATCGTGTCGAAGCCCGACATCCGCGATGCCGAGCAGGCCAAGGCCTATGTGACCAAGCTGCGCTCGATCCTGCGCTATCTCGGCACCTGCGACGGCGACATGGAGAAGGGATCCTTGCGCGCCGACGTCAACGTCTCCGTGCGCAAGCCCGGCGCGCCGCTGGGCACCCGCTGCGAGATCAAGAACATGAACTCGATCAATTTCATCGGCCAGGCGATCGAGTACGAGGCCAGGCGCCAGATCGAAATCCTCGAGGAGGGCGGCGCGATCGACCAGGAGACCCGGCTCTACGACCCCAACAAGGGCGAGACGCGGTCGATGCGGTCCAAGGAAGAGGCGCACGACTATCGCTACTTCCCCGATCCCGACCTGCTGCCGCTGGAGTTCTCGCAAAGCTTCGTCGACGAGCTGAAGGCTGAGCTGCCCGAGCTGCCGGACCAGAAGAAGACGCGCTTCGTCGCGGATCTCGGCCTGTCGGCCTACGACGCCAGCGTGCTGGTCGCCGAGCGCGAGAGCGCGGTGTTCTACGAGACCGTGCTGGAGAAACTCGCCAACCGCGCGCGCGACGGCAAGGTCGCCGCGAACTGGGTGATCAACGAGCTGTTCGGTCGTCTCAACAAGGAAGGCCGGGATATTACGGACTCTCCGGTCGATGCCGCACAGCTCTCGGGGATCATCGACCTGATCGGCGAGGGGACGATCTCCGGCAAGATCGCCAAGGATCTGTTCGAGATCGTCTGGCAGGAGGGCGGCGATCCCCGCGCGCTGGTCGAAAGCCGCGGCATGAAGCAGGTCACGGATCTTTCGGCGATCGAAAAGGTTGTCGACGACATCATCGCGGCCAATCCCGACAAGGCGGCGCAGGTCAAGGACAAGCCGCAATCACTCGGCTGGTTCGTCGGCCAGGTGATGAAGGCATCCGGCGGCAAGGCCAACCCGCAGAGCGTCAACGAGCTGCTCAAGTCCAAGCTCGGCATCTGACCTCGCGCGTTCGAACGAGGTGACGGACAGGCGTCGTCACCTCGCTTTCGGTTCGCGATGCGACGCTCGCGCGCATCCTCCGCGACGAACTTCATTCGCATCGAACGCGATACGCCGACCGAATCGCCGTCACGCGATTCGCGCAAAACGGCGACTTGCACGCGCTCTGACGAGCGCTCGCGCCGTTAATCATGAAAATATTTTCGTTGCCAAAAGTCGCGACTCAGAGTCCGCGAAGCGCCTTCGCGAGGCGCTCGCGCGATCGGCAGGATGCATCGTTGCAACGATCGCGCGCGATGCACGCGTGCAAGAAAATACTTGCCGCATAGTGTTTTTCTACAATCGTATCTTTTGCAACGGTCGATGCCGCGGGCACTCTCTGCGATCGCGAGCACACCTCATGCAGTCCGTTTGCATCGCGTTCGCCAGCGCAGGCGCGTTTCGCCGTCAACACTTCTTTAAGCGAGACGCTGTTTTTTTCGTTGTGTTGGTGTATTCGGGATGAGTGTGCACTCGATCCCCGACTGCATGCAGCGATTAAGCCATCTCACACATCGGAGGGCAACATGGCCAAGAAAGCTAAGAAGGCAAAGAAGGCGAAGAAGGCGAAGAGCGCAGTGAAGAAGACTGCGAAGAAGACCCGCAAGGTCGCCAAGAAGAAGTAACTTCGCTTTTTGAAGTTGCCGGCTCCTAGAGAGCCGGCACGTCATCAGCGCCTCTCAAAAGGTTCTGGTCGACGATAGAGGGTGTCGGCGAGACATCAGGTCAACGGTCGGATCGTTCTCTTCGCGGGTTCGCTCGCTAAGCCCGGTCCGGCAGAAGAAACAAGTTTTCTTCGTTCGGTGCGGTTCTCCGTAAGGGCTCCGCAATTTCACAGGCGGCCTTCGGGTCAACGTGGAATCTGGTCCTGACGTGTTCGCCGACGCCCTCGTTCTCTTGAGGCCGGGGTATTGCCGGCATTCCCATATCCCGACATTGCTGATCTGACCGCGGCGTAGCCGTTCTGCCCTTGAGCAGTCAGGCTATCGCATATGACGTCTCAGCGACGCCTGGGCGAGCACCTCGTCCTTCGCGACGACCGCTTCGCGGCCTCCTCGGGATGAGGCTCAGCTGCATCCATCTGCGTTGATGCTGCCGCATCCTCATCCTGAGGGCCCGCCGCAGGCAGGCGGGCGTCTCGAAGGATGGCCGCAGTCGAGCTTCCAGCCACATGTTTCTTCATATGCGCGCCCTGCTCGAGCAGGGAGGCTGCGGCGCAATTGCACGCTGTTCGCGCGCCGCTTCTCCATCCGCGGTGTCATCGCCCGGCTCCGACCGGGCGATCCAGTACGCCGCAGCTTCTCGTGAGACCATTGCTGTCTCTGGAATACTGGTGACGACAGCGGGCGGGGACACAACAGGACGCGCTCACCGTGCGCGATGGTTATCGTTCTCCCAAAATCCCAAGGTAAACCGAATCTGACGAATTACAGAAGTGCCTGCAAAACCGGGACTTCTTGCATTTGTCGTGCGCGCGTGGCGCGGGCGCGTTTACGTCTGCTTCATCGCGATACTTAAACTGCCATTCAAATTTGCCCGCCATCATTACCTCCAACAAGCCGGCAAACGGTACGGGCAAAAAGCCTCGGGGATGAGTTGAACAGTTGATTGGACGGGAGCCGCGCTCGGGGGACGAGGCGGCATAAAGAAAAAAGGGGATGCGTTATGTTTCAGGGTACTTTCGATCTGGAGACCGCGACGCCGATCGACGCAGGCGCGCTGTCGGACGTGCTGTTCGAGCGCGGCCTCTACTGGGCGAGCGGACGCTCCGGTCTCGTCGATCTCGTCGCCGCGCACAAATGGTTCAACCTCGCCGCGCTCAAGGGCCGCAAGGACGCCGTGACGCTGCGCCAGGAAGTCGCTGGGCAGATGTCGGACGCCGATATCTCGGCGGCGCAGCGCGAGGCGAGGGCGTGGGTCTCCGCCCACTGAGCGGAGAATCACGTTCCCGGCCGTCGTTTCGCAGGTGAAGCTGATTTGTGCTGAATCAGGTTCCCTCGTGGTCAGCCACCGGATTCGGAGCGGCATGAGGCCACCGTCGCGTGTCAGGTGAAGGAACGCACAGATCTCGGATTCTGCCGCGGAGTGGCGGAGAGGGAGGGATTCGAACCCTCGATACAGCTTGAGACCGTATGACGCTTTAGCAAAGCGTTGCCTTCAGCCACTCGGCCACCTCTCCGGTGCGAGCCTTATGCATCTAATTACTTGGCCTGGTCAATTTGGAAGCGTGTGTTTTTGCTCGAATATTCCCAGCGAATTCCGAGACCAAGCGGTTTGCTCCCGGGGCGAGAACGTAACGCCGCGATAACGGACACAAAGCCGGAGGTTCTGGCGCTTGTATTAGGCGTGGTTCTGGCGTGGACAAAGGCTCCTTTCATCCACATAAACGATTGATTTTGCTCTCAGATTTGATCGGATGGCTCGCGCGGGGGACGGCTGCCTTCGTCGGGATAACTCGCTCGCCGACCGAGGAGCCGCCCCGTCGCGCCAGGTGTCGCCGCAATCAGGAAGAGTCTGTCCTGGCGCGCTTTCGGTCGGAACGGCGCCCGGGAGATCAAGCGGGGAAGGCTGCCGGGCTGGCACGCTTCGCTCGTCCCTCGACCGCCGGGCTAACCTGCAACGGTCTCATCTTGCAATGGGTTGGCCGAGGTGAAGTTTTCACCGATCTCAATCGCTTGGACGAGGCGCTTGCCGCCTACGACAAGGCGCTCTCGATCAAGCACGACATCGAGGGGCCTGCATTGGCCGCGGCAATGTCTTTACCGAGCTCGGGCGCTATGACGAAGCTTTCATCGGCTTCGACAAGGCGGTGTCGATCAGGCCTGACCTCGAGGGCATCGAGGGTTGCGTCTTCTTGTGAAGACGAACCTGTCCAATTGGGACAATCTGGACGAAGATATCGCCCAGTGATTTTCGCAAGCATCCGGTCGGGTACCTCACTGCCGAGAGCTCCGAGAGTCACGATCCCGACTGTTTCCGAGACGTACGCGTTTCAATCGGCTCCCGACGACAACAGCGATCTGCGCGAGCGCCTCGAAAACTCATTTCATCGCGGCGTCGATTGCGAGCACGAGCTCGACGGTGAAGTCCTGAAAGCGATCGACGATGTGCGGGTCGATATTCTTGTCGATTTTGCCGGCCATACGCACAATGCCGGGCTGTCCTTGTTTGCGTCCAGTCCGGCTCCGATCGTCGCCAACCATCTTGGGTTCGCGGGAACGTGGGGGAGCAGGGAGCTCTTCGACTACATCATTGCCGGTCCAATCGTGCTGCCAGATCAAAACAGCTATTCTTCGACGAGTAGGTCGTTGGTTTGCCCGGCAGCTTTATGCCGCGGGATAATCACGTCGGGACTCGACGATGCTGCGCCCAATCGGGCTGATCACGATTTGCGGCAGGAATGGACAGTGTTTTGCTGCTTCGACAATGCCTGCAAAATCCAACCCGGCTGTCTTTGGCTCCTGGATGAATATCCTGAAGAGCGTGGACCAGTGGGTCTTGTGGCTGTCCGACGTGGGCGAGATCGCAAAATCGAATCTGCGGAAGGAAGGCGAGGGCCGGGGCGTCGATCCAGATAGCCTGGTGTTTGCAAGGCGCGTTGCGTCTTCACGAGGCTATGTATCAACGACATCAGGCCGGCTTGCCGCCGGAACATATCGACGTTCAAGCGCGCGGATGAAGACGACCGTCGCGGCCGCTGATTAGTCAGGCCGGCCAGTTCCCGAAGGGGAGCGCCGAGTCCCAAGTTGAATCCACGATTCGGACGCCTCAGACCCACAGCAGAGCGTCTCCACGGATGTGAGGGGCCGGGGTCGGAACTTTTGGCGCAAATGAAAGCTGTCAAAAAAAAGTAATAGATTCAAGATGTTACAAGGCCGCCTCGATCACATCTGCGTGTTATTTGTGCAACACCCGTCGGAAAACACGCTCCATCGGCTCGTTCTGAAGCGTTCTGTTGTTGTGTGTGCAAGGGCGTTCGGTAATTGTGACTGAGCGACGGAGGGGGGCATCCCGAGGTCGTCCCGTCTTAGGTGGTTCGCTTAAGTCCCTCGCGTTCAGCGGGTGTGTCCGAAGGCGCGAAGCGACTAAGCGGTGAATTTAAGGGACAAGGGAACCAACCTTAGGGTGTCTTCACCCAGCGGATCCGGAACCTTCCCTATGGCAAACTTGGAGGTTTAACATGAAGTTGGTTAAGAGCCTTTTGCTCGGTTCCGCGGCGGGTCTCATCGCCGTTGGCGGAGCGCAGGCAGCCGATCTCCCCGTAAAGGCCAAAGCGGTCGAATACGTGAAGATCTGCTCCCTGTACGGTGCGGGTTTCTACTACATCCCCGGCACCGACACCTGCATCAAGCTGGGTGGTTACTTGCGTGCTGACATGATTGCCGGCGGTGCGGGTGACTATGGTTTCAATCAGAGCTCGTCGGCGACGAACGGCGGTTCGAACAACCGTCTGACGAACTACTTCTACGGCCGCGCTCGTCTGGACTTCAATATCGATACCCGCACGGCGACCGAATACGGCGTTGTTCGTACTTACGCCGATACGATCTTCTCCTATGATTCGCTGAACGTTACTGGCAGCAATCCGTCGGCCTTCTCGACCGGGCAACCGTCGCTCGGCCTTTACCACGCGTTCATCCAGTTCGCTGGCTTCACCTTCGGCCGCACGGTCTCGATCTTCGATGCCCCGTGGCAGAGCTATCCGGCTGGCGGTCCCGATACCATTCCGGGCGGCTCCAACCACGTGACCGGTATCAACCAGGTCGCTTATACGGCTGACTTCGGCCAGGGCATCACCGCTTCGATCGCTATCGAAGATCCCACGACCCAGTCCAACGGCCAGGGCAACCTGTGGAACGTCAACGCTGCCAACGCGGCGACGTTCATTCAGGGCACCTACGGCAACAACGGCTGGGGTGGAACGCGTTCCCCGGACATCGTCGGTCAGGTTCGCGTCGATCAAGCCTGGGGTCTGGCCCAGTTCTCGGTTGCCGCACATGACCTGCATCCTGGCTACTACGGCACGACGGAACCCACCGGTCACCCGTCGGACACGTGGGGCTGGGCTGTGCAGGGCGCGATGTCGATCAAGAACATCCCGACCGGCGCTGGCGACTCGCTCAACTTGCAGGCCGTCTACACCGATGGCATGTCCCGTGAGAACTTCCAGATCCTGTTCCCGCAGACGTTCTTCATGTACAGCGGTTCGGGCATCGGCGCGTACCAGAGCGTCGGTTTCGCTGGTATCTCTGACGGCGTTTACAGCGCTGCCGGTGGTGGCATCGAGAAGACCAAGAGCTGGGGCGTTCGCGGTGGCTTCACCCACAACTGGAGCCCCTTCTGGGCGAGCGGCATCTACGGCGGTTATGCTGCTTTGAGCTACACCACCACTGCCAAGGGCATTATCTGCGCGAACTTTGCTGCCCTCGGCCCCTCCGCTGGTGCGACGTGTAACCCGGACTTCAACTTCGGTGTCATTGGTGTCAACACCGTCTGGACCCCGGTCAGGGGCTTGGCGTTCACGGCCGACCTGAGCTACACGCGTCTGGATCAAAAGTACTCCGGTACGGTCAGTGGCGCGAACACTGCGGTTGCTACTGCTGCGAAGCCCGCGGCGGTGTACGAGCTGAAGGATCAGAACTCTCTTACTCTGCTCCTCCGCGCTCAGCGCACCTTCTAAGATCAATCCTCGGATTGGTTAGAGACCCCGGCAGGAAACTGCCGGGGTTTTTATTTGCGGGCCGTGCACCGAGTACCTAAATGGTAAATCGTCGAGAGCACGGTAAGGGAGCTTCTGGTCATGACCATTTCGTCGATATGGGGACGGATGCTGAGCGTGCTCGCCGGGACATCAATGCTCGCCGTGATCGCGCCGGCAGCTGCCGCGCCCTTGGACTCCAGCTATCCGGTGTGCCTCCAGCAATGGGAGTGGGGCGGCAGCAGCAACAAGTACTGCGGTTACCGGTCATGGGAGGATTGCCAGGCTGCTGCGCGGGGATTGCCGGCGATGTGCCTCACGAACCCATATTGGTCACAGCCAACTTCAGTTCGCCCGCCTCACCGCCGGTACGTCCCCGACAGGATGTGGTGAGAAACGACCTGCGCTCAAAGGAAGCGGGGCGTTGGCTTGCCTGCGAGTTGCGCCCTCTCGACGAGCGGATAGCGCTTGTTCCAATCGCCATGTGGTCGGCACAGTAACGGAATTTTGCTGAATCCTGCCGCATCACGGCCCCGGGATCGGCTTCATCGACGGGGGCTATTCCACGCTGCCGGCGCCGCGGCGCAAATCGGCCTCGATCTGCAACCGCGTGCCGCCGCCGAAGCGAGCGCGGTAGACCTGAAGGTTCTCCATGATCCGCTGCACATAGTTGCGCGTCTCGGAGAACGGGATCAGCTCGACCCAGTCGACCGCATCGACTTTGGGGTCGCGCGGATCGCCGTAGCGGTCGATCCACTTCTTCACACTGCCTCGGCCGGCATTATAGGCGGCGAAGGTCATGATGTAGGAGCCGCGGTAGTCCTCGAGCAGCCCACCGAGCTCGGCCGAGCCGAGCGTGGCGTTGTAGGCCGAATCGTTCTTCAGACGTCCCAGATCGTAGGTCCCGCCGTGCCGCTTGCAGACATAGCGCGCGGCGTCCGGCGTCACCTGCATCAGGCCATAGGCCTGTGCCGGCGAGACCACACGGGGATTGAAGGCGCTCTCCTGCCGCGCGATGGCGTAGATGATGCTGCGCTCGACCTCGGGGCCGATCGGCGTGAACTGCGGAATGCCGTTGACGGGATAGGCATAGAAATCGAACGGCAGGCCGCGATTGAGCGCGGCCTTGCCGAGCAGCAGCATGCCGCGCGCGTCGTTGTGGCGCTGGGCGAGCTCGCCAAGGCCAGCAAGCGCTTCGGGATCGCCGTTCTCGCCCATGTCGGCGAGCAGCGGTATCGCCATCTCGCGCTCGTCGAGTTCGTAGAGCAGCTGCGCGGCGCGCACGATCTCCAGCCGTTCGGCACCGCGGCTGCGCGGCGGAGCATCGAGCTCGATCTGCGGCAGGCCGAGCTTGGCGCGTGCGAGCTGGCCGTAATAGCTGGTGGATTGCTCGGCGGCCCGCGCGTAGGCGTTGCGCGCCTCCTGCTGACGGCCTGCAGCTTCGGCGGCGCGGCCCTGCCAATAGCCGGCGCGCGCCAGCGTGGTCGGATTGACGCTGCCGATCCCGATGCGGGCAAAATGCTGGGTGGCGGCCGCGGGATCGTTGAGGAAGCGCAGCGCGATCCAGCCCGCAGTGAACTCCTGCTCGGTCTTGTAGATGTCGCGTGAGGGCAGGGCGGCATCGCGCGCGATCAGATAGGCGCTGCGGAATTCCTCGGTGTCGATCATCTTGCGCGCCAGGAGGCGCCGCTCGATCCACCATTCGTCGAGATTATAGAGACGGCCCGGATCCTTCGGTGCCGACAGCATGAGCTGGGCGGCCTCCGCAAATTTCTCCTCGCGGCGCAGAAGCTGGATCTTGCTGAAGATGAAGCCGGGATCGCCGTGCAACTCGCGCGGCACGGCTTCGAGCAGCGCACGAGCGTTCGGAGCTTTCTTGAGGGAGGCGATGCGAGCCTTGGCGAGTGCGACATAGCCGGCCCCGAGGCGCTTCGCGGCACGCAATGCGGCTTCGTTCTCGCTGCCGTAGAGCAGCGTGTCCATCCGCGCTTTCTGATCGCCGGGCGTCAGCAGCGCGCCGAACTGGTCGAGTGCGTTGTTCTCGGTCTCTTCCGACATCGGGTCACTGCGCCAGGCATCGCGCACCAGACGTTCGGCGTTGGCGCGGTCGCCGCGCGCCAGCATCGCCTTGGCGAGCGTGAAGCGGCCCTTGGCGGACACGGGGGATTCGTTCTCGAACCACGACCACGCGACGGAATCGTCGCGCCTGTCGTCCCACATCGCGGCCTCCAGGCGCCGGCGCAGGAAGGTCTGCGAGGGCCAGCTCGGATTGGCCGACAGGAAGGCGCGGTAACGCTCCACAGTCGCGCCATTGTCCTCGCTGCGCAGGATGATCCATTCCGCGAGTTTTCGCGCGACGGGATCCGAGATCGTGGCCGCGGCATTGGTGGCCTCGCCCGCCTTGCGCTTGCGCACGAGCTCGATCACGGTCTCCAGCGTGTCCTTGTCGGCTTGCGACGTCGAGGAGGTCGCAGCGACCGCAGCCGGTGTGACCGGCTTGCGCGGGGCGGCATGCTGGCGGGTCGCCGGAGCCAGGACCGGAGCAGCGACGGGCTTGGCAGCGGCCGGGGCGGTCGGTCTGACGGTGGCCGTCGCCGCCGGCGCGGGTGCGGTCTTCGGGGCCGAGCCACCAGAAGTCGGCTGAGATTTCGGCGCGGCAGCCGTAGGCTTCAGCTTGTCCTTCGCAGGTTCCTTGCCTGCGTTCTTGGCTGCGTTCTTGCCAGCATCCTTGCCGGCGTCCTTGGCAGACTTCTTCGCGGCATCCTTGGCGGGGGCACTGGTCGCGCCCTTGCTTGCGCCCTTACTTGCCCCCTTGGCGGCGTCTTTCGAAGTTTCCTTGCCGGTTCCCTTGGGCGCGCCCTTCGCAGCATCCTTGGCGGCTGGCTTGGCGGCGGGTTTGGCGGCTGGCTTCGCGGTTTCCTTCGCGGTCTCCGCGGTTGTCTCATTCGATTTGGCCCAGGCGGCGCAGCCGGCCGACAGCCCTGCCATCAGGCACACGATCAGACCGGTGGATCGCCATGCGGCGCGCGGAAAGGAGATCACGGCGTTTCGTCGCCCCGAATCAGTCAATTGGCTCAAGACCCAGCTGTACAAGATCTGGCTGTATTTGATTGAATATGCGGACAAAATACCAACAGCCGCTTACCTTTGCCCGGTTTGCACCACCACCGCGGCAAAATCGCGGCCTAAAGCCGTGCGTCACACCGAAGCGGGTCTTTTACCGGCGGGATAGACCCGATATGAATGCGGCTTGCTCGAGATCGCCGCGTACGGAGGAAGTCCATGGCAGCCAAGACAAAATTCCGGGGATCGTTCACCGCCTTGGTCACGCCGTTCAAGAACGGCTCGCTGGACGAGGCGGCGTTTCGCTCCCTGGTCAACTGGCAGATTTCAGAGGGCACCAACGGCCTGGTCCCGGTCGGCACCACCGGCGAGAGCCCGACGCTGAGCCATGACGAGCACAAGAAGGTCGTCGAATGGTGCATCGAGGAAGCGAAAGGCCGCGTGCCTGTCGTCGCCGGCGCCGGCTCCAACTCGACCAAGGAGGCGATCGAACTCGCCCAGCACGCCGAGAAGGCGGGCGCGAACGCGGTTCTGGTCGTGACGCCCTACTACAACAAGCCGACCCAGGAAGGCATGTACCAGCACTTCAAGGCGATCAACGACGCGATCGGGATTCCGATCATCATCTACAACATCCCGCCGCGCTCGGTGATCGACATGTCGGTCGACACCATGGCGCGGCTGTGGGAGCTGAAGAACATCGCCGGCGTCAAGGACGCCACCGCCAGCATGGTCCGCGTCTCGCAGCAGCGCGCGGCGATGGGCGAGGATTTCAACCAGCTCTCGGGCGAGGATGCGACCATCCTCGGTTACATGGCGCATGGCGGCCATGGCTGCATCTCGGTGACCTCGAACGTCGCGCCGCGGCTGTGCTCGGAGTTCCAGGCCGCCTGGGCGAAGGGCGATCATGCCACCGCACTGAAGCTGCACGACAAGCTGATGCCGCTGCACAACAACCTCTTCATCGAGAGCAATCCGGCGCCGATCAAGTACGCGCTGTCGCTGCTCGGCAAGCTGGACGAGACGTTGCGGCTGCCGATGGTGCCGGTCACCGAGCCGACCCGCGTTGCCGTGCGCAGCGCGATGGTTCATGCCGGCCTCATCAACTGACGCGCTAGCCGATCGGGGAGCTTTCATGGCGATCGAGGAAAGAGGCACGCGGATGCTCACGGAGTTCCGCGAGTTCGCCATGAAGGGCAACGTCGTCGACCTCGCGGTCGGCGTCATCATCGGCGCGGCCTTCGGCGCCATCGTGACGTCGCTGGTCGGCGACGTGATCATGCCGATCATCGGCGCGGCCACCGGCGGTCTCGACTTCTCGAACTACTTCACGCCGCTTTCGAGCAAGGTCACCGCCGCAAATCTCGCGGACGCGAAAAAGCAGGGCGCCGTCTTGGCTTGGGGCAACTTCCTCACGCTGACGATCAACTTCATCATCATTGCCTTCGTGCTGTTCCTGGTGATCCGTGCCATGAACAAGTTGAAGCGCAAGGACGAAGCGGAGCCCGCCGCTCCGCCGAAGCCGTCCGCCGAGGTCGAGCTGCTGACCGAGATCCGCGATCTCCTCAAGAAGTCTTGACGCGCTCGCTTCATCCAAACTGCTAGCGTCCTCGCGCATCTCGATCAGGTTTGTCTCCCATGGCCGACAAGAACGAACGTCCGATCAAGGTCATGGCGGAAAATCGCAAGGCCCGCTTCAACTATGCCATCGAGGATACGATCGAGGTCGGCATTGCGCTGACCGGCACCGAGGTCAAGTCGATCCGCAACGGCAAGAGCACGATCGCGGAATCCTACGCCGATTCCAAGGACGGCGAGATCTGGCTGATCAACGCCACCATTCCGGAATATCTTCAGGGCAACCGCTTCAACCACGAGCCCAAGCGGCCGCGAAAACTGCTGCTGCATCGCAAGCAGATCAACAAGCTGATGGGCGCGGTCGACCGCGAAGGCATGACGCTGATCCCGCTCAAGCTTTACTTCAACGAGCGTGGTCGCGCCAAATTGCAGCTCGCGGTTGCAAAGGGCAAGAAGCTGCACGACAAGCGCGAGTCCGAGAAGAAGCGCGACTGGAGCCGGGAGAAGGGCCGCCTGATGCGGGCGAGGGGATAGCGGGATGACTCAGAGAAACCTGCTCGAGGTCGATTGGACCCGGATTCCCGCACCCGCGGACGACGGCGGCGCCGCGCACCTGAAAGGCATGACGCTGCCGCCGGTCAGCCTGCTCGCCACTGACGACACCTCAGTCGCGCTGTCGGCACTGCGTGGCCGGACCGTGGTGTTCGCCTATCCGCGCACCGGCGAGCCCGGCAAGATCGCGCTGGTCGATGATTGGGACATGATCCCGGGCGCGCGCGGCTGCACGCCGCAGAATTGCGCGTTTCGCGATCTGTTCGCCGAGCTGAAGGCCGCCGGCGCCGCGCAGGTGTACGGTCTCTCGACCCAAAGCAACGCATACCAGACCGAGATGGCCTCGCGGCTGCATCTGCCGTTCCCGGTGCTCTCGGACGAAAAGCTGGCGCTGACGCGCGCCCTGAATTTGCCGACGATGGAGGTCGCGGGCCTGACGTTGATCAAGCGCCTCGCGCTGATCATCGACGACGCCAGGATCACGCATGTGTTCTATCCGGTGTTTCCGCCCGACCGGAACGCCGGCGATGTCCTGGACTGGCTGAAGGCCAATCCGGCCAAGGGCTTGTCTAAGGATTAGTCGAGGTCGGCCTTCACCTTCGCGAACACGGAGCGGAACATGTCCGGCGTCAGCACGCGGGTGTTCGTGTTGTAGCGGGAGCAGTGATAGCTGTCGTAGAGCCTGAAAGCGCCGGCCTGATGCACGGCGCCGTGGCCGAAGGGAGCTTGCGATCCCTTCAGGTTCAGCGGCTTGAGCACGGTGTCGTGCGCAATGCGCCCGAGGGCGACGATCGCGCGCAGGTTCGGCATCGTTGCGAGATTCGCCGCGAGGAACTGCCGGCAGGTGTTGATCTCGACCGGCAGCGGCTTGTTCTGCGGCGGCACGCAATGCACCGCATTGGCGATCCGACAGTCGACCAGCTTCAAGCCGTCGTCGGGACGCGCCTGATATTGGCCCTTGGCGAAGCCGTATTCGAGCAGCGTGGCGTAGAGCAGGTCGCCGGCATAATCGCCGGTGAAGGGACGGCCGGTGCGGTTGGCGCCCTGCATCCCCGGCGCAAGGCCGACGATCAGCAGGCGCGCCTTGATGTCGCCGAAGGGCGCAACCGGTGCATTGTGCCACAACGGCTCGCGCGCGCGGTTCGCCTCGCGAAAGGCGACCAGGCGCGGACAGAGCGGACAGTCACGGTCGGGGACGAGGCTGAGAGGCAGGCGGCTTGACCGGGCCGGCTCACTCCTCGAAGTCGTCATCGCCCCTCGCCGGCGCCATCGTGGTCGCGCGCTGGAGGAACTGCGGAGCGTGGTGGCGCGCCTCGCGGTCGCCGCGGTCACGCGGGGCGGGGCGTTCGGACGGGTCGCGACCGAGCTTGGATTGCAGCTCGACGAGGTCGGTGAAGACGTCGGCCTGGCGGCGCAACTCGTCCGCGATCATCGGCGGCTGGCTGGCGATCGTGGAAATCACGGTGACCCGCACGCCGCGGCGCTGAACGGCCTCGACCAGAGAGCGGAAGTCGCCGTCGCCCGAGAACAGCACCATCTGGTCGATGTGCTCGGCGAGCTCCATGGCGTTCACGGCGAGCTCGATGTCCATGTTGCCCTTGACCTTGCGGCGGCCGGAGGCGTCGATGAACTCCTTGGTCGCCTTGGTGACGACGGTGTAGCCGTTGTAGTCGAGCCAGTCGATCAGCGGCCGGATCGAGGAGTACTCCTGATCCTCGATGATCGCGGTGTAGTAGAACGCCCTAAGCAGCGTCCCGCGGCTCTGAAACTCCTTCAGCAGGCGCTTGTAATCGATGTCGAAGCCCAGAGTTTTCGCCGTCGCGTAGAGATTGGCTCCATCGATGAAGAGCGCGATCTTGTCGGTAGAGGAAGGTGACATTCAGTTTGCTCGCGTAGAGTTCGTGATTGATCGTTTATTGTTGGCGCGGCGACAGCAAGCCGCGCACTTCTAAAGTCCCGCCGAAACCCGTCGAAACCGCAAATCCGGAGAAGTCGGGGCAATCAAGGTATAGTTATGGCCAACTTGCACACTCCCGGCGCTGCCGTCGCCGGCAGCCCGGGAAATCACCCGTCCCAGCCCCAATGTGGGGGTAGCAGAGCCGTTTGGCGAGGCCAAATCACAAATTGGCCTTGCGAAACCCTCCCGGCCCCTATAACTACCGGCATTCATCCACATATTTCGTCCCACCCACAACGGAGCGACAGTCGATGGCTCGCGTCACCGTAGAAGATTGTATCGACAAGGTCGACAACCGGTTTGACCTGGTCCTGCTGGCCGCCCACCGGGCCCGCATGATTTCGTCTGGTTCACAACTAACGGTTGACCGCGATAACGACAAGAACCCTGTTGTGTCTTTGCGCGAAATTGCAGAGACCACCATTTCGCCGGAAGACCTCCGCGAGGAGCTGGTGCACTCGCTGCAGAAGTTCGTCGAGGTCGACGAGCCCGAGCCGGACACTGTGCCGCTGATCGGTTCCGCCGGTGCAAGCGTGGATGCAGACGATACCGAAGTCGCGGTTGAGCGCATGACGGAAGAAGAGCTCCTGAAGGGTCTCGAAGGCCTCGCACCGCCCGAGGAGCAGCCCGAGGAAGACGAGTAAATCGTCCCGTCGCTCTCATCGACTTCTTTGTGATCTGATCAAAGGCCCGAACCGTCGTTCGGGCCTTTGCTTTTGTTGGCGTTTTCGTGGTTACCATAGCGTCGTCGGTTCGCGCCTGTCCCTGTCACTGAATTGATCGGACACGCGCGCGATCGGAGCTAAGATGTATACAACGGGCCGTGTCGTGGTCCGTTTGAAGGCAGGACGGCATGGTATATCGACGCCGCACACCAACGCAGATGCAGGCCGCGACCGAATCGGTTGCCGTGGCCCCGACTGCGCCGGTCGCGCGCCCCGCGAAGCCTCGCGCCCGCATGATGCGTCAATATGACCTCGTCGAGCGCGTCAGGTCCTACAATCCCAACACCGACGAAGATCTGCTGAACCGCGCCTATGTCTACGCCATGAAGGCGCACGGCTCGCAGACCCGCGCCTCGGGCGACCCGTACTTCTCCCATCCGCTCGAAGTGGCGGCGATTCTCACCGACCTGAAGCTCGACGACGCCACCATCGTGGCTGCGCTGCTCCACGACACGATCGAGGACACGGAAGCGACGCGGGCCGAGATCGACCAGATCTTCGGGCCCGAGATCGGCGCGCTCGTCGAGGGCCTGACCAAGCTGAAGCGGCTGGAGCTGGTGTCGCGGGAGGCCAAGCAGGCCGAGAATCTGCGCAAATTGTTGCTGGCCATTGCCGACGACGTCCGCGTGCTCCTGGTGAAGCTCGCCGACCGCCTGCACAACATGCGCACGCTGGATTTCGTGCCGACGGAATCGCGACGGCGCATTGCCGAGGAGACGCTCGATATCTATGCGCCGCTGGCCGGGCGCATGGGCATGCAGGAAATGCGCGAGGAGCTGGAGGACCTGTCGTTCCGGACGCTCGACCCGGAAGCCTATTCGGTGGTGATGCAGCGGCTCGATGCGCTGGCCGAGCGCAACCGCAATCTGATCGGCGAAATCGAGGACCAGCTCTCCAACAATCTGCGACACCGGGGTCTTGGGGCGCGGGTCTATGGCCGGCGCAAGAAGCCATTCTCGATCTGGACCAAGATGGAGCGCAAGTCGGTCGGCTTCGAGCAATTGTCCGACATCTTCGGCTTCCGCGTCGTCGTCAACGACATCGAGGCCTGCTACCGCGCGCTCGGCATCGTCCACACAAATTGGCCGGTCGTGCCCGGGCGATTCAAGGACTACATCTCGACGCCGAAGCAGAACGACTACCGCTCGATCCACACCACCGTGATCGGCCCCGGCAACCAGCGGGTCGAGTTGCAAATCCGCACCGAGGCGATGGACCAGATCGCCGAGCGCGGCATCGCCGCGCACGTGTTCTACAAGGAAGGCGTGGGCTCGCCGACCGAATTCCTCAAGCGCGAGTCCAATGCGTTCGCCTGGTTGCGCCACACCATCGGCATCCTCTCGGAGAGCGCCAACCCCGAGGAATTCCTCGAGCACACCAAGCTCGAGCTGTTCCACGACCAGGTGTTCTGCTTCACCCCGAAGGGCAAGCTGATCGCGCTGCCGCGCCATGCCAACGTGATCGACTTCGCCTATGCCGTGCATACCGACGTCGGCAACAGCGCCGTAGGCTGCAAGATCAACGGCCAGTTTGCGCCGCTGTCCTCGGAGCTCCAGAACGGCGACGAGGTCGAGGTGCTGACCTCGGAAGCGCAAGCGGCGCCGCCGTCCGCCTGGGAAACGCTCGCGGTCACCGGCAAGGCGCGCGCCGCGATCCGCCGCGCCACCAGGACTGCGGTGCGCGATCAATATGTCGGCCTCGGCCGGCGCATCGTCGAGCGCCTGTTCGAGCGAGCCAAGATCGAATACGCCGACGACAAGCTCAAGGGCGCGCTGCCGCGACTGGCACGAACCTCGATCGAGGACGTCATGGCGGCTGTGGGACGCGGCGAGATCAAGGCCTCCCACGTCGCGCGTGCGATGTATCCCGACTACAAGGAGGAGCGCATCGCGCGCTACGGCGTCAAGAAGGGGCTTGCCGCCAAGCTCAAGGAGAAGTCGTCCGAACCACCGCGCAGCCCGGTCGCGATCCCGATCCGCGGCATCAATTCCGACCTGCCGGTGAAGTTCGCGCCGAACGGCGGCGCTGTGCCCGGTGACCGCATCGTCGGCATCGTCACGCCGGGCGAGGGCATCACCATCTACCCGATCCAGGCGCCGGCCCTGAAGGATTTCGAGGAAGAGCCGGAGCGCTGGCTCGACGTGCGCTGGGACATCGAGGACTCCGCGCCGCAGCGCTTCCCGGCCCGTATCAAGGTCGAGAACGTCAACGAGCCCGGTGCGTTGGCGCAGATCGCGACCGTGATCGCCGAGCACGACGGCAACATCGACAACATCAGCATGCAGCGCCGCTCACCGGATTTCACGGAGACGACGATCGATCTCGAAGTCTACGATCTCAAGCATTTGAGCGCGATCCTGGCCCAGCTGCGCGCGAAGGCGGTCGTCGCCCGCGCCGAACGTGTTAATGGATAGACGCCTTCCGTCTTGTCTATTCCTATGATTCCGTGAGTCCTGAAATGCCTGCACCTCCGCTCCGCCTCGGCGTCAATGTCGACCATGTCGCGACCCTGCGTAACGCGCGCGGCGGCCGCAATCCCGATCCGGTGCGCGCGGCGCTGCTGGCGATCGAGGCCGGCGCCGACGGCATCACCGCTCATTTGCGCGAGGATCGCCGGCACATCCGCGACGAGGACATGGCGCGGCTGAAAGCCGAGATCTCCAAGCCGCTCAATTTCGAGATGGCGGCGACCGAGGACATGATGCGGATTTCGCTCGCCACCAGGCCGCACGCGGTGTGCCTCGTGCCGGAGCGGCGCCAGGAGGTGACGACCGAAGGCGGGCTCGACGTCGTCGGCCAGCACAATGCGCTGGCGCCTTATATCGCGCGGCTGAACGATGCTGGCATCCGGGTGTCGCTGTTCATCGCGGCCGATCCCGCCCAGATCGAGATGGCAGCGCGGCTGCGCGCGCCTGTGATCGAGATCCACACCGGCGCCTGGTGCGACGCCGTCGTCGACGGTCACGCCGACAAGGCCGAGGCCGAATGGCGGCGGATCGTGGCAGGGGCGAAGCTGGCGAGGGAAGCGGGGCTGGAGGTTCACGCCGGACACGGGTTGGACTACGCGACGGCGGAGACGATCGCCGGCTTGCCGGAGATCATGGAGCTCAACATCGGCTACTACATGATCGGCGAAGCCCTGTTCGTCGGTCTCGCCGAGACGGTTCGCAGCATGCGCGCGGCGATGGACCGCGGCCGGAGCCGGGCATGATCATCGGCATCGGCTCCGATCTGATCGACATCACCCGGGTCGGCAAGGTGATCGATCGCCATGGCGAGCGCTTCCTCGACCGCATCTTCACCGCGGCGGAGCGGGCCAAGGCGGAGCGGCGCGCCAAGAACGAGAAGATGGTGGTGGCAACCTACGCCAAGCGCTTCGCCGCCAAGGAGGCCTGTTCCAAGGCGCTCGGCACCGGCATCAGGCGCGGCGTGTGGTGGCGCGACATGGGGGTGGTCAACCTGCCGGGAGGGCGGCCAACCATGCAATTGACGGGCGGGGCGCTGGCCCGGCTCCAGGCCCTGACGCCGGAAGGGTTCGCGGCGCAGATCGACCTGTCGATCACCGATGACTGGCCGTTGGCACAGGCCTTCGTCATCATTTCCGCCGTGCCGCTGGCCAAACCCTGACGCCACTCCGATCATTTTATAATTCGCATTCAAAATCAAACGCTTATGCAGTTTTGATGCGATCCTTGATTGCGTGGCCTCCGACAACCGTCTAAAAGTCCGCGGACGCAAATCAGGCTGGGCGAATTCGGCTTTACGCCGGAATTGGCCCTCATTATCAGAATCAGGACAATCTCCTTGGGCCGCGAGCGATGGGCTGCTCGCGCGAGGAGGGCGCGCTGTGACCGCCCGCCGGAATTGAGAGAGCAATGAGCGTGACTTCAGGAACGAAAACTGAGAGCGGCGTCGGCGAAACGATCCGGGTCGTGATCCACGCTCTCCTGATTGCGCTGGTGATCCGCACCTTCCTGTTCCAGCCGTTCAACATCCCATCCGGCTCGATGAAGGCGACGCTGCTGGTCGGCGACTATCTGTTCGTCTCGAAATATTCCTACGGCTACAGCCACTACTCGATCCCGTTCTCGCCGCCGCTGTTCTCGGGGCGGATCTGGGGCTCGGACCCGAACCGCGGCGACATCGTCGTGTTCCGCCTGCCGAAGGACGATTCCACCGACTACATCAAGCGCGTGATCGGCCTTCCCGGCGACCGCATCCAGATGCGGGACGGGCTGCTCTACATCAACGACACGCCGGTCGAGCGGCAGCGCATGAGCGAATTTGTCGGCGAGGACCCCTGCGGCGCCGAAGGCAGCGGCGTCTCCCGGGTGAAGCGCTGGAAGGAAACGCTGCCGAACGGCGTGTCCTACGAGACGCTGGACTGTGCCGACAACGGCTACGTGGACAACACCAACGTCTACACTGTGCCGACCGGCCATTTCTTCATGATGGGCGACAACCGCGACAACTCGACCGACAGCCGCTTCCTTGGTCAGGTCGGCTACGTGCCGAAGGAGAATTTGATCGGGCGCGCCCAGATGATCTTCTTCTCGATCGCCGAAGGCGAGCATGCCTGGATGTTCTGGCGCTGGCCGTGGGCGGTGCGCTGGAATCGCTTCTTCAAAATCGTCCGATGAAAGACGAAGCCAAGGACATCGCGACCCTGCCGACCGAGGCGCAAGCGGGCCCCGACGGCGAAGCTGCGACCAAGAGCCTTGAAAGCAAGACGCCTGAAAACAAGACGCCTGCGAAGAAGAAGCGGGTGCGGAGCAGCAAGGTCAGGGGCTCGGATGCGAATGCGGGGCTCGAGGCACGCATCGGCTACAGCTTTGCCGATCCGAACCTCTTGATGCAAGGCATCACGCATGTCTCCGCGCTGAAGTCCGGGCGCAAGCGCGGCGACAGCTATCAGCGGCTGGAATTCCTCGGCGACCACGTGCTCGGGCTCGTCGTCTCCGACATGCTCTATCACACCTTCCCGAACGCCGACGAAGGCGAGCTGTCCAAGCGACTTGCCGAACTGGTGCGCAAGGAGAGCTGCGCCGATGTCGCCAAGTCGCTCGGTCTGCTCGACGACATCAAGCTCGGCTCGGTCGGCTCCAGCGCCGACGCACGCCTGCGCAAGAGCGTGCTAGGCGACATCTGCGAGGCCGTGATCGGCGCCGTCTTCCTCGACGGCGGCTACGCGGCGGCGGCCGATTTCGTCAAGCGCAACTGGACCGAGCGCATGCACAAGCCGCGACGTCCCTTGCGCGATCCCAAGACCGTTCTCCAGGAATGGGCGCAAGGCAAGGGATTGCCGACGCCCGTATATCGCGAAGTCGAGCGCACCGGCCCGCATCATGATCCGCAATTCCGCGTCGCGGTCGATCTTCCGGGACTCGCTCCGGCGGAAGGCATCGGCGGCAGCAAGCGCGCGGCAGAGAAGGTGGCAGCTTCAGTGATGATCGAACGTGAAGGCGTTGGCGGCGGCAATGACGGTTAAAGCAAGCGGCGAGGCGCCCACTGCTACGCGCTGCGGCTTCGTCGCGCTGATCGGCGCGCCCAACGTCGGCAAATCCACGCTGGTCAATGCGCTGGTCGGGGCCAAGGTCACGATCGTCTCGCGCAAGGTGCAGACCACGCGCGCGCTGATCCGCGGCATCGTGATCGAGAACAACGCTCAGATCATCCTGGTCGATACGCCCGGCATCTTCCTGCCCAAGCGCCGGCTCGACCGCGCCATGGTCTCGACCGCCTGGAGCGGCGCGCATGATGCCGATCTCGTCTGCGTGCTACTGGATGCCAAGGCCGGCATCGACGAGGAAGCCGAGGCGATCCTCACCAAGGTCGCCAGCGTCAAGCACGAAAAGATTTTGGTCATCAACAAGGTCGACCTGGTCCAGCGCGAGAAGCTGCTGGCGCTGGCGCAGGCCGCCAACGAGCGCATGGCCTTCGCAAAGACGTTCATGATTGCGGCGATCTCCGGCGACGGCGTCGACGACCTCAGGCATACGCTGGCCGAGATCGTGCCGCCGGGGCCGTTCCTCTATCCCGAAGACCAGATGTCGGACGCGCCGATGCGGCAGCTTGCTGCCGAGATCACCCGCGAGAAGATCTTTCGCAAGCTGCACCAGGAATTGCCCTACCAGTCCACCGTCGAGACCGACAAGTGGGAGGAGCGCAAGGACAAGTCGGTGCGCATCGAGCAGACGATTTTCGTCGAGCGCGAGAGCCAGCGGAAGATCGTGCTCGGCGCGGGCGGCGCCACCATCAAGTCGATCGGCGCGGACTCGCGCAAGGAGATCGGCGAGATCCTGGGCGTGCCGGTGCACCTGTTCCTGTTCGTCAAGGTGCGCGAGAACTGGAGCGACGATCCCGATCGCTACCGCGAGATGGGCCTGGAATTTCCCAAAGAATAACCAAGAAAAGATCGGTTGGCGATGAGCGTACCCAGCAACGTACGGCGCTTCGAAGCGTTGCTCTATGCATCGTTGATGCTGGATGCCTTGTCGATGGCGGTGCAGGACCGCACGCCGAATGCCGAGATGACCGAACAGATGATCATGACGTCGACGCTGCTTGCCGGCGGCATGATCCTGCTGCTGGTCTATTTCGTCCGGCTGGCCGCGCGCGGGCGCAAGAACTGGCCGCGCTGGGTACTGGCTGCAGCACTCGTGCTGTCGGTGATCTCGCTCGGCCAGATCATCGGCCAGAAGGGCATGGAACTCGACAGCGCCATCGAGATCGTCTCCTGCGTGCTGACGGCGATGGGATTGTATTTCTCGTTCCGCGGCGACGCGCAGGGCTGGTTCAACGCGTGAGGCCGTGTCGGGTGGATTGGCGGCGCGCAATTCACCTTCCAGGAGTGCATCCGCGATTGGCCGATTAGGCCTTCGGCCAATCCGCCCTACGATTGAAGACCGGAATCCGCTAGACTTCACCCATGGAATGGACCGACGAAGGCATCGTGCTGGGGGTGCGGCGGCATGGCGAGAGCAGCGCCATCGTCGAGCTGCTGACCCGCGCGCACGGCCGCCATCTCGGTCTCGTCCGCGGCGGCGCCGGCTCGCGGATGCGGCCGCTGCTGCAGCCCGGCAACAGCCTCAGCGTGGTGTGGCGGGCGCGGCTCGATGAGCATCTCGGCACCTATGCCATCGAGGGCCTCAAGCTGCGGGCGGCGACGCTGCTGGGATCATCCCACGGCGTCTACGGCATCACCCATCTCGCCTCGATCGCGCGGTTGCTGCCGGAGCGCGATCCGCACGAAAACCTCCTGGCGCTGCTCGAACATTCGCTGGACGATTTCGACGACATCGGCAGCGCGGCCGTGCACGTGATCCATTTCGAACTGGCAATGCTCACCGAACTCGGCTTCGGGCTGGCGCTGGAAAACTGCGCCGTGACCGGAGAAACGAACGACCTGATCTACGTCTCGCCCAAATCCGGCGGCGCGGTGTCGCGCGGGGCGGGCGAACCGTGGCGCGACCGCCTGTTGCGGCTGCCGCCGTTCCTGCGCCAGGGCGAGGTGCAGGGCGACCTCACCGATCAGGATCTCCAGGACGGCTTTCGACTGACCGGCCTGTTCCTGCTGCGCCACGTGCTGGAGCCGCGCGGGCAGGGCCATTCCGACGCGCGGGCAGGCTTTATCAACGCGCTAATTCGACAGCAGGCAAAGGCCGCCATTCCCGCGCCATGAGCCTGGCGCGGCCCTGCGTTGCCTCAGCGGGCCAGCCATTTGCTGGAACAAAACTGGGTTCCCCGGACTTGCCAATTTGGGTTCCAATCGGGGATAGGCTCATGCTGATCAAGGGACTTGTGATATCGGCAGCGCTGATCGCGCTGGCGCCGGACGCCCTCGCGGGTGAGCAGCCGGGCGTTTTTCGCCGTGCCTCCTGCACCGTCGTCAGGTTCTATGTGGCCAAGTATTCGGCTGCGGCAGCCGAGGCTTGGGCCCGCTCAAAAGGCGCAACGGAGGCCGAGATCGAGACGGCCCGGCGGTGTCTGACCAATGCCCCAGCCACCACCCAGGCCAAAAGCGCCCAACCCACCCAGACCTTCACCGCAGGCTGGGCCGGCCAGTAGGCCGCCCCCGGGGAACCAATCGATCCTTGCCCGATTCGCTTCCACGGTTTAACCGGGCGGCATGGGAAAACGATTGATTCCGCCGGAGGAACCGGCCGAAATTCACGAGGTGCCGCTGCGTGAGGCGCTGGAAGAGCGCTATCTTGCCTACGCGCTCTCCACCATCATGCACCGCGCGCTGCCGGATGCGCGCGACGGCCTGAAGCCGGTGCACCGCCGCATTCTCTATGGCATGCGCCTGCTCCGGCTCGACCCGGGCACGGCGTTCAAGAAATCCGCCAAAATCGTCGGCGATGTGATGGGCTCGTTCCATCCGCACGGCGACCAGGCGATCTACGACGCCATGGTGCGTCTCGCCCAGGATTTCTCCTCGCGCTACCCTCTGGTCGACGGCCAGGGCAATTTCGGCAATATCGACGGCGATAATCCCGCCGCCTACCGCTACACCGAAGCGCGCATGACCGACGTCGCGCGGCTTCTGCTCGACGGCATCGACGAGGACGGGGTCGAATTCCGTCCCAATTACGATGGTCAGTCGAAAGAGCCGATCGTGCTGCCCGGCGGCTTCCCGAACCTGCTCGCCAACGGCGCGCAGGGTATCGCGGTCGGCATGGCGACCTCGATCCCGCCGCACAACGCGGCCGAGCTCTGCGACGCCGCGCTGCATCTGATCGAGAAGCCCGACGCGAAATCCAAGGCGCTGCTGAAATGGGTCAAGGGTCCGGATTTTCCCACCGGCGGCATCTGCGTCGATTCCAAGCAGGCGATCGCTGAAGCCTACACCACCGGCCGCGGCTCGTTCCGCGTCCGCTCCCGATGGGAGCAGGAAGAGGGCGCGCGCGGCACCTGGGTCGTCGTCGTCACCGAGATTCCCTTTCTGGTGCAGAAATCGCGGCTGATCGAGAAGATCGCCGAGCTGCTGGACCAGAAGAAGCTGCCGCTGGTCGGCGATATCAGGGACGAGTCGGCCGAAGACGTCCGCATCGTGATCGAGCCGAAGTCGAAGAACGTCGATCCCGCGCTGATGATGGAATCGCTATTCCGGCTGACCGAGCTCGAAAACAAGATTCCGCTGAACCTCAACGTGCTGATCAAGGGCCGCATTCCCAAGGTCGTGGGGCTGGCGGAATGCTTGCGCGAATGGCTCGACCATCTGCGCGACGTGCTGATCCGTCGCACCAACCATCGCAAGGCCGAGATCGAGCGCCGGCTGGAGATTCTCGGCGGCTTGCTGATTGCCTATCTGAACATCGACGAGGTGATCAGGATCATCCGCAATGAGGACGAGCCGAAGCCGGCGCTGATCAAGGCGTTCAAGCTCACCGAGGTGCAGGCCGAAGCCATCCTCAACATGCGGCTGCGAAGCCTGCGCAAGCTCGAGGAGATGGAGATCCGCAGCGAGGACAAGGATCTTCGCAAGGAGCTGAAGGGCATCGAGGGATTGCTGGCGTCCGAGCCCGAGCAGTGGAAGAAGGTCGGCGAGCAGGTTGGCAAGGTCCGCGACATGTTCGGACCGAAGACCCCGCTCGGCAAGCGCCGCACCACCTTTGCGGACGCGCCCGAGCATGATCTCGCTGCGATCGAGGAGGCCCTGGTCGAGCGCGAGCCAGTGACGGTGGTCGTCTCCGACAAGGGCTGGATCCGCACCCTCAAGGGCCATGTCGAGGATCTCTCGGGGCTGGCCTTCAAGCAGGACGACAAGCTCGGGTTCGCGTTCTTCGCGGAGACGACCTCGAAGCTGCTGCTGTTCGCCACCAACGGCAAGTTCTACTCGCTCGATGTCGCAAAACTTCCGGGCGGCCGCGGTCATGGCGAGCCGATCCGCCAGTTCATCGATCTCGAGCCGGAGGCCGCGCCGGTCACGCTGTTCGTCAACAAGGGCGGGCGCAAATTCCTGGTCGCGAGCCACGAGGGCCAGGGCTTCGTCGTCAACGAGGACGATTGCGTCGGCACCACCAAGAAGGGCAAGCAGGTTCTCAACGTCGACATGCCGAATGAGGCGCGCACGGTCACCGAGGTGCTCGGCGACACCGTCGCGGTCATCGGCGAGAACCGCAAGATGCTGGTGTTCCCGCTCGACCAGGTGCCGGAGATGGCCCGCGGTCGCGGTGTGCGTCTGCAGAAGTACAAGGACGGCGGCCTCTCCGACGTTGCCGTGTTCGACGCCAAGACGGGCCTGACCTGGAAGGACTCCGCCGGCCGCGAATTCTCTGCGACCATGAAGGAGCTCGCCGAGTGGAAAGGCTCCCGCGCCGACGCCGGCCGTCTACCGCCGAAGGGATTCCCGAAGTCCAACAAGTTCGGCAGGGTGATCGGGTAGTCGGGCGACAGTCTGGTTCCGCCGGTGCGCGCGGTCTGATACCGTCCGGCATCCCGGTGTTCTGGAATGTTGAGAAGTAGCCCGATGTACGATGTCATTGTTGTCGGCGGCGGCTCCGCCGGCGCCGCTGTTGCGGCTCGGCTCTCGGAGGATCCCGCACGGCGCGTCCTGCTGCTCGAAGCCGGTCTGGACTGGCGCGCCGACGAGGCGCCTTGGGAAGTGAGGACGCCGAACCCGATCCCGATCATCCACAAGCGCGAGTACCAGCAGAAATGGCAGTGGCCTGATCTTCTGACGCGCCGTGTGGCGGGGCAGGAGCCGCGCTTCTACTGGCGCGGCAAGGGGCTCGGCGGCTCGTCGATGATGAACGGCCAGATCGCCATCCGCGGCGTTGCCGATGCGTTCGACGAATGGGCCGCCAATGGCTGCACCGGCTGGTCCGCCAAGGACGTCATGCCGTTGTTCTCGGTGATCGAGGATGATCTGGAATTCGGCGACGCCGCCGGCCACGGACGCGGTGGACCGCTGCCGGTCTATCGGGCGCCGCCGGACAAATGGGGCCCGATCGATCGCGGCTTGCGCGATGCGGCGCTGGGGAGCGGCTATCCCTGGTGCGCCGACGTCAACGGCCCCGACGGTGAGGGCGTCGCCTGCTATCCCATCAACAGCCGCGACAGCCGCCGCATCACCACCAACGAGGGATATCTGGAGCCCGCGCGCGGCCGCGCCAATCTGGAAATTCGCGGGCATGCGCTGGTCGACCGCGTGCTGATCAGCGACGGCCGGGCGACCGGCCTCCGCGTTCACATCGAGGGGCAGGGCACCAGCGAGATCAGCGCGCGCCAGATCGTGCTGTGCGCCGGCGCCATCCACAGTCCGGCGATCCTGCTGCGCTCGGGCATCGGACCTGCGGATGAGCTGAAGGCGATGGGGATCGCGGTCGAGCGCGACCTGCCGGTCGGCCGTCACTTCTTCGACCACCCGCTGTTTCGCGCCACGATCCAGCTCCACGAAAATCTGCGGCCCACCGATCCGGACACGCGTCATACCAATTGCTGCGTGACCTATTCCTCGGGCCTCGCCGACGGCGGCAAGCGCGACATGATCCTGATCGCCTTCAACCACCGCGGCATCGGTGTGCCGGGCGCGATCGGCGCCGGGCTGTTCAACGCGTATTCTCGTGGCACGCTCAAGCTGACCTCGACCGACCCCGCGATCGATCCGGTCGTCGAGGAAAACATGCTGGCCGATCCCCGCGACATGCTGCGCATGATGGATGCGGTGAGGCGGCTGGCCGTGATCACCTCCCAGCCGGCGCTATCAGGCATCGCCGACTGGATCCGGCTCGCCGACACCGATCTGAGGCTGCAGCAAGCCGCTGCGCTGCCGGAGCATGAACTGGATGCGCTGCTGCGGCGTGAGACCGGCGACATCCAGCATGCCGCCGGTAGTTGCCGGATGACCGGCATCAACGACGCCGACGGCGTGGTCAATCCTGATGGTACGGTGAAGGGCATCGCGGGCCTGCGCGTCGCCGACGCCTCGATCATGCCGTCGGATTGCCGGGCCAACACCCACTTCACGACGGTGGTGATTGGGGAAGCGATTGCGCGGATGATGATGAGGTAGAGCGACAACGACGGTTTCATGCCTCGGCTCGACCGGGGCATCCAGTACGCCGCGGCCTCTCTTCTCGATCGCGACTGTCTCGGAGTACTGGATCGCCCGCCTTCGCGGGCGATGACAGTGAGAATAGGGCTAGGACCTACTGTCGCGCCGATCCACACTTCAAACAGCGGACGAGAGTTCGCGATCTCGCGGCTGCTTCCGCCCGAGTTTTGCGTCGTCGCATTGCCCTTGTTGAGACAAGGGCGCAGGGAAGGCCGGGCGCCGGCTGGCACCCGCAGGTCCGTGCGCAATAGAAATGCACACGGGGTGGACCACAGGTTCGCCGGATCGCCCGGCCTTCCCTGCGCGATGGTTTTAACGTGTCCTTCGTGCTCTCCTCGGGGAGCGATGCACTATTGCCCCCGTCGTCCTGCAGATGACTGATGCGCGCGCCCGGTTGGGCCGCCACATCACTGCAGGACTTGACGCACAGACCCCGGGCGTCAGGACCACACGACTTGTTCGTCCGCGCACGTCTTCGCATGTCGCTTCGAGTGCTGGCGTGTGCTCACACCCGAAGCCATGCCAAGACGCTTTCGGCATCGTGTCGTAGGCACGAAGGCCTTGCTCACAGCCGAAGCCGCCCTGCAATGCCTGTTATGCCCGACGCCGTCGCGTCCATCGCTGCCCAGCCCGCGGTTCGTGACGATCGCGATCCGCCCCTTGTCTCGGGCCAGGGTGTGTCGCTTGTACGTAAAATCCGAATTTCGGTAAAGTGGAATATTTTGCGAGGTGGGCTTGACAGGCGATGTGGCGGAAGTGATCGCGGCTGTTTTGCCCGACGGGCACGGGGAGGTGCTCAAGGACAAATTCCAGATAAGCTCCGTCAAGGCGAATGCAGAGGCAGTCGCCTCGATGCGTTCACATCGCCTTCGCGAGCGCGAACAGCCGGAAATCCTCGAGCGCCGCGTGCCGATGCGGGGCGGCTTCGCGCCGGTAAATCTCGGTGTCGACGATCGAGCGGAAGGTGGCGAAATCGCCGTATTCATTGATCGCCGCTTCGTCCCAGCGTTCGCCTGGCGAGCCGACGAGGCTCGTTAGGACCGGCCCGGAAAACATCCGCACGAGCGGCTTACCGGCCGCGAGACGCCGGAATGCCGGCCTGTAGCGTTCGTGGAAGGCTTCGCGGCCCGAGCAGGGCGCGGCGTCGAATCCGTCCTCGTAACGCGCATACGCGCGGTAGCGCAGCAGATTGAGCATATAAACCGGCTGGCCGGGTGGAATCGCGCGCTCGGCGGCGTCAAGGGCTTGCAGGGTGATTTCGATGGGGTTCATGGGACTTCCCGCGTTTCCAGCGCCGCAGAATGCGGGCTGACGCTTCCTGTCTAGCCGTTCGGGAAGGGCTCTTGTAGTGACCACGCAGCCATGACTATGTGGACTGCATGTCCACAACGACTTTACCTCCCGACCTCTCTCGTCTCCTCGCCTTCGTCCGCGTCGTCGAGGCGGGCTCCTTTGCCGAAGCCGCGCGGCGCGCGGGGACGACCACCTCGGCAATGTCCAAGGCGGTCGCCCGCTTTGAAAAGGCTCGCGGGTTGCGGCTTTTGCATCGCTCCACCCATTCGTTGGCGCTGACCGAAGAAGGCGACAGGCTGATGGCGGCGGGACGCGCGTTGGTCGAAAGTCTCGCCCATGTCCAATCCGCGCTCGGCGAAGTCGCGGGCGACGATGGCGGACGGGTGCGCGTGACCGCCCCCGCCTCGTTCGCGCGCGCCTGCATCCTGCCGCGACTGCCCGCGTTCCTGCGGGAACGGCCGGAAATCGAGATCGAGGTCAAATTCCGCAACGAGATTCTCGATCTCGCGGCGGAAGGCGTCGACGTCGCGATCCGCTCAGGGCCCCTCGACCGCGCGCCCGGCCATCAGGCGCGGCGGCTGTGCACGTTCTCGTGGATCGCTTGCGCCTCGCCTGCCTATCTGAACGCGCGCGGCGCGCCGGCGACTCCATACGAGCTTTCCGCGCACGACCACGTCGGCTTCCGGAATCCCGCGAGCGGTCAGATCCTGACCTGGCGCTTCGCCGACCCGCGCGGCAAAGGACCCATTCGCATCACGCCCAAGCCCAAGCACATTTGCGACGACGCGCACGCTTCGCTCGCCTTGATCGCGAATGGGTTTGGGGTCGGCTGGGGGCCAGCATGGCTCGTCGACGAAGATCTTCGTGCCGGCCGGCTGGTCGAAGTGCTTGCGCCCTGGCGCGCGTCCGGGGAACCCCTATGGATGCTGCGCACCTCCGACCGCCGCCCGCCGCTGCGCACACAGCGCGTCATGTCGTTCCTCGCCACGCTTCCCGCCGCGTTCAGCGACAAGAGGGTGTGAAGCATCGGTCGTCACCGAAATTCAGACGCCAAGAAACTGAGCTCAAGGTCCTGGGGATTCGTAGGGAAGCCCCCCTTGGCCTATAGCCGCCATGCAAACCTGACGGCTTAGTGACGCCTTCCATTGGCAAACCGGGACGCAACGAACCACTGAGTTCGCGTCCTAGATCACCCCCGCCAGCCGCAGCGCCACGCCAGCGGTACACGAGCCGGCGAGCACCGTCAGCATGCCGAGCTTGAAGCGGAAGATCGCGGTTGCGGCAGCGATCGACAGCGCGAGCGCGGGGATATCGACGCTGGTCAGGACCGGCATGTCGAAGGCAAACGGAAACGCGTGCACCGGCACGGTCTCGCGGAACAGCGTGTGCAGCGCAAACCAGATCGAGAGGTTGAGGATCACGCCGACGACGGCAGCGGTGATCGCACTGAGCGCACCGCCAAGGCCCTTGTTGCCGCGCAACCGTTCGACGTAAGGGGCGCCTACGAAAATCCAGAGGAAGCAGGGCGTGAAGGTGACCCAGGTTGCGAGCAATCCGCCGAGCGTAGCCGCGAGCATCGGCGACAGCCCGCTGGCGTCGCGGTAGGCGGCCATGAAGCCCACGAACTGAAGCACCATGATCAAAGGACCGGGCGTGGTCTCGGCCATGCCGAGGCCGTCGAGCATCTCGTGCGGCTTCAGCCAGTGATAGTGCTCGACCGCCTGCTGGGCGACATAGGCCAGCACTGCGTAGGCGCCGCCGAAGGTGACCAGCGCCATTTTTGAGAAGAACAGCGCGATGTGACTGAAGACATTGTCCTGTCCAACAGCGAGCAACAGCGCGATCACCGGCACCAGCCACAGCGCCAGCCACAACGCGCCGACGCGAATCGTGCGCGCGGTGTTGGGGCGGACATGCTCGGGCACAGCGTCGCCGAGCATGCTGTCGATCACGGCGCTGCTGCCGCCAGGGCCGTGACCGGCCGGCGCGAATTCCGGACGGCCCTGTTTGGCGCCGATATATCCAATGACGCCGGCGGCGATGATGATGACCGGGAAGGGGATCGCGAAGAAGAAAATCGCGACAAAGGCGATCGCGGCAAGCGCGATCATGATGCGGTTCTTCAGCGCGCGCTTGCCGACGCGCACCACGGCCTCGACGACGATGGCGAGCACGGCGGCCTTCAGCCCGTAGAACAGCGCCTCGACGAAGCTGACATTACCGAAGGCGGCGTAGACGTAGCTCAGGCCCATGATGGCGATGATGCCGGGCAGGATGAACAGTCCGCCCGCCATCAGCCCGCCGGCGGTGCGGTGCATCAGCCAGCCGATATAGGTCGCCAGCTGCTGCGCCTCCGGGCCCGGCAGCAGCATGCAGTAATTGAGCGCGTGGAGGAAACGGGCTTCCGAGATCCAGTTCTTCTCCTCGACCAGGATGCGATGCATCACCGCAATTTGGCCCGCGGGCCCGCCAAAACTCAGGCAGGCGACACGGAGCCAGACGCGAAAGGCTTCACTGAAGCTGACGCCGTGACCGGCATCAGCTCCTGTTTCGGTCGTACGGGTATCCATCAAGCCTTCGCCTTGTTGGTCGGCCAGTTATGCGTCTCAGACGTCGCGTCGCGGCACCAGCGGTAGAACGCGTCGTAGAGCAACATGCCGGCTTCGAGCTGTTCGAGGTCGTCATCGTACATCCGCGACAGCCCGAGCGAAGCCGCGAGCAGACCGGGGGCCTCCGGCGCCAGGTCAGGCCGCGCGGTGTCGGCGCCGCGCACCAGCGTTGCGAGCCGGAGCAGCGCAGGCGCGGCAATCCCGAACTCCTCGATCATTACATCGAAGGTGCAGAGCTCGCCACGGTGGCTCCAGAACACGTTCTCGATGTCGAACGGGGCTGCGTTGAAGCGTTGCCCGACCGCCACCACTTCCGAAGGCGCCACGAACAGGAAGACGGCCGTGGGATCGACGAAGCGTCGGATCAGCCAGGGGCAGGCGATGCGGTCGACCTTTGGCCGCGCCCGCGTCACCCAGACGGTCCGTCCCTTGGCGTCGCGCGGCGGCAGCTTGCGGGTATCGAGCAGCGGCAGTTTTGCCGCCTTCCAGCCCTCGAAACCGCCCTCCAGCGTCTCGGCTTGCACGCCGAGCTGCCTGAGCCAGGCGGCGGTGCCCTGCGCGAGCTTTTCGCCGCGCAAGCACGAGACGATCGCGGAACGGCCGGCGAATTGGCCGCCCCATTCCGGAACATTGTCGTGGCTGAGCTTGATCGAACCCGGGATCAGTCGCCGGTCGGCGGCAAAATCCTCGTCGGTGCGCACGTCGATCAGGACAGGCGCATTCGCCGTGCCGATCAGTCGTGCCATTTTTTCAGATGATATCGTCGTGTAGGAAGACATGATGCGCCCTCGTAAGAACAAACGGGACGCGATACTTGGGCATGTCGCCTCGTGGGGAGATCGCTCAAATCCCCATGACCTTTATTACATCGAAACGGCACCCGCCTGTCAATCGGCTCGTTTCGCCGATTTTGTCCGAGGACCCCGCAGGTCTATATTGCGGGTCAACGGACCAGACCTTCCGGAGAATTTTCGATGCATTCCCATTCCATCGAACAATGGACCCATGACCACGCCTTTCTGGGCGACAAGCACGACGAGAACGAGCGGCGCACCTGGCTCGTCGTCATCCTGACGCTGGTCATGATGGTCGGCGAGATCGTCGCCGGCTCGCTGTTCGGGTCGATGGCACTGCTCGCCGACGGCTGGCACATGGGCACGCATGCGGCGGCGCTGGGGATTGCGGCGTTCGCGTATCGCTTTGCGCGGCGGCACCTGGGGAGCTCGCATTTCAGCTTCGGCACCGGCAAATTCGGCGATCTCGCCGCCTTCGCCAGCGCGATCATCCTCGGCCTGATCGCGGTCGAGATCGCCTATGAGAGCGTGCTGCGGCTGATCAATCCGGTGCCGATCGTCTATGGCGAGGCCATCGTGGTGGCCGCCCTCGGTCTGTGCGTCAATCTCGCCAGCGCCTGGCTGCTCCGCGGCAGCCACGATCACCACCACCACGGTCATGCGCATGATGATCACGATGATCATGAGCATGATCATCATCACCATCATCACGACAACAATCTCCGCGCCGCCTATGTCCACGTCATGGCGGACGCGGCGACCTCGGTTCTGGCGATCGCCGCGCTGGTGGTCGCCATGTATTCGGGATGGGCCTGGGCCGATCCGGCGGTCGGCCTGATCGGCAGTGCCGTGATCGCGAGCTGGGCGTTCGGCCTGATCAAGACATCGGGCGCGGTGTTGCTCGACGTGCGCGCCGACGAGAAGCTCGAGCGTGTGATCCGGGCGCGTATGGAGACCGGTGATGACCGCGTCACCGATCTGCATCTGTGGCAGGTCGGCCCCGGCCATTGCGCCGTGTTGGTGTCGGTGGTGTCGGACAAGCCGAAGCAGCCGGCCGTCTACAAGAGGCGGCTCGCCGGGTTGAAGGGGCTGAGCCACGTCACCGTCGAGGTCGAGACCTGCCCGCATTGAAGCGGGTTGCGGGAATTCTGCGAACGGACCGGGGTTGATCCTCGGTCACAGCCGACAATGGCTGCAAGGGAGGAACGAATGACGCCAAGGATCACGCCAAGGATCACGCTCGCTCTCGCCGTCGCTGCCCTCGTTCTGTCCTGTCATGCGGCGCTGGCACAGTCCAAAAAGACCGGTGTCGAAAGGCTCTACGTCCTCAATTGCGGCGAGGGCACCGCCGGCGACATCTCGCGCTGGACGCCCGGCCTCAACGAGGGCAAGACGATGGACTTCGTCGACAGCTGCTATCTCATCAAGCACGCCAAGGGCTGGTTCCTGTGGGACACCGGCATCGCCGACGCAGTCGCCGCGATGCCGAACGGCCTCGCGCCCGCCGATCCCAAGGCGGTGAGCTGGCGCCGGCCGAAGACGCTTGCCGCCCAGCTCGAACAGCTCGGCCTCAAGCCCGGTGACGTCAAGATGATGGCCGTCTCGCACACCCATCCCGACCACACCGGCAATGTCGAGCTGTTCCCGCAGGCCATGCTCTACGTGCAGAAGGCCGAGTATGACTGGCCCGGCGCCAACAACGAGCCGCGATTCAAGCCGTCACATCCGGTCGAGCTGCTTGCGGGCGACAAGGACGTGTTCGGCGACGGCAGCGTGACCATCCTGTCGACGCCCGGCCATACGCCGGGACACCAATCGCTGCTGGTGAAGCTGCCGAAGACCGGCGCGGTCGTGCTGTCGGGCGATGCAGTGCACTTCAAGGATAATTGGGACAACCGCCGCGTGCCCAGCATGAACGCCAACAAGGACCAGAGCACGGCCTCGATGCAGAAGATCGCCGACACGCTCGGCAAGGAGAAGGCGCAGCTCTGGATCAACCACGACAAGTCCCAGCGCGACAGCCAGAAGATGTCGCCGGAGTTTTACGACTAGCTTCCCGCAACACCCCTGTTGCCACTATGGTGGCAACAGGGACGTGCTAGCGCCCTCGACAAGCTCCGCAACGGGAGACGATTGTGGGTGAGTGGGCCGGGGTTGCGATCGCACTGGCATCGAGCAGCCTTGGCGGCACTGCCGCGGCGATCACCCGCTATCTGGTCGGCGGCGCCGATCCGATCCTGCTCGCGATCCTGCGCTGGGGGATCGGCTCTCTCTGCCTCCTGCCGTGTGCCCTGATGCTCGGCGTGCGCTGGCCGCAGCGGTCCGACTGGCCGGCCGTGGCGCTGCTCGGCATCTGCTTTTTCGGCCTATTCTTCATCCTCTACAACATCGCGGTGTCCTACACGACCGCCGCGCGCGCCAGTCTCGCGCTTGCGACGCTGCCGCTCCACACCATGGTGGTCGGCGCCATCCTCGGCGTCGAGCGGCTGACGTCGCGCAAGGTCATTGGCGTCGGCATCGCGGTGCTCGGCGTGGCGGCGGCGCTGGCCGCGGGCCTGGCGCAAAGCCCGCCCGGCGCCTGGCGCGGCGAGCTGATCATGACCGGTGCCGTGTTCTGCATGGCGTTCTACAACGTGCTGTCGCGGCCGCTGATGCAGCGCTCCAGCCCGCTCGGCTTTCTCACGGTCGGCATGGGTGCGGGCGCCGCCGTGCTGGTGCTCGCGGGTCTGGTGAAAGGCAGTTTCGCAGCGCTCGGGCAGTTCACGACGGCGCATTGGATTGCCGGGATTTATCTGGGCATCGGCGGCGGTGCGCTCGCCTTCATCCTCTGGGTCATGGCGCTGGCGCGCGCGACGCCGACCCGGGTCGCCAATACGATGACGGTCAACCCGATCGCCGCGACCTTGCTCGCCGCGCTGCTGATCGGCGAGCCGATCACGCCAAATCTCCTGATCGGGCTGGTCGCCGTGTTCGCCGGCATCTGGATCGCTACCAGCGAGACGAAGCCGGCTTAGCTGCGCGGCGCCGTGACCGGCGGCGGGCTCGCGTCCGGCATCTTCTTCGGCTTCAGCGAGCCGGCGTAGAAGGAGATCAGCCAGACCAGGATGATGGCGAGGAGATAGACACCCCAGGCCTGAGGCGGCGTGGTCGCCCAGCGCAGGAGGCCTTTGAATGTGCGGGGTGGGCGCGTGTCTTCGGTCATGCTCCGCTTGTGCGCGAAAGCTCCCGCCCGGTCAATCCGGCCGCGGTTGCGCGCGGATCATGAACAGCGCGGCCAGCGCCGAGAGGCTGAGCGCCGAGGAGACGATCAGCACCTTGGCCCCCATGACGTCGATGAGCAGGCCGAAGGCCAGCGGCGCCACCGCCTGCGCCATCCGTGCCGGCGCGCCGATGATGCCGAGGCGATAGCCGAAATCCTTGGGGCCGAAGATCGACAGCGGCAGCGTGCCGCGCGCGATGGTCAGGATGCCGTTGCCGGAGCCGTGGAACAGCGCAAACGCACTGGCCGCGGCGCCGCCGAAGATGGCCACGACCACCGCGCCGATGGGGTGGGTGAGGCAGGCGAGCCGCGTCGACCATAGCGGATGAAAGCGACTGAGGAAGCCTGCTTCCAGAACCCGCGCGGCGACTTGCGCGGGGCCGATCAGCGCTCCGGCCGCGATCGCCTCGACCGGCGTCGCGCCTGTGGTCTCCAGGATGCGCGGAAAATGCGCGGCCATCGCGCCAGTGACAGTCCAGACCGCTGCGAAGACGAACGCGAGCAGGATCATGGTGCGGTCGAGCGGCAGATGCGGCTTCTCTGCTGTCGCCGCGGCCTGCCTGGCGCCCTTGATGGTCGGCAGCAAGAAGAAGTTGAGCGGCAGGCCGATCAGGATATTGGCGGCGGCCCAGGCGAAGCAGGTCTCGCGCCAGCCGATATGGGCAAGGCCCCAGGCGGTGAGCGGCCAGCCGACGGTCGATGCAAAGCCCGCCATCAGCGTGATGCCGGTGATCGGCCTGCGCGCTTCGGTGCCGTAGATGCGGCCGAGCGCGGCGAAGGCAGCGTCGTAAAGCCCCATCGCCATGCCGATGCCGAGCACGAGCCAGGCCATCGCCATCACCGCCACCGATTGCGAGAGGCCGAGCAGAACGAGGCCGGCGGCGATCGTCAGGTTCGACACCGAGAGGACCTGCCGGCCGCCGACCAGATCGATCTGTCGCCCGATGCGCGGGCCGAGCAGCGCCGAGATCACCAGCGAAGCCGAGAACGCGCCAAACACCCAGTTGGAGGAAATGCCGAGATCGCGCGCCATGGGATCGGCGAGCAGGGCCGGCAGATAGTAGCTCGAGGCCCAGGCCAGGGTCTGCGTGGTACCGAGCGCCAGAATGATCGGAAGCTGGCGCTGGCTCATATCCCCGTATTTCTGATCGGCGGTGTCATCATTCGCATTTGCGGCCCGAGGCAGGAGCGCGTCAACAGCGTCCGGGACATATGCGACCTGCCGCGGGTGGGAGCCTTGGCCGCTGGCGGGAGCCTTGGCCGCGAGCTCCGCGCCACGCCTTTCGCTCGTCACGAATGCACGGCATAATGGCGCATGCAATTGACCTCGCGACTTGCGCTGATGAACTGGTTGGCCGGCCAGGGGCTCACCGGCCTGTCCGAACCCGAACTGCTGCGCGGCTTCTGCGAGCGCTGCCGCGCCGAGGGGCTGGAACTCTCGCGTGGGCTTGTCGTGATCGATACGCTGCACCCGATCTACGAGGGACGCGCCTTCCGCTGGAGCGATACGCCGACCAACGAGAGCGACGTGGTCGAATACGGCTCGACGGCCGAGGGCGACGCGGCCAACAATTGGCGCCGGTCGGTGTTCTATCATTTGCTCGAGCATGGTCACGACGAGATGGTGATCGACCTCGCCGACGCGCCTTCGCTCGATTTCTCGCAGATCGGCGAACTCGCCGAAACGGGGCACCGCCATTTCCTGGCCTTTGTGCACCGCTTCGGGGAGACCGGAGCGCTCGGGCAGATGGACTGCCTCTACTCCTCCTGGACAACGCGACGCGACTGCGGCTTCGCCGACGCCGAGCTCGCAGCGCTGCGCGACCTCGTGCCGGTGCTGGGGCTCGCGATCAAGTCGGCGCAGCAGGTCGACATCGCGCGCACGCTCGGCCGCGTCTATCTCGGACGCGACGCGTCAGAGCAGGTCTTGAGCGGACGTATCTCGCGCGGCGTCACCGAGCGCATCAACGCCGTGCTCTGGTATTCGGATCTGCGCGGCTCGACCGGAATCAGCGAGAGCATCGGCCCGGACGAGATCATCCCGTTCCTCAACGACTATGCGCAGGCCGTGATCGATGCGATCCACGACGCCGGCGGCGACGTGCTGAAGCTGATCGGCGACGGCGTGCTCGCGATGTTCACCGGTGAAGACATGGCGCATGCCCGGCGCGCGGCGCTGCGCGCCGAGCATCTATTCCGCAAGAACGTTGCAGCGCTCAATCTGCGGCGGGGCGCCGAGGGCCGTCCCACCACGTCCGCCTATATCGGCCTGCATGTCGGCGAAGTCTTCTACGGCAATATCGGCAGCGAGGACCGGCTTGATTTCACTGTGGTCGGTCCGACCGTGAACGAGGTCAGTCGCATTGCCTCAATGAGCCGTTCGGTCGATCGCGAGCTGCTGGCCTCGGCGGAATTCTACAAGGGCCTCGATGCCGCCGGCCGCCGCTACCTCGTCTCCACCGGCCGCTACGCGCTGCGCGGCATCGGCCGCGCACAGGATCTCTACACGCTCGATCCGGAGGTGGACGCGAGCGAGCCGGTGACGGGGAGCTACGAGCGGTATCTGGCGAGTTAGGTGCCGCTGCTCCCTCAATGTCGTCCTGGCGAAAGCCAGGACCCATAACCACCGACTGTAGTTTTGCGAAGACTCGTAGTTGGCGATTTTTGCCAAACTGCTCCCTGGGGTGATGGGTCCTGGCTTTCGCCAGGACGACGCCACCTAACACCGCGCCGCCGCCTCATCGCCCACCATGTCGGGCTGCCGGTCCAGCGCCACCGCGGGCGAGAGCCAAATGACCAGCGCCTGCACGCCGAACACGGCGGCGGCGAGATAGAGGCACGCTTCCGCGCTCCAGAGGCCGCCGACGATCGCACCCAGTGCCGAGCCGACCGGGCGAGCGCCGTAGCTCATGATGTTGATGGCGGAGACGCGGCCCAAGAGGCGAGGCGGCGTCACTGACTGGCGCAGCGTCGTGGTCGAGATCACCCACAGGATCGGCCCGACGCCGAGCAGGAAGAAGCTCAAGGCCGCAAGCAAGGGCGAGGGGACCAGCACCGTCAGCGCCATCACCATTGCGGCGACGAAGCCGGTGACGGGGCCGAGGCCCACGACCGTGCCGAACGCGATGCGCTTCATCACCCGCGTGGCGAACAGCGCGCCGATCACCATGCCGACGCCGTACATCGTCAGCACGGTGCCGACGCCGACCGCGTTCAGGCCGAGGTGACGTACGGCGTAGGGCACGAACACGGCGATCTGCAGGAACCATCCGGTGTTGAAGATGAACTGGGTGATGAAGACCGGCCGCAGCAGCGGATGATGAAACACGAAGGCCGCGCCCTCGCGGATGTCCTGAAGCGGATGCCGCCGTGGTGCCGACGTGCGGGCGGGCTCGTAGATACCGGAGAGCAGCACGACGGCGATGGCGGAGAGCGCAGCCGCAAAGCCGAAGGCCGGGCTCGCGCCCCACCACCCGACCAGCGCGCCGCCGAGCGCAGGGCCGCTGGCGAAGGCGATGGTGCGTGCGAGCTCGATCCGCGCATTGGCCGCCGGCAACAGGTCCGAACTCACCAGCGAGGGCACCAGCGCCGGCGCGGCCACGCTGTAGACGACGGTGCCGCACACGGCGGCAAAGCCGAGCAGCGCCAGCAGCGGCAGATTGAGCGCGCCGAGCGCGAGCAGCAGCACGATCGCCGCAAGGGCCGCGGCCCGCAGCGCCTCGGCGCCCGCCATCAGCGAACGGCGGGAGATGCGGTCGGCCAGCAAACCGGCCGGGATGGCGAAGAGGACGAAGGGCAGGGTCAGCGCGGTCTGGAGCAGGCCGGTCTGGCCCTCGGCAACGCCGAGCGTCAGCACCGCGACGATGGGGGCCGCGGCCAGCGCGATCTGTTCGGCCGACTGTGCCGCCAGGTTGGACCAGGCGAGGCGGTTGAATGTCTCGGGGAGGTGCGGGGGAATTGACATGGCTCATTTCCTGCAAAGTCGGTTTGGCGCCACTATCCGCCTCCGATGACCGCCAAACCCACCCGCTTCCCGACAGGGGCCGACCGCCGAGGGACCGATGCGGCTAGATGCAGTTGCAAATGAGTTGCAATAAGGCTCGACTTCGGTATTCTCGCCGCATGGATGCTCGCTCTCCCGATCTGACCCGAGACGCCGCCGGTTGGCGCAATAATGCGCCTGCGACCAAGAGCCTTGCCGAGGTGAATGCCTCGGTCGCCCTCCCCATCGCGGGGGTGTGGTGGCGGCGCCTGCTCGCCTTCGTCGGCCCGGGCTATCTGGTCTCGGTGGGGTACATGGACCCCGGCAATTGGGCGACCGATCTCGCCGGAGGGTCCAAGTTCGGCTACACGCTGCTCTCCGTCATCCTGCTCTCGAATTTGATGGCAATCCTGCTGCAATCGCTGGCGGCACGGCTCGGCATCGTCACCGACCGCGATCTCGCGCAGGCCTGCCGCGCGACCTATTCGCCGGCGGTGAACTTCACGCTGTGGCTCGCCTGCGAGGCGGCGATCATCGCCTGCGATCTCGCCGAGGTCATCGGCACGGCGATTGCGCTCAAGCTCCTCTTCGGCATTCCCCTGATCGGCGGCGCGCTGATCGCTGCGCTGGATGCCTTTTTGCTGCTCATCCTGATGAACCGTGGCTTCCGCTTCCTCGAAGCCTTCGTCATCGCATTGCTCGTCGTGATCGCAGTCTGCTTCACGGTCCAGCTTGCCGCGGCAGCACCGCCGGTGGCCGAGATGCTGAAGGGATTTGTGCCGAAGACCGAGATCTTCACCAACCCCGAGATGCTCTACATCGCGATCGGCATCATCGGCGCAACCGTGATGCCGCATAATCTCTATCTGCATTCCTCGATCGTGCAGACGCGCGCCTATGAGCGCAACGACACCGGCCGGCGCGAGGCGATCAAATGGGCGACGACGGACTCGACCATCGCCCTGATGCTGGCGCTGTTCATCAACGCGGCGATCCTCGTCGTCGCTGCCGCAACCTTCCACAAGAGCGGCCATTCCGACGTCGCCGAGATCGGCCAGGCCTTCGAGCTGCTGTCTCCGCTGCTCGGTCTCGGCATCGCCTCGACGCTGTTCGCGGTGGCGCTGCTCGCCTCGGGCCTGAATTCAACGGTGACGGCGACGCTCGCCGGACAGATCGTGATGGAAGGCTTTCTCGACCTGCGCCTGCCGAGCTGGGCGCGCCGGTTGCTGACGCGCGGCATCGCGATCGTTCCCGTGATCGTCGTCACCGCGATCTATGGCGAGCGGGGCACGGCCGATCTGCTGGTGTTCAGCCAGGTGGTGCTGTCGATGCAGCTGCCCTTCGCGGTCATCCCGCTGGTCCGCTTCGTCTCCGACCGCCGCAAGATGGGCAAGTTCGTCATACCGGTGTGGGTCGCGGCGATCGCGTGGATCGTCGCGGGCATCATTGTGATTTTGAACTTGAAGCTGCTCGCAGATACGCTGTTCGGGTGAACACGGCTGTCGTCGTCCGGCTCGACCGGACGACCCAGTATTCCAGAGACAGTTGTGAATGACCCGAGGCGTCGCGGCGTACTGGATACCCGCTTTCGCGTGGCATGACGGAGAGCTAATCCTGCGGCTCGGACGCGGCATCGCCTTGCGCGTCGATGCGCAGCCAGCCTGAGGGCGCGAGGCGCTGCTGCGGCAGGAAGCGGGCCTTGTAGTCCATCTTCTTCGAGCCTTCGATCCAATAGCCGAGATAGACGTAGGGCAATCCCTGCCGGCGGGCGCGGGCAATGTGGTCGAGAATCATGAAGGTGCCCATCGAGCGGCTGACTTCGCCGGGCTCGAAGAACGAATAAACCATCGACAGGCCGTCGCTGAGCACGTCGGTCAGCGCGACCGCGATCAGCTGCTCGCCACGACCGGTGATGCCACTGTCGGGACCACGCTTGCGGTACTCGATGATGCGGGTTTCGACATGGCTGTCCTCGACCATCATGGCGTAGTCGAGCACGGTCATGTCGGCCATGCCGCCATGGCGGTGACGGGAATCGAGATAGGCGCGGAACACCGAATATTGCTCGGAGGTCGGCACTGCGCTGCGCTGCTCGCCGATGATGTCGGCGTTGCGCGAAATCACCTTGCGGAAGTTGCGGGACGGACGGAACTCGTTGGCGATCACCCGGACCGAGACGCAGGCGCGACACTGGTCGCAGGCGGGACGGTAGGCGATCGATTGGCTGCGACGGAAGCCGCCATGGGTCAGGAGGTCGTTGAGATCACCGGCGCGCTCACCTACGAGGTGCGTAAACACCTTGCGCTCGTGCCGGCCCGGCAGATAGGGGCAGGGGGACGGCGCCGTGAGGTAAAATTGTGGGGTGTCGCGCGAGTGCTGGGTCAAGGGACGTCGTGGGCCTCCAAAATGTGCATCAGCATCGCGCTACGAAAGCCGCCGGTCAATCGGTCTACTCGGCAGGTCAGATCGGTCAGCATAGCGGGTCCAGGTTGATAGGTCCTTGATCCGGGTTCGTTGATCAGTAGGTCGTTGATCAATAGGTCCTGGCGCCCTGCGGCACCGGCGCACGAACGGAATTGTTGATCACGACCGTTCCCAGCACGAAATCCTGCAGCAAGCGCCTGCGCCCGTTGAACAGCCCGACCAGCACCACGAAGGGCGACAGGAACGAAACGGTCACCCAGAACAGCACGGCGTGGGTGGCGCCGAGCACGAAATAGCCGGGCGCGCCGTACCAAGTGCGCAACTCAAGATCCATCACGCGCATGCCGATGGTCGCGGACGACGGACCGCCGATGCAGGCGCCGTAATAGACGATGGCCCAGATCACGGAGGCCGGCCACGCCAGCCAGAACAGCGCCCAGCCGATGCCGAGCGTGACCACGCCGAACACCGCGATGAAGAGGTAGCCGAGGATCACCGGCACCGAGATCACGACCATGTCGATCAGGAAGGCGAACACCCGCCGCGTCGCAACGCCGCGGAACAGTTCCGGGTGCAGATAGGGATCGTAAGCATGCGGCTGCGCCCCACCGTCATTGCGCCAGGCATTGCCCGAGTCCGAATACGACATGACCGTTCTCCCGAGGGAAACTCCCGTGGCAGGACTCCCGTGGAAGGACATGGGAACAGGCCGTCCGCGTGCCAAGGGCGCCGACATTAACAAGCCGAAATATTCCGGCGATTCGGGGGCGGGGGAGGTGGGGAGGAACGGTGTCGGCGTGCCAAACCCTCCGTGTCGTCCTGGCGAAAGCCAGGACCCATCACCCCAGGGAGAAATTTGGCGAATACTGGGAGTTGATCCCTTCGCCGGTATCGATACCGCGTGCTCTCAATAGATCACGCGGTATGGGTCCTGGCTTTCGCCAGGACGACGGTGGGGAAGCAGGGTGCCAACCTTCGCCGGGACGATATTCGGGAGGTAGCGTACCTTACCCCTGAGCGCGCAGCTTCTCCGCTGCCTTCGGTGCGAAATAGCTCAGCACACCGTCGGCGCCGGCGCGCTTGAACGCCAGCAGGCTCTCCATCATGGCGCGGTCGCCGTCGAGCCAGCCGTTGTTGGCGGCTGCCGCGATCATCGCGTATTCGCCGGACACCTGGTAGGCGAAGGTCGGCATCGCGAATGTGTCCTTCACGCGACGGACGACGTCGAGATAGGGCATGCCGGGCTTGACCATCACCATGTCGGCGCCCTCGGAAATGTCGAGCTCGACCTCGCGGAGCGCCTCGTCGGTGTTGGCGCTGTCCATCTGGTAGGTGCGCTTGTCGCCGGTGAGCGTCTTGGCCGAGCCGATGGCGTCGCGGAACGGGCCGTAGAAGGCGGAGGCGTATTTTGCGGCATAGGCCATGATCTGCACGTCGAGCAGGCCGGTGCGATCCAGGCCCTCGCGGATCGCGGCGACGCGGCCGTCCATCATGTCGGAGGGCGCGATGATGTCGCAGCCGGCTTCGGCCTGCACCAGCGCCTGACGCACCAGCACGGCGACCGTCTCGTCGTTCAGGATCTTGCCGTCGGAGATCAGGCCGTCATGGCCGTGGCTGGTGAAGGGATCGAGCGCGACGTCGCAGAGAATGCCGATCTCCGGAAACTCCTTCTTGATCGCGCGCACCGCCTGGCAGACCAGGTTGTTCGGGTTGGTGGCTTCCGAGCCCTCCTCGTCGCGCAGGGAGGGGTCGGTGTAGGGAAACAGCGCGAGGCAGGGGATGGTGAGCTTCATCGCGCGCTCGGCGTCGCGCACGGCCTGGTCGACGCTGAGACGCTCAACGCCCGGCATCGAGGCGATCTGCTCGCGCTTGTTGTTGCCATCGATCAGGAACAGCGGCCAGATCAGATCGTCCGTCGTGAGCACGTTCTCGCGCACCATGCGCCGGGCCCATTCGGCCTTGCGGTTGCGGCGCGGGCGGACGGTCAGATCGAGGGCAGGGGAGGCCCCAGTGCCATCCCGGCGCGAGACCTCGCGCAATTCGATCGGACGTCCGTATTTGATCGCCATCACTCTTCCTCCGGCTGGAATTATTCTTATACCAGCTCGCATGGTTCCCGTCACCGCGGCTTGACGTGCCGCAAAAGATGGCAGCCGATTGATTTTGCGGGGCAAAGCAGCCAGAAGGGGGCATGTCCGAGATTTCCACCCGCGATGCGGCCCGCGACAGCACCAGGGACGCCGTCCGAGACAATGCCCGAGACAGTGCAATGTCGGTGGCGGCGATCTCGTCGGAGCGAGCCGAGTCCGACGACAATGTCTGGACGCGCCGGCTCGTGCTGTTCCTGCGAGTCATGGCGCTGCTCTCGATCTTCAAGGGCCTTTATCATTGGGCTCAGGTCACCGGTTTCGTCGGCGGCGAGGACGAGGCCTTCGAGAACCAGTCGATGGCCTGGCAGGCCTCGACCATCTACTTCGCCGTGATCGAACTCGTTGCCGCGGTTGGGCTGTGGCTGGCCACGCCTTGGGGCGCCGTGGTGTGGCTGACGACCGTAGTGTCGATGGCGGTGATCGAGCTGATGTTCCCGGGCATCTACGGCGGCAGCCTGGTCGTGGTCGGGGTCGAAGCCTTCATGCTGGCCGCCTATCTCGCACTCGCCTGGATGGCCGCACGCGAACGGCCGCCATAGGCGAAGTCATTTCAACGTTCTCTCTCTCTCTCTCTCTCTTGCCCCGGACGCTGCGCAGCACGCAGTGATGCGCTGCTGAGCCGGGGCCCATCTCTCCACAAGCGCGTTTGTGGCCCCTCGTGTCCCGGATCTTCGCTGCGCTCGTCCGGGACACGAGGGCGCAGTTGTGCCCGCTTGGTTGACGGTTGGTTGCGTAAAATTCGACGTAAGTTTTCGCTAACCAGCGTGTTCCGCCACAGCTCTTACGCGGCCGTTTCGAAACGGGGCGGGGCTGTTCTGGAATGCGACAATCGGGGCGGACGGAGGGTGAACAGGACCTTGCGAGAGTCAACAGAGAGTTGCGAAAAGTGCTTGTGGCACAGGCTTAATCCGCAATTCACTGTCTTAAATTCATGATCTCTTTATTCTCTTATTTAAGCCGATCTTCAAACGAGCCCCCTTAAGTTGCACCTATCAGACGGGACACAAGTTTCGTCGAATGAGTGTCGATAAAAACGACAACAGGGGAAGTGTCATGATGAAAGCCGTCGCAACTGCGGCAGATACCGCAGAGCGCGTCTCCGGCCAGCAGGGTTCGGTGCAGACGCTCTATCTGGAAGCTTTGACTCTGGTGGAGCGGCTGCATCGCCGGCTGCTCGACGTCATCAAGGACGAGTTCGATCGCCGCGGCCGTGCGGACATCAACTCGGTGCAGGCGCTGCTGCTCTACAACATCGGCGACAAGGAGCTGACCGCGGGCGAACTGCGCACGCGCGGTTATTACCTCGGCTCCAACGTCTCCTACAATCTGAAGAAGCTCGTCGAACTGGGCTTCCTCGATCATCAGCGCTCGCGCGTCGATCGCCGCTCGGTGCGCATCCGCCTGACGCCGCAGGGCCAGGAAGTCCGCCGCATCGTCGACTCGCTCTACCAGAAGCACGTCAAGACGGTCGAGCAGGTCGGTGGCATCTCGGGCGAGGAGTTCTCGACCCTGAACAAGTCGCTGCACCGCCTCGAGCGGTTCTGGACCGACCAGATCCTGTATCGTCTCTGAGTTCTTTTCGACGGGACAAGGCCAAGCCGGCCCACAACAAGACCGGCAAGCCTCCCGAACGTGCCTGAGCTTCCCCAAGCGCGCCGGCCCGGCTCTGCCCGGACCGGTGCGTTTTTCCATTTCGCGGTTGCGAAAAAAATCCCCAACCGCAGGGAACGAGTTCCCGGTTCGGCGCTTATCCTCTTCGATCGGAGGGCGGACGATGCTGGTCGAGCGTGGCGTGGGGGTGATGAACGTGGAACTCGTGAGCGAGGCCTACGCCATCGCCGCGAACTATCTTCGCCGCTCCGGCGCGATCCGGGACACCCTCGTCACCGACGAACGCCTGCTCGAAATCGTCATCAAGCTGCTCCAGCGCGGCGAACTCAACAAGATCAGGCTGGCCAACAAGGCCATCGTCAGGTTCGAGGCGCAGTCCGAGGCCAAAGCGGTTGCCTGATCTCAACTCCCAAACGCGGCAAGAACCAGAGGGTGCCATGGAAGCTGCCATCGACCGGATCATGCATACCTACGATTTGCTCGCCAACCGCACGTCTGCGGCGAGCGCGGAGGCGCGGGAAAAGGTGACGAACTACCTCAACACCTTGATGGAAGCCGGCGAGAAGGACACCCACAGGTTGACGGTTTGCGGCCTCACCTATCTGCGGCAGCTCGACGGCAGTGTGGATCCCGTGAAGGCGGGGTATACCGGGCTTTAGAGGCCGGCCGGACGTCAGCCGGTCGCACCGCGGCGTTTCGAGCGCAAAGCGGACCCTCCCGGGCATGGACGACTGGATGCCGGCCGGTCGTCCAATTTTCCAATCCCACCATATCTTGCATAAATCACAGGTCCGACCCGCAAACCCTTGGCCTGTTGCGGGCGATGTGGTAGATCGCGCTCGCCGCTTCCGATCGCCACACCAGACCCGCCCGTAGCCCACCAAACGGCTGCGGCGGTGGAGATATTCGCAAGATGACCTTCGCCAAAACCGCCTCCGCGCCCGATTCGTTTTTCACCGCCTCGCTCGAGCAGGCTGACCCGGAAATCGCAGCCGCCATCAAGGGCGAGCTCGGCCGCCAGCGTCACGAGGTCGAGCTGATCGCCTCCGAGAACATCGTCAGCCGTGCCGTGCTGGAAGCGCAGGGTTCGGTGATGACCAACAAATATGCGGAAGGCTATCCGGGCGCGCGCTACTACGGCGGTTGTGAGTGGGTCGACGTCGCCGAGAACCTCGCGATCGATCGCGCCAAGAAGCTGTTCGGCGCCAACTTCGCCAATGTGCAGCCGAACTCCGGCAGCCAGATGAACCAGGCAGTGTTTCTGGCGCTGCTTCAGCCCGGCGACACCTTCATGGGCCTCGATCTTGCGGCCGGCGGCCATCTCACCCACGGCTCCCCCGTCAACATGAGCGGCAAGTGGTTCAAGGCCGCGCACTACACCGTGCGCCGCGAGGACCAGATCATCGACATGGACGCCGTCGCCAAGCAGGCCGCGGAGGTCAAGCCGAAGCTGATCGTGGCCGGCGGCTCGGCCTATTCGCGCGCCTGGGACTTCAAGCGCTTCCGCGAGATCGCGGACAGCGTCGGCGCGTACCTGCTGGTCGACATGGCGCACTTCGCCGGTCTCGTCGCCGGCGGCGTGCATGCCTCGCCCGTGCCGTATGCGCACATCACCACCACGACGACGCACAAGTCGCTGCGCGGACCCCGCGGCGGCCTGATGCTATGGAATGACGAGGCGCTGACCAAGAAATTCAACTCGGCGATCTTCCCGGGATTGCAGGGCGGACCCTTGATGCATGTGATCGCGGCGAAGGCGGTCGCCTTTGCCGAGGCGCTGCGGCCGGACTTCAAGGTCTATGCCAAGAACGTCGTCGAGAACGCCAAGGCGCTGGCCGAGGCGATGAAGGGCCACGGCTTCGACATTGTCTCCGGCGGCACCGATAATCATCTGATGCTGGTTGACCTCCGGCCGAAGGGCCTGAAGGGCAACGCCTCGGAGAAGGCGCTGGTTCGCGCCGCCATCACCTGCAACAAGAACGGCATTCCGTTCGACCCCGAGTCACCGTTTGTCACCTCCGGTATTCGTCTGGGCACGCCGGCGGCGACCACCCGCGGGTTCGGCGTTGCCGAATTCCAGCAGGTCGGCGGCATGATCGCCGAAGTCCTCAACGCGATCGCACAATCTTCCGACGGCAAGGCGCCGCTGGTCGAAGCCGCGATCAAGGAACGGGTCAAGGCGCTCACCGACCGTTTCCCGATCTATCAGTAAGGCTCAAGACAACCGGTCAAGGTCAACGGATGCGCTGCCCGAACTGCAACAGTCTCGATACGCAGGTGAAGGACTCGCGTCCGACCGAAGACTCTTCCGTGATCCGCAGGCGGCGCGTGTGCGTCGCCTGCAATTTCCGCTTCACCACCTTCGAGCGGGTGCAGCTGCGCGAGCTCACCGTGATCAAGCGCAACGGCCGCCGCGTGCCGTTCGACCGCGACAAGCTGATGCGCTCGGTGTCGATCAGCTTGCGCAAGCGGCAGGTCGAGCCTGAAAGGGTGGAGAAGATGGTCTCCACCATCGTGCGCGAGCTCGAGACCGGGGGCGAGGCCGAAATCTCCTCGGAGGTGATCGGCGAGACCGTGATGGAGCATCTGCGCACGCTCGACGACGTCGCCTATGTCCGCTTCGCCTCGGTCTACCGCAATTTCCGCGAGGCCAAGGATTTCGCCGACGTGCTTGGCGAGCTCTCCGGTGAGGAGGAAGCGCGGCTCGCCGCGATCCGCAAATGATCTTCCGCATCCTGGAAGATCAATTCGCGCAAAAGGCGCGCGAGTCCAGGGATGCCGACCGGCGCTTCATGGAGCTTGCGCTGGCGCTCGGCAGGCGCGGGCAGGGACGTACCTGGCCCAATCCCGCCGTCGGCGCCGTCATCGTCAAGGACGGCGTGATCGTCGGCCGCGGCTGGACCCAACCAGGCGGACGGCCGCATGGCGAGCCCGAAGCGCTACGGCGTGCGGGCGAGGCCGCGCGCGGCGCCACGCTCTACGTCACGCTGGAGCCGTGCTCGCATGTCGGCAAGTCGCCGCCGTGCGCCGACGCCGTGATCGCCGCCGGCATCACGCGGGTGGTGGCCGCGATCGAGGATCCCAATCCGGAAGTCGCGGGTCAGGGCCATGCGCGCCTGCGCGCCGCCGGAATCACGGTGGATGTGGGTCTGTGCGCGCGCGAAGCCGCCTTTGATCATGCCGGGCATTTCCGTCGCATCAGGGATCACCGCCCGCATGTGATCCTGAAGCTCGCGGTCTCGCCCGACGGCAAGATCGGCGCAGCCGGCGGCAAGCCGGTCGCGATCACCGGCGAGGCGGCGCGCGACCGGGTGCATCTTCTGCGCGCCTCGAGCGACGCCATCCTGGTCGGCATCGGCACGGTGCTGGCGGACGATCCGCAGCTCGACTGCCGCCTGCCGGGCATGGCGGCGCGCTCACCGGTGCGCGTGGTGCTCGATCAGAGCCTGCGCATTCCCGGCGCGAGCAAGCTCGTTGGCTCCGCGCGCGAGATTCCGCTGTGGGTGGTGGGTTCTGAACTCGCGGAGGCCGCGGCCGCCACGCGGCTCGGTGCCGCCGGCGCGCAGGTGATCCGGGTGCCGCCCGGCAACGCCTCGGGTCTCGATCTTGCGGCCGTGCTGCATGCCTTGGCCGGGAAGGGCATCACGCGGCTGATGGTCGAGGGCGGCAGCCGCGTCGCGGCGTCCTTCATCGCCGCCGACCTCGTTGACGAGATCTGGCTGTTCCGCGGCGCGGAGGCGGTGGGCGCCGACGGGGTGGATGCGCTCGCTGCATTGCCGCTGTCGAAAATCACGCAGTCGCAGGCCTACAAGGTTCATGCTAGCGAGACCTTCGATCAGGATACTCTCACCATCTACGAGCGCGCGTAATGTTCACCGGCATTGTCACCGATATCGGCGAGATCGTCGGCTTCACACCGAGGGCGCAGGGCCAGTTGCATCGGCTGCGCATCGCCTGCCGCTACGACCAGACCAGCATTGCCGACGGCGCCTCGATCGCCTGCAATGGCGTCTGCCTGACGGTGGTTGCTTCCGGTGTCGAAGGCGGCAAGGACTCTGCTCAAAGGACCTGGTTCGACGTCGATGCCGCGGCCGAGACGCTGGCGCTGACGACGGCCAAGCACTGGAGGGTCGGCACCAGGCTCAATCTCGAGCGTGCGCTCAAGATCGGCGACGAGCTTGGCGGGCATATCGTCGCCGGCCATGCCGATGGCATCGCGACCCTCGTCAGCCGCGAGGATCTGCCCGACATGGCGCGGTTCGAGCTCTCCACGACGCGGGAGCTGGCGCGGTTCATCGCGACCAAGGGCTCGATCACGCTCGATGGCGTGTCGCTGACGGTTAATACGGTGAAGGACGTGACCTTTTCGGTGCTGATCATCCCGCACACCCTCACGGTCACGACGATCGGCGGCTGGAAGGCGGGGGATGACGTCAATATCGAGGTCGATCTGATGGCCCGCTATGCGGCGCGGCTGACGGAAATGAAGTGACGGCGTCTTTAAACTTGGCTTACCCGCTGGTGGCGACTACATAGCGCCAACCCCTGTGGAACGGATTTGACGATGGCAGACGCGCGGCGCGCACCCCTGAAGGACCAGACCGACATCTCCGGCGCACGCGCGCTGATTGTCGAGGCGCGGTTCTATGACGATCTCCAGGACGCGATGCTCGAAGGCGCGGTGGCAGAGCTGAAGGCGGCCGGTCTGACCCACGATGTCATCACGGTTCCCGGCGCACTGGAGATTCCTGCGGCGATCGCCATCGCGGTTGATGCCGCGGCCGCCAATGGCAAGCCCTATGACGCCGCGATTGCGCTCGGCTGCGTGATCCGTGGCGACACCATCCATTTCGAGATCGTCTCGCAGGAATCCTCGCGCGCGCTGATGGACCTGGCGGTGGCGCGCAAGCTGCCGCTCGGCAACGGCATTCTCACTGTCAACACCGAGGCGCAGGCCTGGGCGCGGGCGCGCGCCAGCGAGCTGAACAAGGGCGGCGATGCCGCGCGGGCCGCGATTGCGATGCTGCGCATAAAGCGCCGGCTGGCGCGGGCTTGATCATGGCCGATAACAACAAGAAGCCGCCGGCTGGCACGGAGAAGAAAGCGAACCGGCGCGGTGCGGCGCGGCTCGCGGCCGTGCAGGCGCTGTATCAGATGGATATCGGCGGCGCCGGCATCAACGACATTTTTGCAGAGTTCGAAAGCCACTGGCTCGGCAACGAGGTCGAGGGCGACACATATCTCCCGGCGGAAGCGGCGTTCTTCCGCGACGTCGTCTCCGGCGTCGTGCGCGACCAGAAGAAGCTCGATCCGCTGATCGACGAGGCGCTGTCGAAGGGCTGGCCGTTGAAGCGCATCGAAGCGATCCTGCGCGCGGTGCTGCGGGCAGGGGCGTACGAATTGGAACACCGCAAGGACGTGCCGGGCCGCGTCGTCGTATCCGAATATGTCGACGTCGCCAATGCCTTCGTCGACCGCGAGGAGACCGGCATGGTCAACGCGGTGCTCGACCAGATTGGCCGCCAGTTTCGCGGTGACGAGTTCGGGCGGGGGTAGACGGCGCGAGGGCGGTGATTTGATGCGATGCGGCTGCCCCATATTCTGCTGTCATCACCCGCGAAGGCGGGTGATCCAGTACGCCGCGGCCTATCGATGTCACACGATCGTCTCTGGAATACTGGATCGCCCGGTCAAGCCGGGCGATGACAGCGATGTGTGTGGCTGACGCTAATGACCAGCCCGCACAACCCCTCCGCCGAAGACTCCCTCATCGCGCGCTATTTCAAGCCGCTGGCGACTGATCCCGGCGCGCTGGGGCTGGTGGACGATGCCGCCATCCTGCAGGCGCTCGGCAGCGACATCGTCGTCACCACCGACGCGGTGGTCGAGGGCGTGCATTATCTTGCCGCCGATCCGCCCGATACCATCGCGCGCAAGGCGCTGCGGGTGAACCTGTCCGATCTCGCCGCCAAGGGGGCCGCGCCGGCCGGCTTCGTGCTGACACTGGCGCTGCGTAGCAAGGAAGACGCCTGGCTCAGGCCGTTCGCGGACGCGCTCGGCGAGGATGCGAAAACCTTCGCCTGTCCGCTGCTCGGCGGCGACACGGTGTCGACGCCGGGGCCGCAGATGATCTCGATTACCGCCTTTGGCCGCGTGCCGCAGGGGCGGATGGTCGGCCGCACCGGCGCGAAGCCGGGCGACCGTATCCTGGTCACGGGAACGATCGGCGACGCCGCGCTTGGCCTCGACGTGCTCAAGGGCGGCGCGGTAGCGGCTGCGCTGGCCTCCGATCCGCACGCGCGCGAGACGCTGATCTCGCGCTATCGCGTGCCGCAGCCGCGCAACGCTCTCGCGCAGGCCGTGCGTGACCATGCGACGGCTGCGATGGATGTCTCCGACGGCCTGGCCGGAGACCTGACCAAGCTCTGTGCGGCGTCAGGCGTCTCGGCCACGATCGACGTGACGAGCGTGCCGCTCTCGGCCGCTGCGGCCGGCCTGATCGCGGGCAACGTCGTTTCCGTCGAGACGCTGCTTGCCGGGGGTGACGATTACGAGGTGCTGTGCACCGTTCCGCCGGCGCAAAGCGACACCCTGATTGCCTTGGGGCGGGCGGCAGGCCTTGCCGTCACGGCCATCGGCACGATCGTCGCGGGCCATGAGCGGCCGCGCTTCCTGGACGGGCAGGGCCAGGAGCTGGTCTTGAAGCGGCTGTCCTACAGCCACTTCTAGGAATTGCTCCAAACCCGCGTCCGGGCTCCCAAGACCGGCTAAATACCTGCCGAGATCGGCTTTTCGGCCTTATCTGGCGTTGCACCCTCAATTTGATTTTGGCAAGGTCGTGACCGACTAGGGCCGCGCCTTCGGGCAAGGGGCGGCCCTTTTCAAATCAAGGCGCCGCACCGCACGACGGAAAAACAAAAGGCGCCGGGGGTACGTTCATCAAGGATCTGAGGCAAAAAATCACATGACAGCATTATGGTTGATTGTGCTCTGCGGAGTGCTTTCCGTCGTCTACGCGATCTGGGCGACGTCTTCGGTTTTGAGCGCGGATGCGGGGTCTCCGCGAATGCAGGAAATCGCGGCAGCGGTGCGCGAAGGCGCACAGGCCTACCTGCGGCGTCAATACACCACGATCGGCATGGTCGGCATCGTCATCTTCGTGCTGCTCGCCTATTTCCTGGGGCTCTATGTCGCGATCGGTTTTGCCATCGGCGCGATCCTGTCGGGGGCGGCCGGCTTCATCGGCATGAACGTCTCGGTCCGCGCCAATGTGCGCACCGCGCAGGCGGCGACGACGTCGCTCGCGGGTGGTCTCGAGCTTGCCTTCAAGGCGGGCGCCATCACCGGCATGCTGGTGGCGGGCCTCGCGCTGCTCGGCGTGACCCTCTATTTCGGCTTCCTGGTCCATTCGCTGAAGCTTGCGCCTGACAGCCGCGTCGTCATCGACGCCATGGTGGCGCTCGGCTTCGGCGCCTCGCTGATCTCGATCTTCGCCCGTCTCGGCGGCGGCATCTTCACGAAGGGTGCGGACGTCGGCGGCGACCTCGTCGGCAAGGTCGAGGCCGGCATTCCCGAGGACGATCCGCGCAACCCGGCCACCATCGCCGACAATGTCGGCGACAATGTCGGCGACTGCGCCGGCATGGCCGCCGACCTGTTCGAGACCTATGCGGTGACCGCGGTTGCCACCATGGTCCTGGCGGCGATCTTCTTCGCCAAGACGCCGATCCTGGCCGACATGATGACGTTGCCGCTCGCCATCGGCGGCATCTGCATCATCACCTCGATCATCGGCACCTTCTTCGTGAAGCTCGGGCCGAGCCAGTCGATCATGGGCGCCCTGTACAAGGGTCTGATCGCAACCGGCGTCCTGTCGCTGGTCGGCATCGCCGGCGTGATCTATTACCTGATCGGCTTCGGCAAGCTCGCCGGCGTCGATTACACCGGCATGGCGCTGTTCGAATGCGGCGTGGTCGGCCTCGCCGTCACCGCGCTGATCATCTGGATCACCGAATACTACACCGGCACCGACTATCGTCCCGTCAAGTCGATCGCCCAGGCCTCGGTGACCGGCCACGGCACCAACGTGATCCAGGGCCTCGCCATCTCGATGGAGTCGACTGCGCTGCCCGCGATCGTCATCATCGCCGGCATCCTGGTCACCCACAGCCTCGCCGGCCTGTTCGGCATCGCGATCGCGACCGCCACGATGCTGGCGCTCGCCGGGATGGTCGTCGCGCTCGACGCGTTCGGTCCGGTGACCGACAACGCCGGCGGCATTGCCGAGATGGCCGGCCTGCCGAAGGAGGTTCGCAAGTCGACCGACGCGCTCGATGCGGTCGGCAACACCACCAAGGCGGTGACCAAGGGCTACGCGATCGGCTCCGCCGGTCTCGGCGCCCTGGTGCTGTTCGCGGCCTACAACGAGGATCTCAAGTTCTTCATTGCGGACTCCGCGCACCACGCCTACTTCGCCGGCGTCAAACCGGACTTCTCGCTCAACAACCCCTACGTCGTGGTGGGCCTGTTGTTCGGCGGTCTCTTGCCCTACCTGTTCGGCGCGATGGGCATGACCGCCGTGGGCCGCGCGGCGAGCGCGATCGTCGAGGAGGTCCGCCGACAATTCCGCGAGAAGCCGGGCATCATGCAAGGCACCGACAAGCCGGATTACGGTAAGGCAGTCGATCTTTTGACGAAGGCGGCGATCAAGGAAATGATCATCCCCTCGCTGCTTCCGGTGCTGTCACCGATCTTCGTCTACTTCGTGATCTATGCAATCGCGGGGGGCGGGGCGGCCGGCAAGTCGGCGGCGTTCTCGGCCGTCGGCGCGATGCTGCTCGGCGTGATCGTGACGGGCCTGTTCGTCGCGATCTCCATGACCTCGGGCGGCGGCGCCTGGGACAACGCCAAGAAGTACATCGAAGACGGTCATTTCGGCGGCAAGGGCAGTGACGCGCACAAGGCGGCCGTCACCGGTGACACCGTCGGCGATCCTTACAAGGACACGGCCGGCCCGGCGGTGAACCCGATGATCAAGATCACCAACATCGTGGCCTTGCTGCTGCTGGCGATCCTGGCGCACTGAGGTAGACGTTGCTGAACGAAGACCCCGCGGCGCAGGCCTGCGGGGTCTTTCTTTGCGTGCGTGGTGCCAGGGGGCGGTGCATCATCTGAACATGAAACCCGCCCGGCGGGACGTGAAACTGCAACAATCCGATCATCAGAGCGATCCATCGATGCCGAGGGCGTAAGCGGCGCGGAAATGTGCATCCTAGGCGTGCGCGCATTTAGGGTTGCTTAACCGGCCGAGCTCTAGAAATACGCGAGATTGTCGGCGGCGTTTTAGCGAGTTCCGCAGCACGCGTCGGGATGCTCCGCGCGAGGCGGCCTCTCGATATGTTCAGGGGTTCGCTGCTTGCCGCCCGCACGAGGGAGGTTTCCGTTGCCTGCACGGCCTGTGAACGAGATTGAGCGGGCATTGATGGCGCATCCGGGCGTGGCGGATGCTTTCTTCAGCGCCGAGCCTGGCCACGGTGGTCAGTCCGAGGTCGCTTTCGTCGCAATTGCCCCCGATCGTCTGAGCGCCGGCAAGGCGAAGCGTCTCCAGGCCGAGACGGATCGCAGAGTTGCGCAATGGCGTCGGGCTTTCGATCAAGCGTATCGCCGTGACGCCGACGGTGTTGTGCCGTCATTCGTCGGTTGGACCAGCAACTTCACCAACAGGCCCATTCCCGAACCCGACATGGTCGATTGGCTGGATCATACGGTCCTGCAAATTCGTGCTCTTGGTGCAAGGCGGGTATTGGAGATCGGATGCGGCGTCGGCTTGCTTGTCGAAAAGCTCGCGCCTGGCTGCGAGGTATATTGCGGGACCGACCTCTCGCCGGTAGCCGTTCAGCGGCTGCGTGCGTTCGCGCAGTCGGAGCCCGAGCTTCGGCATGTCGAATTTCTAGAGCGGGAAGCCGCCGATTTGAGCGGCTTGCCGCTGAATTCGTTCGATGCAGTGGTGCTCAATTCGGTCGTGCAATACTTTCCCGGCATCGAATACCTGCACACAGTCTTGGAGCATGCCGCATGCCTGGTAGCTCCTGGGGGGCACATCTTCGTCGGCGACGTTCGTAACCTCGAGCTCCTGCCGGTCTTCCATCGCGAAGTTCAATCCGCGAAAGTTTCGGGAGCCAGGGATGCCGGGCTCGCGCGAAAGATCTTCCTGTCGATCGCCCAGGAGCGCGAGTTGGTGATCGACCCCCGCTATTTTCACGGCATTTCCGGATCCATCCCGCGGATATCGGGTGCGGAAATCCTGCTCAAGCGCGGATCAAGCTACGAGCTGACCCGCTATCGCTATGACGTGGTGCTGCGTGTCGATCCCGAAGCTGCTTCAGCTGGCAGCGAGAACAGCAGCCTCGTGCCGGACATGAAGCACGGGGCAAGTGAGGGCAGGCCGCTGGCGACCGATCCGATGGCCGCCGCGTTCCTTCAGCATCTCGGCATGGAGCTCGGGGACATGTTGCAGGCCCAGGTTCCGGAGGCGAAATTGCCCGCGGCCGTGATCGCGCTCAACCAGCGAGATTTTGCCGAGATCGTGCAGGCCTCGTCGAGCGCGCCGGGCGATCCCGGCGACAATGAAATGATCGAGGCGTCGGTATGACCGCCCATAATCTGGCGCTGCGTTTCGAAGAGGCCGTTGCGTCCTCGCCGGACGCTGTCGCTCTGTTCTGCGAAGGCGACAGGTTTGCCTTTTCGGAGCTCAACCGGTTGGCAAACCGGTTGGCGCGCTGGTTGGCATCGCGGGGCGTCAACAAGGGCGCCGTGGTGTGCCTCGAATTGCCGAAAATCGTCGAGGCCTATGCGCTCGCGATCGCCTGCATCAAGATCGGAGCACCCTATGCGTTCCTCGATCCTGCGGCTCCCGACGAACGTGCCTGGCTGATGCTGGAGCGATGCCGGCCCGCGCTGATCGTCAGCGTGCGCGATGGATCTGGACCGCGGACATTGATCGGCGATGCGAGTGCCCGAGCTGCCTTGCATCATGCCGCGTCGCAGTTTGAAGATGACAATTTACAGCTGACATCCCTGATCACCGGGGCCGATCCGGCCTATGTCATGTTCACCTCGGGATCGACTGGCGAACCGAAGGGGGTGGTCATCCCCCATCAAGGGGTGCTTCACCTGATCGCCTGGGCGAAGAACGATCTTGGAATTGGACCCGGTGACCGGCTGACGAATGTCAACCCGATCTATTTCGACAATTCGGTCTTTGACATCTATGCCGGCTTGCTGAACGGAGCGGCGGTTGTCGCGCTGGACGCGCTGAAGGGGCGGCCCCCCGCAGAGCTGGTGTCGGAGATCACCAAGCATCAGTGCACATTCTTCTTCGCCGTGCCGACCCTCTTCATGTTCCTGGACTCCATGCATCTTCTGAGCCCGGATTGGCTGCCGAGCATCAGCCGGTTCATGTTCGGCGGTGAGGGGTTTCCGCTGGCCCGGCTTCGCCGCTTCCACGACGCGTTTGCTGGCAAGGCGAAGCTGATCAATTGCTACGGTCCGACCGAGACGAGCTGCATTTGTAGCGGTTTCGAGATCGTCGAATCCGTTTTTGAGACCAAGGACGGATTGGCCCCCCTGGGGCGGCTCAACCCCAATTTCAGCTACCGGATCCTGGATGAAGAGATGAAGCCGGTGCCCGCGGGCACCGCCGGCGAGTTGTGGCTGGGAGGCCCTGGGGTAGGGCTCGGCTACATCAACAACCCGCAAGAGACGGCCCGCCGTTTCTGTCAGGATCCTCTGATCGACGGCTATCGGTCGATCCTCTATCGGAGCGGCGACCTCGTGGAGGCCGACCTTGAAACTGGCGTCCTGCGTTTTCGCGGTCGCGCGGATAATCAGGTCAAGCTTCGGGGGTATCGGGTCGAGCTGGAGGAGATCGACCACGCACTGATGGCGTGCAGGGGAATAACCCGTGCGCTTGCCGTGGTGCAGCACGACGCCAGTGGTGCCAGTCGGCTGCTGGCCGCGTATTCGGGTGCGAGAATGGCAGAGACCGATCTGCGCCTGCACTGCGCGGCGCACCTTCCCGCCTACATGGTGCCGGGCCGGTTCATCTGGATGGAAGACATTCCCATCAATCCCAATGGCAAGGCGGACCGCCGCTCGGTGGCGTCGCTGCTTGGCGAAGCTGTTGCAAGGGCCTCGTAGATGCAACAGCTCGTCGTGATCGCGCGCGTTGTCCGATGAGTGTTGAAAGCCAGTCCTACGGCTACGCGCCATCGGGTCCTCTTGAGAAGCCGTCGTGGCGGTTGATCCCCAGGATCGATCAGGACCCGAGGCTCGTGGCGGGGGTCCAGGACATCGGTGGCCGCGTGCTGCTCTGCTGCGCGGTCGGATTGCTCGCAGTTCTGTTTCGGCAGATAGGTATCGATTTTACAGCGGCGGGACTCGCGCTGATATGCGCCTATGCCGGCCGGTACCGGCGCGTCCTGATCCTGCTCGCAACCTTGCTGCTGCTCTATCGCAGCGGGTTCCTGATCGACCGCGGTTTTCTCGAACGGCTGGCGGTCGACGAAGGCGTCGGCGACCGGATCCATCAGCCGCTGCTGGAAGCGGCAATGCTGGTCGTCGTGGTTGCGCTGTTCGCGGGCCTGCTGATCATGCAAGGAGCAGGGACGATCGTTTTCCGGCGCCCGACGCTCAGCCTGTTGCTGGCGTTCCTGGCACTCGTCGCGCTGACGCAGGCCACGGTGATGGCCGGCCTGCCGCGCGTCTTACTGTGGTCGTTCCTGATGACGGTCCAACCCTATTTGTGGTTCCTTGCCTATGGTCTGGCCGATGCGGGCAGGAAGCGATCTCCGGTGTGGCGGCATCTGAGCGTTTTCCACCCATTCTGGGGATCGTCGCTGACGCCGTTCGGGAAGGGGCTGTCTTATCTCGACCGCTTCGAGGCCAAGACACCCGAGGAGCTTGCTGAAACGCAGCTCAAGGGCGTCAAGCTTGCGGTCTGGATCCTTGTGCTCGCCATCGTCAGGATCTGTCTCGTCGAGCTGGTCCACGCGCGTTTGCAGCTTCCAATGTTCGACGACAACCTGCTGCAATATCTCGCGGGCCATCCCTGGTCGCGTTTCGTCGGATGGGCGAGCCTCGTCAGCTTCTTCGCCGAGGACCTGCTGAGCATGACGGTGTTCGGCGGCGTCATCATTGCCACGGCGCGGCTTGCCGGCTTTCGCCTGCTGCGCAACACCTACCGGCCTCTGGAGTCAACGACGCTCGCGGAATTCTGGAACCGCTACTACTTCTATTACAAGGAACTGCTCGTCGATCATTTCTTCTACCCGACCTTTGTTCGCTGCCTCCGCAGCCATCGCCGCCTTCGCATGTTCTTCGCCACCTTTGCCGCGGCTTGTGTCGGCAACCTGCTGTTTCACTTCATCCGCGATATTCATTTCGTCGGCGAAATGGGCCTTTGGCGGGCCGTGGTCGGTCAGCAATCGCACGCGTTCTACACGTTTGTCCTTGCCATCAGCGTCGGGCTCTCGCAGATGCGCCGCGCCCCACGGGCGCCGCAAGGATGGCTGCGTGGCCGCTTGCTGCCTTGCGTGTGGGTGTCGAGCTTCTTTTGTCTCATTCACGTCTTCGATGCGCCGCTCGACCGCGAGCATTCGCTCGGGCAACGCGCCGAATTCCTGTTCTATCTCCTGGGAGTCTCGACATGACCACGAAAGCCGGCCCTGAAGTCAGATCGCAGATGCGACGCTACATCGTGCAGCGGCTGCTGATGAAGGGCGACAGCGCGCCGCTTGGTGACGATGATCTGTTGTTCACCAGCGGCCGCCTCGATTCGCTCGACGCGGTCGAGCTGATCATGAGCATTGAGACCGACCACGGGATCAATTTCTCCGACATCGGCTTCGATTTGACGCGCCTGGACTCGATTTCGGCGATTGCTGCTTTGGTAGGACAGCCGTCGGCCGAGCTTGCATAGCAACCGATGTGTCGCCACGCGCTCAACCCGAAAGCGCGTCGCGGCGATGCATGTTGGGCCGCCTCCGCGGATGCGAAGGCTACTGCACGTCCATCTGCAGCCCTTCCTTCTGGATGATGCCGGCGAACTTCTTCGTCTCGGCGTCCACGAAGGCGGCAAACTGGTCGGGCGTGCCGTAGTCGGCGCGGGCGCCCATGGCGGTGATGTTCTTCTTGATGTCGTCGCGCTCGAGCATCGCCTTGACCTGGAGATTGAGCGCGTTGAGCACCTCGGGTGAGACGCCTTTCGGCAGGAACACGGAAAACCAGGATGACACGTCGAAAGCCGCAAGCTCCGGCGCGCTCTCACGCATGGTCGGCAGGTTCGGCGCCAGGTCGCTGCGCTCCGTCGTGGTGACGCAGAGGCCGGTGAGGGTGCCGTTCTGCACCTGGGGAAGGCTCGGATAGAGATTGTCGAACAGGATCTGGATGTCGCCGGCGAGCGCCGCCTGGAGCGCGGGACCGGCGCCGCGGAACGGGATGTGCGTCATCTTCAGGCCGGTGAGCTGCAGGAACCAGGCGCCGGTGAGGTGAGGGCTCTGGCCGACGCCGGAGGAGGCGTAGCTGAGCTTGTCCGGATTGGCCTTGAGATAGGCGACCAGCTCGGCGATCGACTTGATGCCGGTCTTGGGATGCGCCGAGACGATGTTCGGGATCCGGATCATGTTGGAGACCGGTTGGAGCTGGTCCGGCTTGTAGGTGAGGTTCTTGAAAATGCTGTAGGCGATCGCGTTCGGACCGGGATTGCCGATCAGGATGGTGTGGCCGTCCGGCTTGGCGCGGACCACCTCGGCCGTGCCGATCGTGCCGCCGCCGCCGGAGCGGTTTTCCACCACGGCCGATTGGCCCCAGGCGGTCTGCAGATGCGCGGCCAGAAGCCGACCCATTACATCGGTCGAACCGCCGGCGGCCGCCGGCACGACGAGGCGGACGTTTTCGGTGGGCTTCCAGTCCGCCAGACTCGATCGCGGCAGGATCGCTGCGGCTGAGATAGCGGCAGCACCGGTGAGCACGCGACGGCGGGACAGCAATTTATTGGGCACGAATCCACTCCCTGCATCTTGTTTTGCAGAGAGCGTATGGAACAGGACGCGCAACGGCAAGCCGCACGAAGCCGCAGGCTGAAGGCTCAGTTAAAGCTGAGCAGCTTGAAGATCGGCGCGAGGTAGCTCATCTCCTGGCCCGACGTCGGCGTGGTCCGGCTGATGAAGTCGAAGATCTTGCCGTCCTGCAGGCCGTAATTCGCAAGGCGGCGCACGCGCCGGTTCTTGTCGAAATAGACCGCGATGACGCGCTGATCGACCACCTTCTGGTTCATGAAGGCGACCATGCGCTCCGAGCGCTGCGAGATGTAATAGAACACTTCGCCGTCCAGGGTTGCCACGGTGGAGGGGGTGCCCATCACGATCAGCACCTGGTCCTGGCTCGCGCCGATCGGAATCTGCTCCAGCGCGCCGGGCGGCAGGATATAACCCTTCTGGAACTGCTCGCCGGTACAGCCCGCAAGCGCAGCGCCAACCAGGGCCGCGGCCGCGAACAGGCGCAAACCGCGCCAACGTGCATGAAGGCCGCGCCGCTTGTCTGCACGCAGGCTGGTCTGGTTCGTTATCGTCATAGCGGAACTGATTCCGTCCCCTTGCGTCGCGCGAGGCGCTGAAGTACCGGGCGGAGGCTCTGAATGCAACACGCGCGCGCCCGCTTGCGGAAACCACAATGCTTTGGCCGTTCAATCACTTCAGGAAACCCCGCCTAGCCTCGCCGGGCACCATTGAAGCCATCTATGGCATGATCGTGACGCAGGCGCGAGAACCCATATTTTACCGCGACTTGGGCGTGCCGGATACCGTTAACGGGCGTTTCGATCTGTTGCTGCTTCACCTCTGGCTGCTGCTGCGCCGCCTGCGCACGGTCCAGAGCGCCACCGAGCTGTCGCAGGCGCTGTTCGACCGCTTCTGCGAGGACATGGACGACAATCTGCGCGAGATGGGGATAGGGGACCAGACCGTGCCGAAGCGGATGCGGGCCTTCGGCGAGGCCTTTTACGGGCGGGTCCAAGCCTACGATCAGGGTATGGACGGCAGCGGCGAGGCGCTGGCATCGGCGATCTGCAAGAATATCTTGAACGGGGCCGGCATGGACCAGGCGCAGCGGCTCGCGGCCTATGCCAGGGCCGCCGAGGCCGACCTCGCCCGGACCGGCGAGGCCGCATTGTTGGCCGCGTCCTTCAAGTTTCCTCCAGCGCTTCCTGAGGATGTCACGCCATGACCCGACCGATACCAGCATCCGGGCCCGATCCCTGGCGGGTGCCCGTCATCGTTGCACAGATCCCGGATACCGGCCTGCATCGCAAGCTCGAGGCCTCGGCCGCCGAGCGGCAGGCCATGGCTGAGACGGCAGGCTTGCGCGAGGTTGTCTCGGTCCAGGCCGATTTCGATGTCGTGCCGAAAAGCGGCAACCGGATCCAGGTCACGGGGCACGTCCGCGCCCGGATCGGCCAGACCTGTGTGGTCACGCTTGACCCGATGGAGAGCGACATCGACGAGGAGGTGGACCTGATATTTGCCCCCGAGGCCGAGGTCCGCCGCCTGGCCGAGCTGATGGAGGAGGGGCACGACGATCAGGAGCAGGTCGCCGACCCGCCGGAGGCGATCGTCAATGGCATTATCGACCTCGGCCGGCTCGCCACCGACGCCCTGTTCCTGGCGGTCGACCCCTATCCGCGGAAGCCGGGGGTCGTGTTTGAGCCCGAGGTCACCGCCCCCGATCCGGAGGACCATCCCTTTGCGGTCCTGAAGGCACTCCAGGACAAGAAGAAAGACCAATAGCTGCCGTCCTACCCGGAGGACCGCTTTGCTACGGGGCGCGAGGTGTTTGCGGTGGTGGTTTGAAAGTTCGAATTATCTGTTTGATTTTGATGTGTTTCTCGTGAATTAGTCCGTCCGCGGCCCGATGCTCCCGAATGCAAAAGGCTGGGGGCAAGAGGTTGTTTCGGGATAACAAAACGCTATTGTCGCGCCCCGGTCCGGGTGCGGCGTGGCGCTTGACCGACCGCCATGTTCGTGGCGAACCCATTTGCGGCCCCGCTCGTTCAAGACCGCACCAGACCAGGTTTCCAGGACTTTTATGCCAAGCAAGGTTCGCATCGCGCTTGACGCCATGGGGGGCGACGCCGGCGCCGCCGTGGTCATTCCAGGCGCCGCCATCTCGCTCGCTAGGCATCGCGAGATCGAATTCCTGCTGATCGGGGACCGCGCCAAGATCGAGCCCGAGCTCGACCGCCACCCCGCGCTGAAGGCGGCCTCGAAGATCGTCCATACCGATGTCGCGGTCAGCGGGGAGGACAAGCCGAGCCAGGCGCTGCGGCGCGGCCGCAGGACCTCCTCCATGTGGCTTGCCATCGATGCGGTGAAAAAGGGCGAGGCGGATGTTGCGGTCTCCGCCGGGAATACCGGCGCGCTGATGGCGATGTCGCGCTTCCACCTGCGCACGCTGCCGGGCGTCGACCGTCCGGCCATTGCCGGCATGTGGCCGACCAGGCGCGGCGATTCCGTCGTCCTCGACCTCGGCGCCAGCATCGGCGGCGATACGCATCATCTGGTGTCGCTCGCCATCATGGGCGCAGCGATGGCCAGCGTGCTGTTCAACAAGAAGCGTCCCACGGTCGGCCTGCTCAATATCGGGGTCGAGGAGATCAAGGGGCACGAGGAGATTCGCGAGGCCGGCGAAATCCTGCGCGCCAGGAACCTGCCCGAGCTCGACTATCTCGGGTTCGTGGAGGGCGACGGCATCGGCAAGGGGGTGGCGGACGTCATCGTCACCGAGGGCTACAGCGGCAACATCGCGCTGAAGGCCGCGGAGGGAACCGCACGGCAGATGGCGGAATTGCTCCGGGACGAGATGAAGCGGAGCTGGCTCTCAAAGCTCGGCTATCTCTTTGCGCGCAACGCCTTCCAGGCCCTGCGCAACAAGATGGATCCGAACAAATCCAACGGCGGCGTGTTGCTGGGGTTGAACGGAATCGTGGTCAAGAGCCATGGCGGAATCGCTGCCGAAGGCTTTGCCTATGCGATCGATGTTGGCTATGAGATGGTCAAATTCGATCTCCTCAACAAGATCAATCAGATGCTCAATCGCGAAGGTGGTGCACTCAGTTCCGTGCAGGCCGCGCAGGAGGCTGTTTCGTGACTCAAATTCGTTCGGTCGTGCTGGGCTGCGGCTCTTATTTGCCGGAGCAGGTGGTGACCAACGCCCAACTGGCGGCGCGCATTGACACGTCCGATGAGTGGATCGTGCAGCGCACCGGCATTCGCGAGCGGCACATCGCGGCCGAGGGCGAGTTCACATCGCATCTGGCGCTCAAGGCGGCGCAGGCTGCGCTCGCCGATGCCGGCGTGGACGCGCAGTCGATCGACCTGATCGTGCTCGCGACCTCGACCCCGGACAACACCTTCCCCGCGAGCGCGGTCGCCGTGCAGCACGGGCTCGGCATCAACCATGGCGCCGCCTTCGACCTTCAGGCGGTGTGCTCGGGGTTCGTGTTCGGGCTCGCCACCGCCGATAATTTCCTGCGCACGGGCGCCTTCAAGCGCGCGCTGGTGATCGGCGCGGAAACCTTCTCGCGCATCCTCGACTGGACCGATCGCGGCACCTGCGTGCTGTTCGGCGACGGCGCCGGCGCCGTGGTGCTGGAGGCGCAGGAGCAGCCGGGCAATGCCGCAACCGACCGCGGGATCGTGACCACGCATCTGCGCTCGGACGGCCGCCACAAGGCGAAGCTGTTCGTCGACGGCGGCCCGTCCTCGACCCAGACCGTCGGCCATCTGCGCATGGAGGGCCGCGAGGTCTTCAAGCACGCGGTCGGCATGATCACCGACGTGATCGTCGACGCCTTCAAGGCGACCGGGCTCAATGCCGACAGCATCGACTGGTTCGTGCCGCACCAGGCCAACAAGCGAATCATCGACGCGTCCGCGCACAAGCTCCATATCGCGCCGGAGAAGGTGGTGCTGACGGTGGACCGTCACGGCAACACCTCGGCGGCCTCGATCCCGCTGGCGCTGTCGGTGGCGCGCAAGGACGGCCGCATCAAGCGTGGTGACCTGGTTCTGCTCGAAGCCATGGGCGGCGGCTTCACCTGGGGCTCCGCGCTGGTGCGCTGGTAAGCCACAGTCGATAAAATTTTGCCCGAATCAGATCGGATTATCGATGCGCCTGCATTGATGAGCGCTGTTGACCGCCGTATCGTAAGCTCATAATTTCAGACAACAATTGTTCGCCGTGATGTGGGGCAGGGCGATGACCGATCAAAGTAAAACCGTAACGCGTGTCGATCTGTGCGAGGCCGTCTACCAGAAGGTGGGGCTATCGCGCACGGAATCGTCCGCCTTCGTGGAACTCGTGCTGAAGGAGATCACCGATTGCCTTGAGAAAGGCGAGACGGTGAAACTGTCCTCGTTCGGCTCCTTCATGGTCCGCAAGAAGGGTCAGCGCATCGGTCGCAATCCCAAGACCGGCACCGAGGTGCCGATCTCGCCGCGCCGGGTCATGGTGTTCAAGCCGTCCGCGATCCTGAAGCAGCGGATCAACGGCCAGCACCGCACCAATGGCGACGCCAGCAAGGCGCAACCCGAGGCGTAATCCGCCCTCCGGATAAGGATTTGGCATTTGGACAAGGCGCCGGATGCGTTCCGAACCATCAGCGAAGTAGCGCAGGAACTCGACATTCCGCAGCACGTGCTGCGGTTCTGGGAGACGCGATTCTCCCAGATCAAGCCGATGAAGCGCAGCGGCGGCCGCCGCTATTACCGCCCGGACGACGTCGACCTGCTCAAGGGCATCCGCCGTCTGCTCTATGGGGAGGGCTACACCATCCGCGGGGTGCAGCGGATCCTGAAAGAACACGGCGTCAAATCAGTGCAGGGCCTCGCCGACAGCGCGGCCGCGGTCTCGTTCGGCGCCATCGAGGACGCCGTCGGTGCGAGCCTGATGGAGCCCGAGGAGGAGACCGGCGTCCGCGGCGCCCGCGACAGCGACGATGACGACTACCAGGGCGAGGAGGAGGAGGGCATCGACTTCCGCTTCTCCGAGACCGACGACGAGGAAATCCTCACCACCTTCCGCAAGGGCGGCACCCCCGCGCCCGCCGGCCCCAGCGCCATCGACCGGGAGCGCCTCGGACGGGTGCTCGCCGAACTGATCGCCTGCCGCGAGATGCTGGATCAGGCGCTGAAGGACGCCTGACACCGCATCTCCTCGGCTTTGGGGCAGTTCCGGTGCCTTTCAACGGTGACACCAAAATGGTGTGACCTCGCCTTGCGCAAACCGGCGATCCTAGCTAATGGAACGACGTTCGGAGCGTGGCGCAGCCCGGTTAGCGCACTAGTCTGGGAGACTAGGGGTCGGAGGTTCAAATCCTCTCGCTCCGACCATTTTTCTCAATAGTATCGGTGCCTCATATGTAGCCCCGCTTGGCGTCTGACGGGTCGAAGGATCATGTAGGCACCAGGTAGGCACTGGACGTCCATCAGATATGACCGTGCCCCCTCAACCAAAAATCTATCACATTCTGCATGAGGATCGACTGCCCAGTATTTTGAGCAGCGGCCAGATTCTTTGCCACGCGAATGTCATAGCATCCGGTTTGGCCGGCACGAATATCGGAATGAACGGGATCAAGCAGCGTAGATTGACGCTTCCTCTCACCTCTCGTCCCGGATTGATGGTGGGCGCTTGCGTGCCTTTTTACTTTTGTCCGCGATCAGTCATGCTGTACTTAATTCACAAAGGGAACCACCCGGAGTTGACGTACGCGGGCGGGCAGGGTCCAATCGTTCATCTTGAAGCAGACCTCCTCAATGTCGTTTCTTGGGCGAACGGAAATAGCGCACGATGGGCATTCGCGCTGTCGAATGCCGGGTCTCACTACTTTGAGGACCGCGCCGATTTGAGTAAGCTCAGTGATATCGACTGGAGTGCTGTTACCGCGCGGCAATGGGCCGGAAGCAGTGTCCCGGCGTCCGTGAAAGAAGGCAAGCAGGCGGAGTTCTTGCTTGAAACATACTTCCCATGGTCCCTAATCGAGAGGATCGGCGTTTTGTCTCAACCGATCGCGCAACGCGTCTCAAATAGTATGCGTAACGCATCTCACCGACCACCCGTGGTGATTCTGCCAGACTGGTACTACTAAGAGACACCGAAATGTTAAGGTTCACGACAGGCGACATCCTAACGGCCCCTGCCGAGGCGCTGGTGAATACTGTCAATTGCGTTGGGGTCATGGGGCGAGGCATCGCTCTACAGTTTAAAAAGGCATATCCGAAGAATTTCCAGCTCTATGAGGCCGCGTGTAACCGTGGAGAAGTCCAGCCAGGGCGGATGTTCGTCACTGAGACGGGAAAATTTTCGCCAAAGTACATCATCAACTTTCCAACGAAACGGCACTGGCGGAGCAGGAGCAGGATCGAAGATATCGAAAGTGGATTGGAGGCGTTGACGACAGAAATTCGCGAACGAAATATTCATTCGATTGCTGTGCCTCCGCTTGGTAGCGGACTTGGCGGTCTAGATTGGGCAGATGTCCGTCCCAAGATCGAAAAAGCGTTACAAGCAATTCCAAACACTGAGGTTATCGTTTTCGAACCGAGTGGTGCTCCCGAGGGTCAAAGAATCGTCTCGTCGAAGGACGTGCCCAACATGACGGCCGGGCGAGCGGCCCTTGTTGTACTGATGCATAGGTATCTTGCGGGACTTTTGGATCCCTTCGTGACATTATTAGAGCTGCACAAGCTGATGTTTTTTATGCAGGAGGCCGGACAGCCTCTGCGTCTGCGCTATACTAAGGCCGCGCGCGGTCCTTACGCAGAAAATCTAAGGCATGTTCTGAACGCAGTTGAAGGCCATTTGCTGGTTGGCTATGCGGACGGTGGTGATGCTCCTGATAAGCAACTGGAGCTTGTTCCCGGCGCCATTGAAGATGCGACCGCATTCCTCGCTGACGACAGGACAACGCGACAACGGTTTGATCGTGTTGCTGCGCTGGTCGACGGGTTTGAAAGTCCATTTGGTTTGGAGCTACTTGCCACGATTTATTGGGTTGTGAAACAGGAGGCTGCCTCGACGGCTTCTGAGGTCATCGAAAAGGTGTACTCTTGGAATGAAAGAAAACGCCGTTTCTCTCCGCGGCAAATTGAGTTGGCTTTGAATGCCCTCAGCAAAAACGGTTGGTTGCCGAAGCCGATACGATAATAGCGCGATATGCTCAGGGCATCTCTATTCTTTCTTGCCACTCCGTGAGACCGCGATCACCTAGGGCATCGCATAGCCATCCCACCGGTCAGTCAGTGCTTCGCGCGGCGGGGAGAGTGTTTAGCCAAGAAGCGATCTGCTGAAAGTGCTCATCTCCGCGGGTGTCTTTCTCTGCCGGGATTCATCTTCCGATTAGCGTTATATGACTGATCTTTTCTTTGGTGCATACGACCTCAAATACCCCACCACCATCCTTGTCGTCTCGTCCACCAGCGTCCTCACGATCTTCTCCGACAGCGTCTCGGCTTGGTTCAGCACCGTGTTGTGCGCGACGGCTTCGATTGCGCTGACGCAGATGAAGGTGGCCGCACTGATGCCGAAGCCGAAGGGGGACGCGCGTGCGATCATTCTGCGAGCGGTGGCTTAAGAGGAAGATGTGATCGTTGTCACAAAGAGCGCCGCCGCAATGGGGTCTGGCGCTGTCGATGCCCGCGCGGAAAGACCATGCGGCCTCCGGGGCGTTTCCTCGTTTTAGTCTTGGTTCGTCGTCTTGGTATCCGTAGTCTTGCGGGGCCTTAGGCGTGGCCCTTGATCTCGTAGTGACCCGGAACGCATTTGTAGCGATCGAGCCGCCAGTTGGCGTGGTAGATCGGATGCTCGCCCATCCATTTCGCCAGGGGTGCCTGTGCGCCGATCGCACACTGCATCATCGACATCTCGGGCGTCATGTTGCTGTCGGTCACGATTTCCTCGATGCAACTGCCTGAGCTGGCTGCACTCAGCCGGCAGAGCACGGCAACGACGGTCACGAACATTCCAGTCACCTCATCGGTAGTTTCTGACCACGAAGAGGATGCAAGCGGAGTGCCAGAGCCTGTGACGCAAACAACACGCTGGCCTGGCCGACTCGACCCAGCGTCCGGACTCCATTTGACAATTCGGATTGTGAAAAAATTGCCCCTAAACCGAAGCCGGGCAAATACGGGGAACCGGCTGGGGTGAGTCGCAGGGATGTCGAATTCCGGGGGCAGCGCCGCGCCGGGGGCGCTTCACAGGCCGCGCGCAGCCGGTAGGCTCGGAAGGACGTGGCCACCCGCCAAAAGAGTGGGGCCGCCACAAGGGATATGGAAACGCGAGGGCAGACCATGAAGGCACGACCGACCGGCGTGATTCCGCCGATGACGACGCCGTTCCGCAAGGATGGCGAGATCGACTACACGCTTGTGGCGCCCCAGGTCGACTGGATGATAGGCGCCGGCGCGCATGGCGTCGCGGCCGGCGGCTCGACCGGCGAGGGGCACACGCTGGATCACGAGGAATATCGCGACCTGATGGAAGCGACGGTCGCGGCGGTGAAGGGGCGCATTCCCGTGATCGCCGGCATCATCGTCGATTCCACGCGCGATGCGATCCGCCGCGGCAAGCTCGTGCGCGACATGAATGTCGCCGCGCTCCAGGTCACGCCGGTGCATTATCTGTTCAAGCCGGACGACGAGGCGATGGTCGCGCATTTCCGCGCCATGGCTGATGAGACCGGCATGCCCATCATCATCTACAACGTGGTGCCGTGGTCGTATCTGTCGCCGGCGCTGCTGACGCGGATCATGACCGAGGTGCCGCTGGTGGTCGGCGTCAAGCAGAGCGCAGGGGACCTGAAGCTGTTCGCGGACCTCATGATGATGGCGCCTGACAAGCTGATCTACAGCGCGGTCGATGCCCTGATGTATCCGTCCTACACATTGGGGGCCCATGGCTCGATCGCCGCGATCCTGACCGCGGCGCCGCACGCCTCGGTCGCGCTGTGGAATGCGGTGAAGGCGGGTGACCATCCGCGCGCGCTCGACCTGCACAAGAAGCTGCTGACGCTGTGGAACGCCGTCATCGCCGACAATCTGCCGGCCTGCACGCGCTATGCGCAGACGCTGCAGGGCCTGCCCAGGACTTATCCGCGCGCACCGATGCCGGAGGCATCGCCCGTGCAGCAGGCGGCGATCCGCAAGGCGTTGGATGGGCTCGGCGCGTTGAACGGGCGGCGCGTCGAGGCGGCCGAATAGTCCACGCCCCGAAATTCCTGATGAGCATGGCAGCGCCGATCCGCTTTTACCTGCGGATGCGGCGCTGCTACATTTTGCGCGCGCTCAGATGCGCGCGGCGCGAGCTGTGAAGAAACATACCGACAAGGGAGGGGCCGAAAGTCCCATGAAGGATTTTGCAGGAAAGATCGCCGTCATCACCGGCGGCGGCACGGGAATGGGACGTGAGCTCGCGCGGCAGCTCGTCGCCGAGGGCTGCAATGTCGCGATGTGCGACGTCTCGGAAGGCGCGATGGCCGAGACCAGGCGGCTGTGCGAGGTCGAGAAGCTGCCGCAGGGCCTGCGCGTCACGACCCATGTCGCCGACGTCTCGATCGAGGATCATCTGAAGCGATTCCGCGACGAGCTCGCCGAGCAGCAGAAGACCGACCGGATCCATCTTCTGTTCAACAACGCCGGCATCGGCGGCGGCGGCAGCCTGTTCACCAATACGCGCGAGCAGTGGGAGCGCACCTTCAACATCTGCTGGGGTGGCGTCTATCTCGGCGTCCGCACCTTCCTGCCGATGCTGGTCGCAGCCGACGAGGCCCACATCGTCAACACCGCGAGCGTCAACGGCTTCTGGGCCTCGATCGGCATGAACCAGTCCCACACCGCCTACAGCTCGGCGAAGTTCGCCGTGAAGGGATTTACCGAAGCGCTGATCAACGACCTCCGCCTGCACGCGCCGCACGTCAAATGCTCGGTGGTGATGCCCGGCCATATCGGCACCTCGATCGTCTCCAATTCGCGCAAGGTGCAGAGCGCCGACGGTTCGGAGCGGCTCAATGCCGACGAGGTCGCGCTGACCCGCAAGCGCATGGTGGCGGCCGGCGTGCCGGATGCCGACAAGATGTCGGACGAGGACATCCAGGCGGCGTTCACCGAGCGCGCCCGCAGCTTCCTCGAGGACGCGCCGACGACGGCGGCGCAGGCCGCCAGGATCATCCTCGACGGGGTCAAGGCGGAGCAATGGCGCATTCTCGTGGGCGAGGACGCAAAGCGCCTCGACGAGCGCGTGCGCGCCACGCCGGAGCAGGCCTACGACCGCGCCTTCTACGAAAGTTTCACGCAGGAGGTCGGCTGGCGGCTCGGCTGAGGCGGCCGCCGAGCGCGCGCCGATATAGGTATGATGCTCATCATGGCAAGAGGTGCGCAGGCAATTTCGCGTGCCACCTCTTGCCAGTTCGCGGTCGGCGTTTCCCGCCAGAGTTGGCCACTCATGACGAATTGGAGTGTCACGCATGCGACACATTCGTTCAAGCGATGGTGATGTCGAACGGCTCTCATTCGGCGCACGGCTGCTTGGTCAGGGAACCAAAATAGTTTAGTCAGTCATGTGTAAGGTGATGACCAGAGCGTAGCTCCCGATGATACCCGCATGCCTCTCCGACGACTGGACCCTTTGCCCGGAGCGAGAGGACATCTCCGCTGAGTTCACGCGGCTCCTGACCGCGGCCCAGGAGGGCGGCGCCACGATCGCGGAATGCCTGATGATCGCGCGGCAGCTGAAGCGGGGCGACGACCAGTCCTGGCATCGCGAGTGGAAGAACCTGGCGCAGGCCAATCGGCTTCGTGCCGAGGCCGCGTTCGCGGAAGGTCACAGGGCGACCGCGCAGCGCAACTGGCTCCGCGCCATGAATTACTACAGCGCGGCGGCGATGCCGCTCGATCAGGCGGACGAGCGCCGCTGGGTCGCAGTCCTCGCGATGCAGGATTGCGCCCGCCGCTTCCTCGCCGCGCGCGATCCGGCCGGCGAAATCATGACGATACCCTGGCTCGACGGCCATTCATTGCAGGGCTATTTCCTGCCCGCGCCGTCGGGACGCGTGCGAGCGCCGACCGTGATCTGCATCGGCGAGCCCGGCCACCGCAAGGAAGAGTTTCTGTTCAAGCTTGCGCCGCATGCGCGCGAGCGTGGCTTCTCGCTGCTGGCGCTGGACCTGTTCGGCGACCAGCGCGACGATTATCTCGACGCGCTGTTGCGGCGCCGGGACCTCGAGAGTGCAATTCCGTGCGTCATGGACTATCTGGAGACGTGCAGCGAGGTCGATTTCGAGCGCGTCGCGATCGTCGCCGATGGCTGGGGGTCGTCCTTCGTGGCGCGCGCGGTGTTGCAGGAGCCGCGGCTCGCCGCCGCCGTCTGTGATGGCGGCCTGTGGGACCTGCACGAGCGAGCCTTCTTTGCCAGCCGATTCGCGATGAGCGACGTCTCCATCGTTCCGGTGCCGCATGCTCCGCTGATGGCCTCCAGCGCCGACTGTCCGGTGCTGATCACGCTCGGTGAGGACGGCTGGCTCAAGGCCGATCGGGCGCGTCAGATCGTGCAGACGTCCCGGCTCGGCAGTTCGGATGTCATGTTGAAGGTATTCACCGCGGCCGAAACCGGCGCGGCGCAGGGCCATGCGGACAATCCGAGCCTTGCCAATGAATACATCTTCGATTGGCTCGAATCCCGGCTTGGCGCCGCGCGGCGCACCTGAGGACGTCGCCTCAGAAGTCGAGGGTCAGGCGGACGCAGGCCTTTTCGAGACGGGTCTTCAGCATCGCGAGCTTGGTGGTGAATTCCGTCAGCTCTTTCTCGTCGAACTCCTGGAAGACGAATTCCTTGATCGTCTTGTACTGCTCGTTGAGGCTCGCCAGGTGCTTCTGCGTCTTCTCGGTCAGGGACAGCCGCACCACCCGTGCGTCGGTCGGCGAGGGACGACGGCGCAACAGGCCCTTCTTCTCGAGCAGCTTGGACTGGGTGGTGACGAACGACGGGTCGACGTGGAGCAGTTTCGAGACGACGTTCACCGGAATGCCGTCGTCCTTGTCGAGGTCGGAGATCGCCATCAGGATCAGCCATTGCGGGCCGCTGATGCCGAGCGTTCTCGCCCAGAACTGACGCAGCTCCTCCAGATACATGTTGATCGACGATATCTCCCAGGTGAAGCGCCTGATGATATCCAGATTGCCGATGGTGCGGAGGCGCGCCCCTTCTTTCCTCGTCGCTGACACAGCGTCACTCCCGTGATCTGATTTGTATGCGGCCGGTGTCGTGCAAGCCATAGTCCACGCAAGCCTGCTCTGACGCAAGTGCAGAGCAGGGTAATTTTGTCACTAAAACTACAAAGATGATCAGCTCACGGAATCGCTTTGCCGGGGTGTTGCGCACGGGGCACAGGTTTAGTGAAACCACAAAGCTTATCAAATAAGGTATTTTGATTAGTGAACGGCGCAGGCATATTGCGTCGTGACGGTGGGGGGTACTCGATCGTCCCGTTGCAGCTGGTTCGCCCACGTCCCTCGCATCGAAAGCGGGTGTGTGCGCAAAGCGGCCGAGCGGATTTGAAAGACGGGGATCTGGGGGGCCTGACGGTCCGGTCTTCGTAACATGAGCAACTTGGAGGTTTTAATATGAAAGTGGTGAAGAGCCTTTTGCTCGGCACTGCGGCGGGTCTGATCGCCGTCAGTGGAGCCCAGGCGGCCGATCTTCCGGTCAAGGCCAAGGCGGTCGAGTACGTCAAGATCTGCTCCCTGTATGGAGCTGGATTCTACTACATGCCGGGCACCGATACCTGCATCAAGCTGGGCGGCTATCTGCGCGCTGACGCGATCCTCGGCGGTGCAGGCGACTATAACTTCCAGCAAGGCGCGAACGCGGGCTCGAACAACCGTCTGACCAACTACTATACCGGCCGCGCTCGTTTCGACTTCAACGTCGACACCCGCACAGCGACCGAGTATGGCGTGGTGCGAACCTACGCCGACGCGGTCTTCACCTACGATTCCGCGACGGTCACCGGCAGCAATCCCTCGACGTTCGCGACTGGCGGCGCCGCCTCGCTCGGCCTCTACCATGCGTTCATCCAGTTCGCTGGCTTCACGTTCGGCCGCACGGTCTCGATCTTCGACGCCCCGTGGCAGAGCTATCCGGCTGGCGGTCCCGACACCATTCCGGGCGGCAGCAACCATACCAACGGTGTGAACCAAGTTGCCTACACGGCCGACTTCGGCCAGGGCATCACCGCTTCGGTCGCGTTGCAGGATGAGACGTCTGCGAACAACGGTCAGTCGAACCTCTGGAACGTGTCCTCGGGTACGGCCGCTCAGTTCGTGACGGGCGTCTACGGTGCCAACTCCTGGGGTGGCACGCGTTCTCCTGACATCATCGGTCAGGTCCGCGTCGACCAGGCCTGGGGTCTGGCCCAGCTCTCGGTTGCCGCGCATGATCTCCATGCCGGCTACTACGGCGCCACGGAAGTTACCGGTCATCCCTCCGACAAGTGGGGTTGGGCTGTGCAGGGCGCTTTGTCGATCAAGAACATCCCGACCGGCGCGGGCGACAACATCAACCTGCAGGCCGTCTACACCGACGGTGCGACCCGTTACAACTTCCAGAGCCTGTTTCCGCAGAGCTTCTTCATGTTCAGCGGTAGCGACACCGCGTATCAGAGCACCGGTTTCGCCGGTCTTTCCGACGGTGTCTTCGGTGCCGGTACCGGCATCGATACCGTCAAGACCTGGGGCTTGCGTGGTGGCTATACCCACAACTGGAGCCCGAACTGGGCGAGCGCCGTCTACGGTGGCTATGCCCAGCTGAAGTACGGCACTGCCGGCAAGGGCCTGATCTGCGGCAACTTCGCTGCAATCGCGCTCGCGGGTGCGACCTGTAATCCGGACTTCAACTTCGCGGTCGTCGGTGTCAACACCGTGTGGACTCCGGTCAAGAACCTGGCGTTCACTGCCGACCTGAGCTGGTCGCGTCTGGACCAGAAGTACTCCGGCTCCATTGCGAGCCCGGGCATTGCCACCGCTGCGAAACCGGCGGCCGTGTACGAGCTGAAGGACCAGAACTCGGTCAGCATGCTGCTGCGCGCCCAGCGCAACTTCTAACATCGGTCTCGCGGATCGATCAGAGAACCCCGGCGGGAAACCGCCGGGGCTTTTTTACAAGAGGGGCGTTCGGAAAATCCGGCAGCCCGTGCGGGCAGCGAAGACGAGCCATGCGATTCGATCTGGCTCAAACTTATTTACTTACCTGAGTTACTAAGCTATATAACTCCCAGCCGATGACGAAAGTTGCGGCTCTGACTTGATGCTAAACCTCCAGAAACCTCCGGCAATGCCCTGCCGGAGGTTTTTCGTTTTGGGACATGGCTCTAGGACATGGCTCCAGGCTATCACTCTAGCCGCGCATGACGCGCGCGCGCGAGTTCGGCCGGTAGGCGAGGCGGCTGTGGCCGGCGCAATAGGACTGGCCGTCGGGTGCGGAGTTGCCGCAGAAGCAGAAATCGTCCGCGCCAGGCGTCGAGATCGGCCAGCGGCAGCGGTTCTCGGCAAGCTCCAGCAGCGAGCAGCGATTGGCGTCGTCGATCGGACCGGCGACCATCGGCGCACCGGTCTCGCCATAGATCGTGGCGAGCATTTCGTATTGCAGCCGCGGCACCGTCCGCGACGTGCGCGAAGGCGCGGAGCCCCTGTCCTGAACCTTGCGGTCGTCGATGGTCCGGCCGCGCGTCAGATTGAGGCGGGACAGCTTGCCGATCACGGCATTGCGGCTGACGCCGATGTCGGCGGCGATCTCGCGGCAGGAGAGGCCGGCCTCGAAGTGCTGCCTCAGCAGTTCGATGCGTTCGTCGGTCCAGGTGGGTGAGAGAACAGGCATGTGTAACGGTCCCAGGTTGCAGATGTCGGCCATCCGCCTCTCGAGATCCGTCCGCCTCACGTTCGGCGCGCGCTCACGTCCTGCCATTGTCGCGAATCGACAAAAGTCCGTCCTTGATGGCGAGACGGATACCTTCCTCGATCAAGGTACGTGCGACGCCGGGAACGCTGGTGCCGTGGGTGCCCTGTCTCACCAGCTTCTCCAGATAGGTGATGGTCGAGAGCGCCAAGGTTACGGGAATGCGGTCAGTCTCGGCTTTTTCGGTGGCCATGCCTAAACGCTAGCCTCATACGCAGGTACATAAAAGTTACGATTAAGACTCTATTTAGGTTTGGAGGCAGAAGTCAAATGCATGCTGCGGCGCTTGTTCAGCCCGTTGGAATCGCGAGGGAAATTAGGCATGACCGGACAAGCCGCGCGGCAGGCAGGCGGCGTGGCTTCGACCGGTCAGGCTTGGGCAGGTCGCCTCAGCCGTGCACGATCGCCTTTTCGATCATGCAATGGATGCCCTTGGAGCCGTTCACGGTCTGGGTCACCCGCAGATCGGCCGCCAGGCTGCACAGCGTATAGGCGTCCTCGCGCGACAAATTGCGCCTCTCGCCGAGCAGCACGATCATGTCGCGCAGCGCCCGCACCACGCACTGGTCGAGATCGGGGTCCATCGCCATGGTCATGTAGTGCGTCGCCGTCTCGCCGCGGGGATAGTCGAGCCTGAGGTCCTTGCGCAGCGTCAGGCGAAAGCGGCCCTGGAGCGCGGTCTCGATCGCGGTGACGCAGACCTCGCCGTCGCCCTGCACGCCATGGCCGTCGCCGCAGGAGAACAGCGCGCCCGGGACGAACACCGGCAGGTACAGCGTCGCACCCGCGCCAAGCTCCTTGTTGTCGAGATTGCCGCCCATGGCGCGCGGGACCAGCGAGGAGATGCGGCCCCAGGCGGGAGGCGGCGAAACTCCCATCACGCCGAAGAACGGCTTGAGCGGCAGGTCGAGCCCCCACGGCATGCGGGCGACCATCCGCGACCGGTCGAGCGGGATGTTCAGGATGCGCGTCTCGTGGAAATCGTCGGGCAGCGTGCCGGACAGCGGCTTGATCATGTTCCAGCCCCAATCCTGCCGGAGCTGGACGTCCAAGATCTCGACCGCGAGCACGTCGCCGGGCTCGGCCCCCTCGACCGCGATCGGGCCGGTGAGGATATGGCCCGGCAGCATGCGCTCGTTCCTGGCGTGAACCTCGTGCATCTCGGGCGGGATGTGAAACTTGCTGGGGTCGGGCAGCATGTCCGGACCGCCGCTGATGGTGTCGATCGTGACCTCGTCACCGCTCGCGATCGTGAGAACGGGCTTGAGCGCAGCCTCGAAGAAGCCCCAATGACAGGTCTCGGGGCTGGAATGCAGGTGGTGATGGGTCATTGGCCGCCTCTGGTCGGTTGTTTCTGAGCTTCCCATGAGCGACGGCCGGGCTTGACCAGGCAATCGATCCTCTTCCAAGAAGCTTTCTGAAGATCGACGGGCGGGTCAAGCCCGCGCGCACCAGGCACGATCATTCCAGCGAGGCTCCCCTGCTTTTTGTCCTGTCCAAGACCCTCGGCGCCGCGGTGCTGCCGATCAACTTGATGATCGAGCTCGGGATCGTCTCGGTTGTCCTGATGGCGACGCGCTTTGCCGCATTCGGTCGCAAGCTCGCCGCGGCCACGCTGATCATGCTGGCACTCGCCGCGTTCTCGCCGCTCGGCAACCTTTTGCTCTATCCGCTGGAGTCGCGTTTTCCGCCGTGGGATCCGTCGCGCGGTGCGCCCGATGGCATCATCGTGCTCGGCGGCTCGATCGACACCGATCTGTCGGCGGCGCACCGCACGCCGATCGTCGCGCACGCGGCCGATCGCCTGTTTGCGCCGGCCGAGCTCGCGCGCCGCTATCCGAACACGCGGGTTGTTTTCACCGGGGGCACCGCGAACCTGGTTTCGACGGACTCCCGCGAGGCCGACTACTCCGCGCCGATCCTGGAGAATCTGGGCATCGCGAAGCAGCGCCTGACCCTCGAGCGGGACTCCCGCAACACCTACGAGAATGCCATCTTCACCAGGCAATTGGTGGCACCCAAACCGGGCGAACGCTGGCTTCTGGTCACCTCGGCCTTTCACATGCCGCGTTCGATGGGGATCTTTCGCAAGGCGGGATTTGAGGTCGAAGCCTATCCGGTGGACTGGCGAATGGGCGGGCGTGACGATCTCTTCTCGTTCACCAATGTCGGCGCGGACGGGCTCGGCCGAACCGAGGTCGCCATGCGCGAATGGATCGGGCTGGTCGCCTACCGCCTGATGGGCCGGACTGGCGAGTTGCTCCCGGGACCGGCCAAGGACTAGAACCGTTCAAGAAACAATAACAACGCCGGCGCGCGACTGCCGGCCGGGAGGACGCCATGCAACAGCAGAGTGCAGACAGCATCGATCTTGCCGGGCTCGTCGCCGATCTCAACGGCCTGCTGCGGCTGAAGACCACGGTGATCGGCATGAAGCTGTTCGCGCGCACCGCGGACATGGAGGCAATCCCGAAAATCCGGCGGCCGAACGCGGTCCACACCACCGACCAGATCGTCAGCATGGCGGCGCGTCTGGGCTGGACCGTCGGCATCACGGCCGACGATCTCGTCGGCGCGCAATGCCGCGCGGTGATCGGCCTTGCACCGCAGGACGAGAAATGGCTCGCCGGCGAAAACTATGTCGGGGTCTGGCACGGCACGGCAGAGGACGCACGCAAGCGCCAGGAGGCGCTGGACGTGGTTCCGTTCGGGCAATATCAGGCGCTCGCGGTCAGTCCGCTGTCGAGCGGCCGGCTCGATCCGCCGGACATCTGTCTCGTCTACGCGACGCCGGGGCAGATGATCATCCTGATCAACGGGCTGCAATACACCGGCTATAAGAAGTTCGAATGGGGCGTGGTCGGCGAGACCGCTTGCGCCGATTCCTGGGGCAGGGCGCTCAAGAGCGGCGAGCCCAGCCTGTCCTTGCCATGCTATGCCGAACGGCGCTATGGCGGCGTGCCGGACGAGGAGATGCTGATGGCCCTGAAGCCGGAACATCTCGCCAAGGCGGTTCTGGGCATGAAGGCGCTGGCGAAGAACGGCCTGCGCTATCCGATCCCGCCCTATGGGATTCAAAGTGACGTCCGTGCCGGCATGGGCGTGAGCTACGCGAAGAAGTAAAGCAAAGGCCGACCATGAGCTCTGCGAAATTCGACATCGTCGTCTATGGCGCGACCGGTTTTACCGGCCAGCTCGTCGCCGAATACCTGACCCAGCATTACAAGAGCGACCATTCGCTCAAATGGGCGATGGCAGGCCGCAGCCTCGGCAAGCTGAAATCGGTGCGCGATGCGATCGGCGCGCCCGGGAATACGGCGCTGATTGTCGCGGATGCGTCGGATGCTGCTTCGCTGAAGGCGATGGCGGAGCAGACGATGTCGGTGATCACCACTGTCGGGCCGTACCAGCTCTACGGCGAGGAATTGCTCGCGGCCTGCGTCGCCACTGGCACGGATTATTTCGATCTCTGCGGCGAGCCGATCTGGATGCGCCAGATGATCGACAAGTACGAGGCGGCTGCAAAAGAGAGCGGCGCGCGGATCGTGTTTTCGTGCGGCTATGATTCCGTGCCGTTCGAGCTCGGTACGTTCTTCGTCCAGGAAGAGGCCAAAAATGTCTTCGGCGCGCCGGCCCCGCGGGTGAAGGGCCGCGTGCGCGACATGCGCGGCACGCTCTCGGGCGGCACCGCCGCGAGCGCGAAGGCGACCTTCGACGCCGTGGCGAAGGATCTCAGCCTTGTCGCCATTCTCAACGATCATTTTGCGCTGACGCCCGGCTTCAGCGGCCCAAAGCAGCCGAAAGGCAACAGGGCCGCCTTCGAGGAGGACCTGCAATCCTGGACGGCGCCGTTCATGATGGCGCTGATCAACACGCGCAACGTTCACCGCTCCAACATGCTGATGGGATTTCCCTACGGCCAGGACTTCGTCTACGACGAGATGGTCCTGACCGGTCCCGGCGAGAAGGGGGAGGCCAACGCCAAGCTCGTGATGGCTGCCAATGCGGGCAAGACCGGCCCCGACGCACCGAAGCCGGGCGAGGGGCCGTCGAAGGAAGAGCGCGAGAACGGTCTATTCGATCTGCTCTATATCGCGATCGCACCTGATGGCCGCATGGTTCGCGCCGGCGTCACCGGCGACCGCGATCCCGGCTACGGCTCGACCTCGAAGATGATCTCCGAATGCGCCATCTGCATGCTGCGTGACACGACCGACGTCGCAGCCGGCTTCTGGACGCCGGGCGCGGCGATGCGGCACAAGCTGATCAAGCGGCTGGTCGAGAACGCGGGGCTGACGTTCGCTGTGGAGGAGTAGCTGTCACCTTCGCCTCTCCCGGGCGGCGAAACCGACCTTTCATCCTCAAGCCGTCTCGCGTGTTGAGCACGAGCAAGGTGATGTTCACAGCTCCTGCGGCAAGCTCGACAGCCTGCACTGCATTGAAGACTGCATCGAGCTCGGCGGCGCTCGCCTTGTGTGCGAGGAACAGTGCGGCCGGGACCAGGACCAGGATGCCATTGCCGGCGATCAGCGGCATTCGCTTGATCTTCGCGCCGACCAGGCCGGCTCGCCGACCCCGTGCCAGCGTAAGGCCCATGCCGCCCGCCGCCGCCAGCGCCGGGACCAGCAAAAGAAAGCCCCATGGTATGGCCGTCTTGACGGTGGTGATGACGGCTTGGGATGCGAAAAGCTCGCTGAGCGCGGTCGACAGCCAAAACGTCGAGATGGTCAGAAGCGCGATGGCGCCAGCGATGGGATGAATCACCCTGATCATAATTGGGTTCCCTTGACCGAGGACGGCTAGCTTGTTCAATGTGACATGATGGTGTCGATATTGATGATGCAAAGAACCATATTGACATGATGGTGTCAATAAATTCATGGTGACAATATGCGCGCTACGAAGCGATCTCCGGCCGGTGATGTCTTGACCGACCTCATTCTCGATCTGTTCAGGGTCAACAACCTGACCGTGACGTGGGGAGACCGACTGGTCGCTCCGCTCGGTCTGACCAGCGCCCGCTGGCAAATTCTGGGGGCGATCGTAACCGCGGACCGCGCCCAGCCGGTCGCGTGGCTCGCCCGCGATCTCGGAGCGAACCGCCAGAACGTTCAGCGCATCGTCAATGACTTGGCGCAGGAAGGGCTCGTTACGTTTGAGCCCAATCCACATCACCGTCGCGCCCACCTTGTGGTGCTGACGGACAAGGGACGGAAGACTTACGATGCTGCCATCCGCCTGTATGACCCCAGGATCAACTCTCTCGTGCAAGGTCTGCCGATGGAAGACCTCAGGACCGCCGGTCGCCTCATGAAGGTGCTGCGCAAGAGGCTTGAAGACCAAGAGAGTGCTACAGAGGCTTGATCAATCGTCGTGCCGACATCGACTATGTGGTGACGCTCTGCGTCCTTCTAGCGCCGCCCGTGCCGAGGCCGAGTACGATTCGACCTGATGCGCTTACACCGCCCGCGCATCGTACGCGTACATGAAATCCATGCCCTTTGCGCCGAGCGGCAGCAGCCATTTCATCATCTGATTGCGGATCCACGCGCCGGTGGCGCTGAACTCGCGCTTGCTGTTGCCGTTGCGGCGGGCCATGGCGACGATCTTTTCCGCGCGCGGGCGCCGCTCGGCCTCGAAGGCCTGGAAGGTGGCGCCGAGCTCCTGGCCTTGCTGCATCAACCGGGCGAGGCGCATCGCATCCTCCAGCGCGAGCGAGGCGCCCTGGCCGGCATGCGGGCTGGTCGCATGGGCGGCATCGCCGATCAGCAGCGAGCGCTTGCGCGACCAGGTCGGCAGGGTGGCGACGTCGAGCGTGTCGGTGACCACGATGTTCCCGGCTGCCTCGATGATGCCAGGGATCGGATCGTGCCAGCCGCGGTGGAAGCCGCGCAGATGCTGCTTCAGCGTTGCATGGTCGAGCGCGCGAAACATCGCCGCGTCCATGCCGTGCGCCGGCTGCGTGCTCCACCACATCACGCCGTCGTCCGGATCGGGGCTGCAATAGCCGTAGCCGAAGAAGCCGCTCTGCCCGAACGTGGTCTCGACGTTCCGGCCGATGGGCCGGCAGTCGAGGACGGCGTGCGGCACGAAGCCGCCGAAGCCGATCAATCCGGTGTCGAACGGCTGCGGCCCGTCCGGCACCACCTGGCGGCGCGCGACCGAGTGTACGCCGTCGGCGCCGATCAGGAAGTCGCCTTCGGCCGTGGTGCCGTCGGCGAAGTAGGCGATGATCGGCTGGTCGCCGCGATCCTCGATCTTGATCAGGCGCTTCTCGAAATAAAGCGAAACGCATGCGCACCAGGCCTTGTCGATCAGCATCTCGTTCAGCGTGGCGCGGCAGACATTGACCGCGGGCTGGCCGAAGCGCCGCGCCATGTCGCGGTTGATCGAGCCGAGCCTCTCTCCGGCTTGCGAATAGAAGTCGAACGATTCCGCGATCGAGCCGCGGCTGATCAGCTCGTTCGAAAGGCCGATCTCGTCCATGACCTGCATGCCGTTCGGCGCGATCTGAAGGCCGCCGCCGATGCCTTTCGAATAGGGCCAGGCCTCGTAGATCGCGGACTCGATGCCGGCGCGGCGCAGCAGGATCGCCGCGACGGGGCCGGCGATGCCGGCGCCGATGATCAGGGCCTTGCGGGGACGATAGGACATCGCTTGCTCCCGACGTTTCCGTGGTGCTAGGAGAATTATGGTCGCTAAATATCTTAGTGACTAAGATATATATCGACTAAGAGATGAGGTCGGCCTTGTCAAGGACGAAGGCGCGCGCTGCGCTGCTGCAGGAGCTCGAGGAGGCGATGCGCAGGTCGTCCGCGCAGGGCGTGCTCTATGGCCAGACCGTTGCGAACGTTGCCGGAATTGCCAATTCCGACCTCGAATGCATGGACATCCTGTATCTCGAAGGCCGCGTCACCGCCGGCCGGCTCGCCGAAGTGACGGGGCTCACGACCGGCGCCATCACCGGGGTGATCGACCGACTCGAAAAGGCAGGCCTGGTGCGTCGTGAGCGCGACGATGCCGATCGTCGCAAGGTTTTCATTGCCGTCGTGCCGGAGGCGATAGAAAGGCTGGGCCAGTTCTACGTGCCGATGCAGCGGGCGATGGAGAAGGTTCTTGGCGGCTATTCCGACCAGGAATTGCGTCTGCTGCTGCGCTTCGCCAATGAGGGCTACAAGGGTGTGCTTGCGGCAACCGCGGCGCTGAAGGGCCTGCTCGACACGCCGCCGGAGAAACGCCCCGATCTCAAGCTGAAGAAACTTCGTCGCCAGCCCTAGACTTGTAGATCTGCGCCGCCGCGATCATGCCCCACATCGCGCCCAGCATCATCCAGAAGTGCCGCCAGTGGTCGGTATCGATCACGAAGCTTTCGCCGACGGTGCCGACGAAGGCGGAGAACACCGCGAGATAAGCGCGCTGCCAGGGCACAGGCACGAAGATGTGCCTGACACCCATGATGACGGTCGTGAAGACCAGCGCGGGATAGCAGATGCCGGACAGCCAGCCGCCCGACATGAAGGCGTTGAGATAGGAGTTGTGGGTGTCCTCGGGAAAGAAGCGGTGGAATTGCAGAGGGCCGATGCCGAACGGCAGGTCGAGTGCCATCTCCGCTCCCAGGATGTGCCGGCCGAACCGGCCGAACCTGCCTTCGTCATAGCTCTGGTCGAAGCTCGCGCGCTGCTTGAACATCTCGGCGGTGGAATCGAACGACATCAACACTGCGATCAGCGCGAGGCCCAGCACCGCCGCCAGGATCGCCATGACGATGATGCGCGAGCGCTGCGCGTTGGTCCGGCTGGTCAGCACCATCAGCGCCAGCATGAAGGCGGATGTCAGCACCAGCCCGCCCCAGGCGGCGCGGGAGAACGCGAGCAGGATCGCCAGCGACATGATGCCGAAGGCGATGACGTTGCGGAACGCCTTGCCGGCCTTGTCGGAGACGACGCTCTGCAGCGAGAACAGCGCCGGCAGGATCAGGAAGGCCCCGAGCACGTTCGGGTCCTTGAAGGTGCCGCGCGCGCGTCCGTACAGCGTGAGGAGGTCGTCGCCGCCGGGAATAAGGTGGAAGTAGCCGGCGACCGCCGAGAGCGAGGCGACCATCGCGCCGACAACGAGCCCGCGGCGGAGCATGTCGAGCCGGGCCGCGGTGTCCTCCGACGTGACCATGGCGAAGAACACGACTGTCACCGCCATGTACCAGGAGGTCGCAATCCAGCTCACGACCTCGGACTGCTCGAACAACGGGATCGCACTGATGGTGTAGCCGATGTTGAGCAGGACCAGCATCAGCACCAGTGGCATCAAAGCGAGCCGCAGACGCAGGCCGGTGGCGAAGAAGGTGACGGTGGCCAGCAGCGTCACGATCTCGTAGGGGCTCGGCTCGATGAAGACGATCGCGCCAGAGGCGCCGACCAGCCATACCAGCGCGCGCTGGAGGGCCAGCACGCCGGGCGCAGCGCGAACCGCTGCATTCATCTCCCCGGCTGTTGCCGCATACGCCATCACACGCTCATTCGTTTACGCAACTGCTACGCGCACAAATACCTCTGTCATCGCCCGGCTTGACCGGGCGATCCAGTATTCCGCGGCAGCGCGGCTGAATCTCAGCGCCGCGGCGTACTGGATGCCCCGCCCCAGTGCGCAACTGCGCACAAGGCGGGGCATGACCACAACTCAATACGCATTCTCGTTTTTGGTCAGCAGCGAGATCGGCGTCTTCAGCAGAATGACGAGATCGAACAGCACCGACCAGTTCTCGATGTAATAGAGGTCGAACTCGACGCGTTTCTGGATCTTCTCTTCATTGTCGATCTCGCCGCGCCAGCCGTTGATCTGGGCCCAGCCGGTGATGCCGGGCTTGACCCGGTGGCGGGCGAAATAGCCGTCGACGGCTTCGTCGAACAGGCGGCTTTGCAGCTTGCCCTGCACCGCATGTGGACGCGGGCCGACCAAAGAGAGATCGCCGGAGAAGACCACGTTGAAGAGCTGCGGCAGCTCGTCGAGGCTGGTCTTGCGGATGAAGCGGCCGACGCGGGTGACGCGCGAGTCGTTCTTGGTCACGACCTTCGAGGCCGTCGGATCGGCTTGATGATGGTACATCGAGCGGAACTTGTAGACGTCGATGCGCTCGTTGTTGAAGCCGAAGCGCTTTTGGCGGAACAGCACGGGGCCGGGGCTGTCGAGCTTCACGGCCAGCGCCACCAATCCCATCACCGGCAAGGCCACGAGCAGCGCGAGGGTGCCGACGACGCGGTCGAACAGCCATTTCATCACCAGGTCCCAGTCGGTGATCGGCGCCTCGAACACGTCCAGCGTCGGCACCTCGCCGATATAGGAATAGGAGCGGGGGCGGAAGCGCAGCTTGTTGGTATGTGCGGAGAGGCGGATGTCCACCGGCAGCACCCAGAGTTTCTTCAGCATCTCCAGGATGCGCGTCTCGGCGGAGATCGGCAGAGCGAACAGCACGAGATCGACGCGGGTGCGGCGGGCGAACTCGACGATGTCGTCGACCTTGCCGAGCTTGCGCGCGCCGGCACAGGTATCGAGCGCGCGGCTGTCGTTGCGGTCGTCGAATACGCCGAGCACGTGGATGTCGGAATCCTCCTGCTCCTTCAGCGCCTCGACCAATTGCTCGCCGTTGCGGTCGGAGCCGACGATGATGGTGCGGCGGTCGAGCCGGCCCTCGCGCCCCCAGGCGCGCACCAGCGAGCGCAGCACCAGACGCTCGCAGAGGAGCGCGCCGAGCCCGAGGACGTAAAAGGCGGCAAGCCACAGCCGCGATATTTCGCTGCCGAATTTGGCGAAGAAGGAGATGCCGGTGAACAGCAGGAAGACGAACGACCAGGACGAGATCATCCGCGTCATCTGCCGGAGCTGACCGCGGAACAGCTGCACCTGATAGATGTCGGCGGCCTGGAAGCAGACCACGGCGGACACCGCGACGGCGATGATCTGCGCGGGATAGATCCAGCTGAAAGAGCCGGCGTGCGGCATCACGTAGCCGAGATAGAGTACGATGCCGACGAGGCTCAGCAGTGCGAAATCGGCGAGGCGTACGAAGCCGGTGATCACGATCGGTGAATAGGCGCGGGCGACCTTCTGGTTGACGACGTCGAGCGCGGCGGGCGAGAGCCGCTGGCGGCGCTCCACAAAGGGCCGGTCAGCCGGCTTCGCCGCGGCGCTGGTCGCGGCATCGAGCATCGAGCGTGCGTTGAGCGGTTCCACGGGCGTCCACGTCCATTCCAAAAACCCGCGGGCCGCGTCCTTGCTGCCCGGGCGAGCATCCCCTGGCCCTCGGATTATCGGACAAATCGGAAGATTCTCTAAAGCGGGTCTTAAGAATGGTTAGTGATTGGTAAATGCGTCGCGATAGCCCGCGAGCACGCCCTCGACCATCGCCTGCTGGGAGAAATGCGCCGAGATGCGCTCGCGAAGGGACGAGGCGCGCTGCGCTGTTCCCAGCGGATTGTCGAGCGCAGCGGCAATCGCCTCGGCCATGGCTTCCGCGTTGCTCGGCGCGAACAGCGCCGGGTTCTCCGCGCCGAAAATCTCGGGAATGCCGCCGATCTTGGACGCAATCATCGGAATGCCGGCGGCGCCGGCCTCGATCACGACGTAGGGCATGGAATCGCCACGCGAGGGAACGACCAGTAGCCGCCCCTTGGAGAAGCCGTAGCGTGCCTTGACGTGACCGATGAAGCGGATGGCGCCGGAGAGGCCGAGCCTCTCGACTTGCGCTTTCAGCGCCGCGGTCTCCTCGCCGTCGCCGCCGAGCGTCAGCGTGACCTTCTTGCCGCCCTCGTGCAGGCGCGCCACCGCTTCGACCAGCAGATCGGCGCCCTTGATGTGCCTGAACTCACCGACATAAGCGAGGTCGGTGGCGTCGTCGGCCATGACGACAGGTTCGAATTCCTCCGGCGTCACGCCGTTGAAGACGCAATGCACCACGCCCTTCGGCTTGCCGACGATGCGTTGATAGGTGTCGCGGGCAAACGCGCTTTCGAACAGGAACAGGTCGGTCGCGTCCATCAGCGCACGCTCGAGCCGCGCGTAAAACTCGCCCTTGAGGGTGTTGAGGGGATAATGCAGCGAGCCGCCATGCGGGGTGTAGATGCGGATGGTGTCGTCGGATCGCCGCCGCATGCGGATGAAGGCGCCGGCCTTGGCGCCGTGGCCATGCATGACGTCGGGCTTGAGCGTGGCGATCAGGCGCCGCAAGCGGAACCAGACCAGAACATCGTCAGGCGACGGTTCGCGGCGGATCGCCATCCGGTGCACGCCAAGCTTCAGCCGCGGTGCGAGCTCGGCAAGGGCCTTGTCGGCGCGCTCACCGCCGGTGAGACTGTCGGCGAGGATGCCGACATGATGGCCACGATCGACCTGGCCGTTGGCGACGTCGAGGATGTGGCGGAAAATGCCGCCGACCGGAGCGCGCACGGCGTGTAGGATACGAAGCGGCTGGTCGGGAGAGGGGGGCATGATCAAAACCAGCGCTCGACGGCGAATGCTCGAACAAACTCACGAAATATCGAGACGGATTAAGAGCCCTCGTGGTTAACAAACGGTGACGGGCGTGCCCGCGCGAGCTGCGGCACGCCACGATTAACCCAGCGGCAACCTTAATGGAGTGTAATCGCCCTGGTTGAGGTAGGTTCGTGGCGTTGCGCCTGCGGGAGTGTTCGATGCGTTTAGCGTTCTGGCGTGCCGGCAAGGACAAGGCGGTGGTCGAGCGGGCTGTCTCGAAGGCCGCAGCCAAGCGGGCCGAACTCGAGCCCCGGGTTGAAGCGAAGCCCGCACCCATTGCTCCGAGGCCGGCGCCAGTCGAATCCGGCGACATCGACCTGCACGCACTCGGCGCGGCATTGGCGCGCAAGCGCGGCTGGATCATCGTGCCGACGGTGCTGGCGCTCGTCGCGTCCGTCGCGATCGTCAATCTGATCACGCCGCGCTACAAGTCTGAATCCCGCATCCTGATCGACGGCCGCGAGAACGTGTTTCTGCGCCCCAACAGCGATCGCGCCGAGGAACGGCAGGCGCTCGACGCCGAAGCCGTCACCAGCCAGGTGCAGCTCGTGCTGTCGCGCGATCTCGCGCGCGAGATCATCAAGAAGAACAAGCTTGCGGAACGGCCCGAGTTTGATCCTGTGCTGCAAGGCATTTCGCCGCTGAAGTCGCTTGCGGCGCTGGTCGGCATCGGCCGCGATCCGTTCTCGATGACGCCGGAAGAGCGGGTGCTGGACGCCTATTACGAGCGCCTCCAGGCCTACGCCGTCGACAAGTCGCGCGTCATCGTCATCGAATTCCAGTCTGCCGATCCCGATCTCGCCGTGCGCGTCGCCAATTCGATCGCCGACGGCTATCTCGTGCTCCAGCAGGATGCGCGCCAGGATCAGGCCCGAAACGCCAGCCAGTGGTATGCCGGCAGGATCGACGAGCTGCGACGGAATGTCTCCGAGGCCGAAGCGAAGGCCGAGGATTTCCGCTCCAAGTCGAGCCTGTTCGTCGGCACCAACAACACGACGCTGTCGAACCAGCAGATGGGCGAGGTCAACACCCAGCTCAACAATGCGCGCGCGCTCAAGGCCGACGCCGAGGCCAAGGCGCGCCTGATCCGCGAGATGATCCAGAGCGGCAAGCCGATCGAATCGTCGGAAGTGCTGAATTCGGAATCGATGCGCACGCCCTCCCAGCAACGCGTGGCGTTGCGGGCGCAGCTGGCCGAGCAATCGTCAACGTTGCTCGGCAACCATCCGCGCATCAAGGAATTGAAGGCGCAGCTCGCCGACCTCGACAGCCAGATCCGCGACGAGGCCGCCAAGCTCGCCCGCACGCTCGAAAACGACGCGCGTGCCGCCAGTGGGCGTGTCCAGGAATTGTCGGCGAGCCTCGAGCAGCTCAAGAAGCAGGCGACGGCCACCAACGGCCAGGACGTACAGCTCCGCGCCCTCGAGCGTGAGGCCAAGGCCCAGCGCGACCTGCTCGAAACCTATCTCGCGAAGTACCGCGAAGCCAACACCCGCGAGACCATCGACACCGCGCCGACGGATGGCCGCATCATCTCGCGCGCCGTGGTCTCGAACACGCCGGCCTATCCGAAGAAGCTGCCGATCGTGCTGATCGCGACGATCGCGACACTGCTGCTCTCGTCCGGCGTCGTCGTCACCGGAGAGTTGTTGCGCCAGACTGCGCCCCGTGCGGTGGCGGTATTCGCGCCAGCGCTGACGCGGGCGTCGGCTCGCCAGGAACAGATCGTCCAACCGGTGGTAGTCGAGCCCTTCGTCGATCCGGTCATCGATCCAGTCATGGCAGAACCCGCGCCGCTGCAGCCGGAGATGACGGCCGATGCCGATGTCACCGAATTCGCGGAGATCGAGCGTCTGGCCGACAGCCTGCGCGCCGCCGGGGCCTTGGCGAAGAAGGTCACGGTGCTCGGCACCGCGAGCGGCGAAGCCATCACGCTGTCGACGCTGACATTGGCCCGGCATCTCGCGCGCGACGCGCGGGTCGTCGTGGTCGATCTCGCCGCGTCCTCGCCGACCATCGCCGCCGTGTCCGTCGATGCCTCGGCGCCCGGCCTTGCCGAACTGATGCAGGGCGAGGCGTCGTTCGCGCAGATCATCACCCGGGACAAGCTCTCGCGGCTGCATCTCGTCATGGCCGGCCGTCCCGGCTTCGATCGCAGCCTGTTGCAGTCGCCCCGCGTGACGCTCGCGATCGACGCGCTGCTGCGCGCCTACGACCACGTGCTGCTCGATGCCGGCACTGCCTCCGACCTTCCCGCCGAGCTCCTGACGGCGAATGCCCGCGCCGTCGTGGTGCCCGACGCGTCGATGACGCCGGATGCACGCGCGCTGATGTGCGAACAGCTCAGCGCCGTCGGCTTCAGCGACGTGACGATGCTGCGCAGGTCCGTGCAGCCGTCGGGTGCAAGGGACGCGCCGCGCGTCGTGGCGGCGTAATGTCCTTGCCATCTCTGTGGGGCCCGAGCGAGCGCCTCGTCCTTCGAGACGACCGCTTCGCGGTCTCCTCAGGATGAGGCTTGGCTAAATCGGAATCCGTTGAAGGTGCTGCCGCGAATTCTCCCCTCATCCTGAGGGCCCGCCAGAGGCGGGCGTCTCGAAGGATGCGCCGCAAGGGAGCGTTTCCCAACCGGGAAATTCTTACCCGAACGCTCGCCGCAGCCGCTGCGCGAGGTCGAACAGCATCTGGTTCTGTTTCACCAGCCGCTTGCCGTGGCTCAGCGAGGACATCGCCATTGCCGCGAATTTCCCGCGTGACGTTAGCGGAACAAAACTGTCGAAGATGTCCTGGTCGTCCTTGCAAAACATCCGCTTGTACTCGTCCGAGCCGATGCCGAGGTCGAGCGAGCGGTAGCCGCGCTCGGCGCAGCGGTCGATGATGTAGCGCATCAGGATCAGCCCGGGGCTGTAGCGGGCGTGCTCGGACATCGTGTAGGTGTTGAACATCATCGAGAAGCGCTGGCCGTCGGCGACGCCGGCGAAGATCGCGATCACCTCGTCGTCGCATTCGAGCGCGTGGATGTCGATGACGCGGCCGTCACCACGTGGCGCAAGGCAGGCGCTGCGGACGAATGGCTCGACGCCGGGCTCGGCGAAGACGTTGGGAAGCTTCTGTTCGGCCATCCGCGCCGGCTTGACGCGGAAGAACCAGTCGAGCAGGCGGGTGATGTCGGCGTCGGTCGTCGCCAGATGATAGCGATAGCCGGCGAGCGCCTGGAGCTTCTTCTCCTTGCTCTTGAGGCGGCGGCGGAAGGAGTTGCTGATCCGCGATGCCGGCGGGCCGCCCGGTTCCATCGTGAGCAGCGGGCAGCCGTTGATCGCGCTCTGGCGTGGCAGGTGCGCGAACGGGTTTTGCTGGTCGTTCCAGTGCAGCGGCTGCTGCGTCAGTGCGAGCACGTCGGCATGTTCGCTAAGCGGTGCAAACAGCGCGTCGAGATCGGCGCTGGCGACCTGCGCCGCAAACCCAGCGTTCCACAAGCCCATGTTGAAGGTCGTATGCTTGCCGCCCATGAAGCAGGCGGTGCGCACGCCATGGTTCTGACGCAGCGAGAGCGGCAGCAGCAGCAGCGGCTGATGCTCGGCGTCGCGGCCAACGACGATGAAAGGGCGGGCGCGTTCGTGCTCGCCGACCAGACGCTGCCAGGGACTGAGCAGATCAAATCGCTGATAGGGCGTGAAGAGGTGACCGGGCTGCTCGAAGCCACGCCAGACGGCCTCGGCCGCGCCGAGATCTGTGACGATATCGACATGCGCGATGCGGCCCGCTTTCGACCCCGCTGGCAATTCTGCCGTCCGGCTTTGCATCGCCGCAGCCATGGTCATTCGCGAACCTGTCGAGAAATCAAAATATGCGTAATTCGGCCTGTGGCCGACCTTTGCAAAGAAATGTCAACAAAGGGTAATGACTATAGGGGGGGAACGGCCGCCGACGGGCGCGAGGTGGGATAGTGGCATCCGACGACAGATGGCTGGAACGGCTGCGCCTTGAGCTGACCTGGCTCACGGGCCAGGCAGCGCTGCGCAGTCGTGGTGCCGGCGCGATCCTGCGCTTTGCGCATGTGCGGCCGCGGCGCGGCGGGTTTCAGCCGCTGCGCGAAAACGAGATCACGCCGCATTTCCTCGATCGCGCCATTCGCGCGCTGAAGCGGTGGAAGTATGATTTTCTCGGCATGGACGAGGTCTGCCGGCGCGCGGTGACGCTGTCCGAACACCGGCGCTTCGTGGCCCTCACCTTCGACGGTGCCGGCAAGGATCTGATCGACTTTGCCTATCCGGTGCTGGCGCGTCACGCCGTGCCCTTCACGATCTACGTGCCCACGGCGTTTCCCGACGGCGTCGGTGAGGCCTGGTGGCTCGGACTCGAACAGGTGATCGCGCGCGAGAGCCGTGTCAGCCTGATGATGGGCGACAAGGAGCAGCGCTTCACGGTTACTGATAACGCCGAGAAGCAGGCGCTGTTTTCGTTCCTCGAGGCCTGGCTGCGCTCGCTGCCGCCGGCGGATGTGTCGGCTGCGATCGCAGACCTCTGCACGCGCTACCGGGTCGACCTTGCCGCGCTCTCGCGCGAGGCATCGATGAAGTGGGAGGATCTGGCGAGGCTTGCGGCCGATCCGCTGGTGACGATCGGCAGTGCGACCGTGAACTATCCCGTTCTCGCCAACATGAAGGATGCGGCGGCGCTGCGCGAGATGACGATGGGCAAGGCGGTGGCGGAAGCGGCCTTCGATCGCGATATCCGGCATCTCGCCTTTCCGTTCGGCGATCGCGCCTCGTTCCGGCGCAGCCATGTCATCATGGCGGAGGAGGCCGGCTTTGCCAGCGCGGTGACGACGATCCCGGGCGTCGTGGATGCGGAAGGGCGCACCAATCTGCGCGCGCTGCCGCGCATTTCCTGGGATGGCCGGGTGCGCTCGCTGCGCATCATGCGGGTGCTGGTGTCGGGGGTTGCTTTTGCGCCGGTGAAACCGACGGGCGGAACTACGAACTAGTTTTCGCCCGGTCCGGCCGCTGCATCCAGCTCACGATCGGCATCGCCGGCAGCACCCAGCCCATGCCGACCACCACGTAATAGATCGCCTGCCGCCAGCCGGATTCGGCGATCCACGGCATCTGCGCCAGCGCCATGCCGAGCAGGGCCCAGACGGTGGCGAGCACCAGGAGCAGGAGGGTGCCGAGGAACTTGCGGGTGCGGATCGTCATGACGGAATATCGCGGCTTTCGCGTAACTTGCGCTGCGGGAGCGGGGGACTATAAGGGGCACGCAGTCCGGTTCAAGCTCTGGTTTTGCCTCGAATGACGACGATTTCCGCCCCGTCCGAACCGCATCGCGCCGTGCGCCGGTGGCTGATCTCAGTGGCTGCGCTGATCGCTCTGATGGTGCTGGTCGGCGGCGCGACGCGGCTGACTGAATCCGGGCTCTCGATCGTCGAATGGAAGCCGGTCACGGGCAGCGTGCCGCCACTCTCGGAAGCGCAGTGGACGGCGGCCTTCGAGGCCTACAAGACGATCCCGCAATATCGCGAACTCAACGCCGGCATGAGTCTGTCCGAGTTCAAGGAGATCTTCTGGTGGGAATGGAGCCATCGGCTACTCGGCCGTTTCATCGGCGTCGCCTATCTGCTGCCGTTCCTGTTCTTCCTCTGGCGCGGCGGCCTGTCCGGTGAGTTGAAGCGGCGGCTATGGCTGTTGTTCGGGCTCGGCGGGCTCCAGGGCGCGGTGGGCTGGTGGATGGTGGCCTCAGGCCTGTCGGGACGCGTCGAGGTCTCGCAATATCGGCTGGCGACGCATCTTGTGCTCGCGCTGTTGATCTTCGCCGGCATCGTCTGGACGGTGCGGCGGCTCGCCGAACGGCCGCAGATCGCAGCATCGTCGCGGCTGCGCTTCACCAGCGCCTTGCTCCTCGTCGTGACCTTTATCCAGATCTATTTCGGTGCGCTGGTTGCGGGTCTGCGCGCCGGTCGCGCCTACAACACCTGGCCGCAGATCGACGGCGCGTTCATTCCCTCAATGGAGCGGCTGTGGTTCGAAACGCCGTGGTGGCGCAACATGTTCGACAATGTGCTGACGGTGCAGTTTGAGCACCGCATGACGGCCTATGCGCTGTTCGCGCTGGCGGCGTTGCACGCGTTGGATGCGGTCCGTTCGCGCGCGGGGGCCGCGGCAAGCGGGGCGCTTTTGCTGTTGGGCGGGGTGAGCCTGCAAGCATTGCTCGGCATCCTCACGCTGCTCAACCAGGTGCCGATCGATCTGGCGCTCGCGCATCAGGCGGTCGCCATCGTGGTGCTGACGCTTGCGGTGATGCAGACAGAGCGGCTCGCTCCACGGCATTCGACCGAGGTGCAGCCACGCGCGGTTCCCGTCGGTCAGCCCGGCTGATCGGATCAGCTCTTCAGCAATAGCCGTAGATGCCGCACGAGTAGGGCAGGCGCCAGAAATAATCGACCTGCGCCCCGCCGTAATACGCGCCCTGATAATCATAGTCCCATGGGCGGCCATAATAGCCCGGCAGCGTGTGGGAGCCGGGCAGCAGCGGCGTACCTGGCAAGTTGCTGACGTAGCTGCCGATGCCGTAGGCCGGCGAGATCAACGCATCCGGATCCTTCTCGACATAGACATGCGGCGGAGCGGCGGCCTGCCGCTTCGGCCTGGCCGGCAAATCGGCGGCCATCGCCGCCGTGACCATCAGCATTGCCGCAAGGGCAGGCACTATCCAGCGCAGCATCTTCGGCTCCGAATCAAAGAGGGCGATCCAGTGACGATGTATGCGGCAGATATGGTTAACGACTGTTAACTGGAGCCGCACTCCGGGGCACACCAAAGCGCCCCGGAATGACGTTGATGCTACGCGCCCAGCGCCTGTTCCAAATCGGCGATCAAGTCTTCCTTGTCCTCGATGCCGATCGAGAGCCGCACCACGTCGGGGCCGGCGCCGGACTTGATCTTGGCGGCGTCGTCGAGCTGGCTGTGCGTGGTCGAGGCCGGATGGATGACGAGCGAGCGGGTGTCGCCGACATTGGCCAGATGCGAGAACAGCTGCAATTTCGACACCAGGCTGACGCCGGCATCGTAGCCGCCCTTCAGGCTGAAGGTGAACACGGCGCCGGCACCCTTCGGCGCGTATTTGCGTGCGAGCTGGTTGTACTTGTCGCTTGCAAGGCCCGCATAATTCACCGCGGCCACCGCCGGATGGCCGGCGAGGAATTCGGCGACCGCCTTCGCATTGTCGCAGTGCTTCTGCATGCGCAGCGGCAATGTCTCGATGCCGGTGAGGATCATGAAGGCGTTGAACGGCGACAGCGCCGGTCCGAGGTCGCGCAGGCCGAGCACGCGGCAGGCGATCGCGAAGGCGAAATTGCCAAACGTCTCCTGGAGCCGGATGCCGTGATATTCGGGCCGCGGCTCGGAGAGCATCGGATATTTGCCGCCGGTCGACCAGTCGAAGGTGCCGGCATCGACGATGATGCCGCCGATCGAATTGCCGTGGCCGCCGAGAAATTTCGTCAGCGAGTGCACGACGATGTCGGCACCGTGATCGATGGGACGGATCAGATAGGGCGAGGCCAGCGTGTTGTCGACGATCAGCGGGACGCCCGCCTTGCGCGCCACCGTCGAGATCGCCTCGATGTCGGTGATGCTGCCGGCCGGATTGGCGATGGACTCGATGAAGATCGCTTTCGTGCGCGGCGTCACCGCGCGCTCGAAGCTCGCAATGTCATCGGGATCGGCCCACACCACGTTCCAGCCGAAGCTCTTGAACGCGTGCGTGAACTGGTTGATCGAGCCGCCATAGAGCTTTCGCGCGGCGATGAACTCGTCGCCGGGCTGGAGCAATTGCTGCAGCACCACGACCTGCGCGGCATGGCCCGAAGCCACCGCAAGCGCGGCCGTACCGCCTTCGAGGGCTGCGACGCGCTCTTCCAGCACCCCGTTGGTGGGATTGCCGATGCGGGTATAGATGTTGCCGAACGCCTGCAGGCCGAACAGAGAGGCGGCATGGTCGGCGTCGTTGAAGACGAACGACGTCGTTTGATAGATCGGAGTCGCGCGCGCACCGGTGGTGGGATCGGGCTGTGCACCGGCATGCACGGCGAGGGTCGAAAATCCCGGAAGGCGATCGCTCATGGAGGGCGTCCTGTTCTCGTGGCCTGAAATCGCGCGGCATGCTGATTGGCGCCGCGGCTGCCGTCAAGGCGCGGCTTCACATCGGAACGATCGTGCTACGCATTGTCGCGTTCGCGAAATGAAACCTTCGCAACTGCGTCAGCTTTGCTCGCTCTTGTTCTTGGCGGCGCGGTCCGATGCCGCGGTGTCGCCGCCGCCGACACTCATCCGATTGAGGGATAAGCGCATGCCCTGCGTCGGCACCGGGGCGCGTTTGGAGCTCAGCGTGCGTGAATTGACGCCCATCCAGGAGATCTCCGACGACAGGCGGCCATATTCGATCTTGGGGCAGCGGTTCATCACCACCTTGATACCGACCGATTCCGCCTTCAGCGCCGCCGCATCGTCGCGCGCCCCCAGCTGCATCCAGATCACCATCGGCAGCGGATCGAGCGTGAGGGCTTCCTCGACCACCGGCATGATGTGACTGGAGTTGCGGAAAATGTCGATCATGTCGACGGGACGGCCGATGTCGGACAGCGAGGCGACGAAGGGGTTTCCGAGCAGCTCCTTGCCGACATGGCCGGGATTGACCGGAATCATGTCGTAGCCGCGCTGGGCCAGATATTTGAACGCGAAATAGCTCGGCCGCACGTTGGCAGGCGAGGCGCCGACCATGGCGATCGTTTTCACGTTGTTGAGAATGCCCCGGATGTAATTGTCGGGATAGGCGTCGTGGTTCATTTTTTTCTTTCGTTCGTCATTCCGGGGCGATGCGCAGCATCGAACCCGGAATCTCGAGATTCCGGGTTCGGCTCTGCGAGCCGCCCCGGAATGACGGTGTAACAAATACAGTCACTCGTCCCGCCATGTCGGCGTGCGTTTCTCGATGAAAGCGCCGATGCCTTCCTCGGCGTCTCGCGCCATCATGTTCTCGGTCATCACCTCTGCCGCATAGCGATAGGCGTCTGCAAGGCTCATCTCGGCCTGGCGATAGAACGCCTCCTTGCCGAGCTTGACGGTATAGGCGGATTTCAGCGCGACCTGTTCGGCCAGCGCAATGGCGGCGTCGCGCTCGGTGCCGGCGGCGACGACACGATTGACGAGCCCGATCTCGCGGGCGCGCGCGGCCGGGATCGGCTCGCCCGTCAGCAGCATCTCCATCGCCTGCTTGCGCGGGACGTTGCGCGATAGCGCCACCATCGGCGTCGAGCAGAACAGGCCGATGTCGACACCGGGAGTGGCGAAGTGTGCTGCTTCCGAGGCGATCGCCAGATCGCAGCTTGCCACGAGCTGGCAGCCCGCGGCGGTGGCGATGCCCTGGACGGATGCGACCACGGGCTTGGGCAGGCGCACGATCGCCTGCATCATCGCGCTGCAGGCGGTCATCATCTCGGCGAAGAAGGCGCGGCCGCGATCCGGGTCGGTGCGGCGCGCGGTCAGCTCCTTCATGTCGTGGCCGGCGGAGAAGGCGGGGCCGTTGGCCGCGATCACGACACCGCGGACGGACTTGTCGTCGCGGATCTCGTTGAGCTCGGCATGCAGGCTTGCGATCATCGTCGCCGACAGGCTGTTGCGGGCGGCCGGGCGGTTGAGGGTGAGGACCGCGATGGGGCCCACGGTCTCGCGCAGCAGGATCGGCGGTTGCGGGGAGGGGACGCGGGCGGCCTGGACGGACATCGAAGCGTTTCCGGTTGGATTATTGCGATTGGATGACGCAGATAACTTAATGTAACAGGGGACGTGAAGCGAGGGTGAGGGGTAGCATGGCGTTAGCGAAAATGAGCGTGGCGGAGCTCGAGCAGTTCCTTCGCAACGAGTTTCCCCAGGCCTTCAGTGGCGACGACATCACCATCGAGAGCGCGGACGGTCAGGCCTGCCTTTTGCGTCAGCGCTACAGCGAAAGGATGCTGCGGCCGGGCGGAACCGTGTCTGGCCCGACCCTGATGGCGCTCGCCGATTTCGCGATGTACGTGGTGCTGTTGTCCGCGATCGGGCCGATCGGGCTCGCCGTGACCACCAATCTCAACATCAACTTCCTGCGCAAGGGGCAACCCGGGCAGGACGTGCTGGCGGAGGCGCGGCTGCTCAAGCTCGGAAAGCGCCTCGCCGTCGGCGAGGTGAAGCTATTGTCCGGTACCTCCCCCGATCCGATTGCGCATGTCACCTCGACCTATTCCATTCCAAACGTTTGATCTTTTTGCAGGTATCTTAATACCATAATTCTAAGCCATTGATCTTGAACGTGTAAATTCCGCCTTTGGGCATTGACCGCAGCGCCGCTGTTCTCTAGAAAACCGCCCAGTCCGGTGCGGTGTTCGCGCCGATGCTCCCCGTCCACGGAAACTCTGACATGAAAACCTTTTCGGCAAAGCCGGCTGAGGTGACGAAGAAGTGGGTACTGATCGACGCCAAGGGTCTGGTCGTCGGCCGTCTCGCCACCATCGTTGCCATGCGCCTGCGCGGCAAGCACCTCCCGACCTACACCCCGCATGTTGATTGCGGCGACAACATCATCATCATCAACGCGCAGTATGCGGTTCTCACCGGCCGCAAGCGCGAGCAGAAGACCTATTACAAGCACACCGGTTATGTCGGCCACGTCAAGGAGCGCACCGCGCGCCAGATCCTCGAGGGCAAGCATCCCGAGCGCGTGCTCGAGAAGGCCGTCGAGCGCATGATCCCGCGTGGCCCGCTCGGTCGCGTCCAGATGGGCAACCTCCGCGTCTATGGCGGCGCCGATCATCCGCACGAGGCCCAGACGCCCGAGAAGATCGACATCGCCAAGTTGAACCGCAAGAACACGAGGGCCGCATAACATGGCCGAATCCATCCAGTCGCTCGACCAGCTCTCGCAGCTCAAGACGGCGGCCGCGCCCGACGCGCCCAAGCACGAGAAGAAGGTCGACAAGTTCAACCGCGCCTACGCCACCGGCAAGCGCAAGGACGCGGTCGCCCGCGTCTGGATCAAGCCCGGCGCCGGCAAGGTCACGGTCAACTCGCGCGAGGTCGAGGTCTATTTCGCCCGTCCCGTGCTGCGCATGATGATCGAGCAGCCGTTCTCCGTGGCCGCGCGGTCCGGCCAGTATGACGTGATCTGCACCGTCGCCGGCGGCGGTCTGTCCGGCCAGGCCGGTGCCGTCCGTCACGGCATCTCCAAGGCGCTGACCTATTTCGAGCCGGAGCTGCGCACCGTGCTCAAGAAGGGTGGCTTCCTCACCCGCGACTCCCGCGTGGTCGAGCGCAAGAAGTACGGCAAGGCCAAGGCCCGCCGGTCCTTCCAGTTCTCGAAGCGTTAATCGCTTCGGTCGCATTCGCCGCGAAAGCGGCTTCAATGAGATGCAAAAGGGCGCTGATTTCAGCGCCCTTTTTGCTGTTCGTTTGTATGCAAATTGATGGCGTGTTTCCTGAAAACTTGGCCCCGCATGAAAACCTGAATGGAACCCGCGGGACATAGCGTCGCATTTGGAAGGGCGCGCAAATCGGTTGAGCCGGTCGCGTAACTGCTATGTCTAGAAGGGGGCCGACATGATGTCGCTCGATAGCATCACGCTCTATTTGGTCGCCACCATGGTCGCCGCATTGCTCGGCGCCATGATGGTGTTTTTCGGAAGGCAGGAGAACAGCGCTGCGCTGAAATGGTGGGGCACTGCCTATCTGCTCGGCGCCGCATCGGTTGCGCTCTGGACGGCGGCGGGCGACAGGCTGGGGCCGCATCTTTACCTTGCGCTGAACGCGGTCGGCTTCGTCGCCTGCGGCATGGTGTGGAACGCGGCGCGCGTCTTCCACGGCCGCAAGCCGAATTGGCCGGGTCTCCTGGTCGGCGCGCTCGCCTGGGCCGCTGCCGCCACGCTGCTCGATCCCACCGCGTCCATGCTGCGCATGATCGTCGGCGCCGGCATCGTCTCGGTCTATGCGGCGCTGACCGCGAGCGAGCTCTGGGTCGAGCGGCGCAAGAGTCTGCAACGGCGCTGGCCGGCCTTCGTGGTCCCGGTGATGCATGGCTGCGTCTTGATGCTGCCGATCCTGCTCGGCAGCTTCCTGCGCCCGAACGATGCCGGCTTCTCCACCAGCATCTGGGTCACCGTGTTCGCGGTCGAACTCGTGCTTTATGCCGTCGGCACGGTGTTCGTGATCTTCATGCTGGTGTCCGAGCGCACCGTCACCGCGCACCGGACCGCCGCGTCCACCGATCCCCTGACCGGCATGCTCAACCGCCGCGGCTTCTCGGAAGCCTGCGGACGCGTGATCGAGCGCGAGGCCAAGGCCGGCCGTCCCGTGACCGCGATGATCTTCGACATCGATCATTTCAAGTCGATCAACGATCGCTTCGGCCATCCCGCCGGCGACGAGATGCTGAAACTGTTCGCGACCGTCGTCGTCAGCAATCTGCGCATCAGCGACATGTCGGGTCGCATCGGCGGCGAGGAGTTCGCCGCCCTCCTGCCGTGTTCGCTCGAGGAGGGCGTGCTGGTCGCCGAGCGCGTGCGCGAAGCCTTCGAGACCTCCGGCGTCGTTGTCGATGACGGCCCGGTCGACACCACCGTCAGCATCGGCGTCGCCGGCGGTCCGGCCGGCACCGAGCTTGAAGTGCTGCTGGCCTCGGCCGACACCGCGCTCTACCAGGCCAAGCGCGGCGGCCGTAACCGCGTCGAGGCGGCGGAGGAGCTGCCATTGTCGCTGGAGAACTGGCGCCGCCAGAGCGCCGCGCGGATCGGTGGGCCCAACACGCCGTCCAAGGCGCAGACGGCGACCGCCTAGGCATAGGAGGCCTTGCGGTAATCCCCTGTTTACCATTCGATCCCTACCATTGCGGTCATGGAATCGATCCGTCGACAGAATCCGCAGGCTGCCCTGATGTCGCTCGAAGCCGCGGCGACTTCGGCACGCGGCGGCTTCGCCTGCTTGTTCTCGACCGCGGACGAATACGAGAGCGCGCTGATCACCGAGCGCCGCGCCCAGGGGCGTTACACGCAAGGCCGCAATTACTGGCCGCTCGCGCTGTTCGCCGGTTGTGCGCTGATGGTGGCGGGCACCGTTGTCCTGCTTGCCTGAGTGATCTGCATTTCTGGACCGGGCAGGGCGCCGTTTCGGCGCCTTTTTCTTTGTCGCGGTCTGCGGTAGACACGCCCATCGAACAAAAATGGGTGGAAACAGATGATCACCGAGATCGCGCAAATCGACGTCAAGCCGGGCAGCGAGAAGGATTTTGAGGCCGCCGTCGCCAAGGCCAAGGCCGCTTTCGGCCGCGCCAACGGTTTTCACGGTTTCGAGCTGCACAAGTCGATCGAGAAGCCGCAGCGCTATCGTCTGATGGTGAAGTGGGAAACGCTCGAGAACCACACCGTCGATTTCCGCGGCTCCGAGAATTTCGCCGAATGGCGCGGCCTCGTCGGCCAGTATTTTGCGGCACCCCCTGAGGTCGAGCACACCGAAACCGTGCTCACCACCTGAGGCGGCTCAGGCCGCCTCCGCCAGAGGCGGTGCTTCATACGTCTTGAAGTGGTCGATCATGACTTTGGCGATGGCGACCAGTGGTAGCGCCAGCGCCAGGCCCCAGATTCCGAACACGACGCCGAGCAGGATCTGGAACGCGAACAGCGTGGCCGGCGGAATGTCCAGTGCCTGCCGCTGGAGGATCGGCGTCAGCACATAGCTCTCCATGGCGTGCACGCCCATGAAGAGGAGAAAGGCCGACAGCGCCGGAATCCATCCCGAGGCGAGGCTCGCCAGCACGACCACGACGCCGGCGATGATGGCGCCGACGGTCGGGATGAAGGCGAGCAGGCCCGCCTGTATCCCCAGGATGAACGAGCCGGGAATGCCGATGAGGACGAGTCCGATCCAGGTCACCACGCCGACCGCAAGCATCACGACGATCTGCGCGATCAGCCAGCGCTCCAGCGTCTCGCCGATGCCGTCGATGATGAGGGTGATGCGGGCCCGATGCCTGGCCGGCGCGAGAAACAACAGGCCGTCATGATAGACGGTGGGCTGCGCGGCGAAGGCAAGCCCCAGGAACAGCACGATGAAGATGTTGCCGACCGCGCTGATGGTGCCGAGCAGCAGCTTGAAGGTCTGGCTCACGATCGCCCCACCGCTCGAGGCCAGCGCGCCAGCGCCCGGCAATCCGCCGTGCGAGCCCGAGTTCGGGGCCGGCGCCGGCGTCACATCGGTGGAGGCAGCGGGTGCGGCGTTGCCGAGATCGAAGAAGCTGGTGTCGATCCCATGGTTTTCGAGGAAGGACCGGACGTTGGTGATCTGCGACCTGATCGTCTTGCTCAGCAGCGAGGCCTGCTCGGCGATGGTGGCGCCGCCGAGATAGGCCACGCCGGCGAGCATCACGGCCAGCGCGGCACAGACGATGGCGAGCCGGACCGCGTGGGGCAGGTGCACGCGGCGGCCAAGCGCGTTGGTCAGCGCATTGAGGCCGACGCCGAGCAGCATTCCGGTGAAGATCAGGAGCAGGGTCGCCGCAAAATACCAGGTGAAGACCAGCATTGCCGTGAACAGCACGATGCCGATGCCCCCGACCGAGATCGCCCAGGCCAGATCGGTGCGGGTCCGGGGTCGTTCATCTGCGGGAATGGTCACATCGGGTCCTTTTCAGCGCGGTGCGCACCGCACTCTTTCGATAAACGCGATCCGGATCAAGACCGCGTCAACGCGCTGGTTTGACGCTGGTGCGTGAACGGTGCAGAGCGATGAGGAAAGAACAGGTGAGGGCGCTTGAGTTTCATCAGCAAGTGGGCCGGTCTGCTCGGCCTTCTCGCCGTGCTCGTGATAGGCGACCAGATCCGGATCAACCGGCCCGGTCACAAATATCGCCTCACGGTCGAGGTGACGACGCCTGACGGGATCAAGACCGGCTCGGGCATTCTGTCCGTCGTGCCCGATCGCGGCTATAGCCGGGGCGGCCGCACCACGATGCGCGGCGAGGCTGTGTTCGTCGACCTTGGCCGGGGAAAGAATGTGGTGGCATTGCTCGCGCATCAGCAGGGCGCGAAGCTCGATCTCGACGACATCAACTATGTCGCGCTCCGCGCTTATGGCGCCGCGCGCGGCAACCGCGTCTCGTTCAACGAGCTCAACCGGCAGACCGGCGTCGTCGCGGTGCAGGGGGACCTAATGCCCGTGCTCGTGAGCTTTGGCGATCCCCTCGACCCTGCAACCGCGCGGCTTGTCACCGGCGACCATGCGGAGGCGGTCCTGGGCGACGGCTATGCACTCCGTGGCCTTACCGCCGAAATCGTGCCCAACGGGCTTTGGCCGATTGATTTCGGTGGCGTGCTCGGGGAGTCCGTGACGCGCGGAATCGAGGCGAAACTGCCCTGGCTGGCCGCGCCGGGCGACGCGGCGGCGACCGCGCTGAAGGCCGCCGGCCTGCCCCTCGGCGGCGCGATCGAGCCCCGGGAGGCATTTGCGCGAAAATAGCATTGCCGTCCCGCGTACCCTTCTGTTGAATTTGTTCCATCCCAGGGGCATGTTTAGAGAATCTTCTTACGGGAGAGGTCTGAACGGGAGATGAGAAAGCCGGTCGTCGGCGTGATCGGGAACGCCCATCGCGTTGAAAATCGATTTCAGGTCCAGATGGTCGGCGAGCGCAATCTGCGCGCGGTGGCCGAGGTGTCCGGCGGCCTGCCGGTGATGTTCGCGGGCTCGCCCGACATCACCGATATCGGCGCGCTGCTCGATACCGTCGATGGCATCGTGCTCACCGGCGCCCGCGCCAACGTGCACCCGACCCGTTTCAACGTCGATCCGTGTGAGGCGCACGAGCCCTACGACATCCACCGCGACGAGGTGGCGCTGGCGCTCTCGGTCGCCTGCGTTGCCCGCGGTATCCCGCTGTTCGGCATCTGCCGGGGCCTCCAGGAGATGAACGTCGCCTTCGGCGGCTCGCTGCATCCCGAGATCCGCGAAATCCCGGGCCGCATGAACCATCGCATGCCGAGGCTCGAGAACGGCGAGATCCATCCCGATCCGACCGTGGTGTTCGCCGATCGCCACGACGTCGATCTGACGCCGGGCGGCGCGTTCGCAGAATTGCTCGGCTGTAACAAGATCAGGGTCAATTCGCTGCACGGCCAGGGCATCCTCGATCCCGGCAAGCGCGTGCTGATCGAGGGCATTGCCGAGGACGGCACCATCGAGGCGATCCGCATCGCGGACGCCAAGGCCTTTGCGCTCGGGGTGCAATGGCACGCCGAATACGACCCGCAGCACAATCCGATCAATCGAAAACTGTTCGAGGCTTTCGGTCAGGCCATGGTGGCGAAGCAGCGCGCGGCGGCGTAGCTGCAGGGCGCGCCGAGGCCTATAACCATCGTCATCGTGAGCGCAGCGAAGCAAATCCAGTCGCTGTCGCGTGACGGCGTGAAGGCGGCCGCGATCTCTCGGGCACAATAAACCAGATATCAAGAATTGGTGCGCGCCGGTTTTCTCGATTCCGATTCGTTCCTTGAGAACGAAGTGGAGTCAGACGCAGAACGAAACGCGAGGACCACAAAAAAAGCGCCCCGAGGGGCGCCTTTCGTGCGTCGTGGTCGGGCCGCTCAGCCCGAATAGTACATTTCGAACTCGACCGGATGCGGGGTCATTTCGAAGCGGGCGACTTCGGTCATCTTCAGCTCGATGTAAGCGTCGATGAAGTCGTCGTCGAACACGCCGCCGTTCTTGAGGAAGCCGCGGTCCTTATCGAGATTTTCCAGCGCCTCGCGCAAGCTGCCGCACACGGTCGGGATCTGCTTCAGCTCTTCCTTCGGCAGATCGTAGAGGTCCTTGTCCATCGCCGGACCCGGATCGATCTTGTTCTTGATGCCGTCGAGGCCGGCCATCAGCATCGCGGCGAAGCCGAGATAGGGATTGGCGAGCGGATCGGGGAAACGCACCTCGACGCGCTTGGCCTTCGGCGAAGCGGTGTAGGGGATGCGGCAGGAGGCCGAGCGGTTGCGCGCGGAATAGGCGAGCAGCACAGGGGCCTCGTAGCCCGGGACCAGACGCTTGTAGGAGTTGGTCGACGGGTTGGTGAAGGCGTTGATCGCCTTGGCGTGCTTGATGATGCCGCCGATGTAATGGAGGCAGGTCTCCGACAGGTCGGCGTATTTGTTGCCGGCGAACACCGGCTTGCCGTCCTTCCAGATCGACTGGTGCACGTGCATGCCCGAGCCGTTGTCGCCGAAGACCGGCTTCGGCATGAAGGTGGCGGTCTTGCCGTAGATGTGCGCGACCTGGTGGATGCAGTATTTGTAGATCTGCATGTGGTCGGCCATCAAGGTCAGCGTGTCGAACTTCATGCCGAGTTCGTGCTGGGCGGAGGCGACTTCGTGATGGTGCTTCTCGACCTTGACGCCCATCTTGGCCATGGCGCCGAGCATCTCCGAGCGCATGTCCTGCACGGAATCCTGCGGCGGCACCGGGAAGTAGCCGCCCTTGGTGCGGACACGATGGCCGAGATTGCCGCCCTCGTATTCGGTGTCGGAGTTGGTCGGCAGCTCCGAAGAGTCGAGGCGGAAGCCGGTGCTGTAGGGGTTGGCGGAGAAGCGCACGTCGTCGAACACGAAGAACTCGGCTTCGGGGCCGACGAACACGGTGTCGCCGACGCCCATCGACTTCACCATCGCCTCGGCCTTCTTGGCGATGCCGCGGGGATCGCGGTTGTAGGGCTCGCCGGTGGTCGGCTCGAGCACGTCGCAGGTGATGACCATGGTGGTCTCGGCGAAGAACGGATCGATCGTCGCGGTCACCGGATCGGGCATCAGGCACATGTCGGACTCGTTGATCGCCTTCCAGCCGGCGATCGAGGAGCCGTCGAACATCGTTCCTTCGGCGAAAATGTCTTCATCGATCATGCTGATGTCGAAGGTGACGTGCTGCCACTTGCCGCGCGGATCGGTGAAGCGCAGGTCGACGTATTTGACGTCGTTGTCCTTGATCGATTTCAGGACGTCTTTGGCGGTCTTCATGCATACCCCTTTTGGCTCTGCGGGTCGGTTTCCAAGCTTCAAGCGACCGTGTTCACGCTTCTTGAGGCGCGCGAGGCACAAACAAAATGAGGCCGCCGAAGCAGCCTATTTCTTGTCAGAATGTCGCAAAATGCGGGATAGCACCCGGCTCAGATAGCGTCCAGCCCGGATTCGCCGGTTCGGATGCGGATCGCCTCTTCGATGTTGGAGACGAAGATCTTGCCGTCACCGATGCGCCCGGTTTGCGCGGCGCGGCGGATTGCGTCGATGGCGCGCTCGACCAGATCGTCGCCGATCACGATCTCGATCTTCACCTTGGGCAGGAAGTCGACGATGTATTCTGCGCCGCGGTACAATTCGGCGTGACCCTTCTGCCGGCCGAAGCCCTTGGCTTCGGTGACGGTGATGCCCTGAAGGCCGACTTCCTGAAGCGCTTCCTTCACCTCGTCGAGCTTGAATGGCTTGATGATGGCTTCGATTTTCTTCACTGCGCGCCTCCCGGCCTTTCGAACAAATAGCAACGTCTTCGTCAGGATGCGCTTTGTTAACGCACGATCTTGTCTTCGCTATGCCGGGATCCCTGACCAGTCCGGCAACAACGGCCGGCCACACCCTGATAAATGCCAGTGAGCACGACGAACCGAAGCGACTTCCGCGAAAGCAGGGTCTATGCCAAGTTGCAAATGCCCTGATTATTGGAGCGTTATCAGCCTTTTAACGTGCAGCTCTGATAGGTGGCGCCGACCCGCACAAAATACCGCAGACTACGAAATAGGCAAACGGTTCAATATCTGTGCAGATCGCTGTTCCGTCGGATGGCCCGGCGCGGAACGTGCCTCTTGAAAAGGCTTTTGGACAGGGAAGTGGCATGGAAGTTCTGACCACCGCCGAAATGCAGCGCGCCGACCAGCTCAGCATTGCGGCAGGCACCCCCGGCTTCAAGCTGATGCTCAGTGCCGGCCAGGCCATCGCCGAGGCCGCCCACGCGCTGGTGGAGGAGGGGCCGATCCTGATCGTGGCCGGCCCGGGCAACAACGGCGGGGACGGTTTTGTCGCAGCCGCCGAGCTCGCCGCGCAAGGCCGCGAGGTCTCGGTGATCCTGATGTGCGAGCGGGACCAGCTCCAGGGCGATGCGGCCTCGGCCGCGCGGGGCTGGAAGCACCCGGTGCTCCCGTTCAACCCGCAGGCGATCGGACGACCGGCGCTGATCATCGATGCGCTGTTCGGCGCGGGCCTCAGCCGTCCGGTCGAGGGCGAGGCGCGTGAGATGATCGAGGCGATCAACGGCAACGGTGCCCCGGTGCTCGCGGTCGACCTGCCGAGCGGCATCAACGGCACCAGCGCGGCCATGCTGGGCGTGGCGGTCAACGCCACCGAGACCGTCACCTTCTTCCGCAAGAAGCCGGCGCATCTGCTGCTGCCGGGGCGCATGCATTGCGGCCACGTGCGTGTCGCCGACATCGGTATCGAGGCACAGGTGCTGGACGAGATCGCGCCGAAGATATTCGAGAACGATCCGGACTTCTGGGGCGCCGCCTTTCCGGTGCCGCGCATCGACGGCCATAAATACGTGCGGGGCCATGTGCTGGCGGTCTCGGGCGATGCGGCCGCGACCGGTGCGGCGCGGCTCGCCGCGCGCGGGGCGCTGCGCGCCGGCGCGGGCCTGGTGACTCTGGCCACACCGCGTGATGCGCTGGCAATCAATGCGGCTGCGCTCACCGCGGTGATGGTTCGCCCCGTCGATACCGCCATCGAGTTCGGCGAGCTGCTCGGCGACAAGCGTTACAACACCTGCATCATCGGTCCCGGCGCGGGTGTCGGCGAGCGCACCTGCGATCTCGTCCACACGGCGCTTAACGCCCAGCGGCGCCTGGTGCTCGATGCGGATGCGCTGACGAGCTTTGCCGCCAATCCCGAACGCCTGTTCGAATCGATCAAGACGTCGCAGGACAAGGCGGTGGTGCTGACACCGCACGAGGGCGAGTTCCCGCGGCTGTTCTCCGACCTTAGCAATAAACATCCGGGGCGCTCGAAGATCGAGCGCGTGCGCGCCGCCGCCGAGCGCTGCGGTGCGGTCGTGCTGCTGAAGGGCCCGGACACTACGATCGCCGCACCCGACGGCCGCGCCACCATCGCCGCCAACGCACCGCCCTGGCTCGCCACCGCGGGCGCCGGCGACGTGCTCGCCGGCATCATCGCAGGCCTCCTTGCGCAAGGCGTCCCGACGTTCGAAGCCGCCAGCATCGCCGTGTGGATGCATGGCGAAGCGGCGAGCGAGGCGGGGCCGGGCCTGATCGCAGAGGATCTCACCGAGACGCTGCCCGCCGTGCACCGACGGATCTATGGTGCGCTGGGGATCGAGTACTAATGCTCAGGCAGCTCGCGCTCACCGAGATGGGCGCGGCGGCGCAGGTTCACCGGGCTGCATTCGACCATGCGATGGCCTGGCTCGTTGGGCTGCATACGCCGGACGAGGACCGCTGGTTCTACCGCGAGCATGTGTTCGCGACGTGCCGCGTGTGGGGCCGCTTCGATGCCGATGTACTGAGCGGGATCATCGCTTTCCGTGACGGCTGGATCGAGCAGCTTTACGTGCTTCCTGCGGTTCAAGGGCGCGGCGTCGGCACCGAACTGCTCGATGTCGCCAAAGGCGCCTGCGAACGTTTGGAGCTCTGGACCTTCCAGCGCAACGCGTTGGCGCGGCACTTCTATGAAGCGCGCGGGTTCACGCTGATCGAGCAGACCAACGGAGCGCGAAACAGCACCAACGGTAATCCGACGCTGAAAACGACTATCGCGGTGATGAAGGCGCTCGGAATCGAACTCACGGCCAAGCCGCACGTCTGATCGGCGCACCTCACTCCACCCCGTACCAGCGCACCAGCCGCGGCGCGGCCCAATCGGTGACGACGGATTCGATCAGCCATCGGCCGGGGCCTCTGGCCTCGAACGCGATGCGCTGGGTCTGGCCGGGTTCGATCGCGAGCGTGTCGAGCCAATAGGGCTTCCAGCCGTCGTCGAGCTTGTCGAGCAGGCGGAAATGGTGGCCGTGGAGATGGAAGACGGTGGCGACGGGGGCGAGGTTCTTGAGGGCCAACACGATGGTGCGGCCGGCCTTGGTGCGAAAGGCGGGGGCGAAGGACGTCGAGAAATTTGCGGACCGTACCCAGCCGGCGTCGGCTGCCCCGAGCGCGACATCGAATCGCAGGGCGCCCCTCAGATCGAGCCGGTCGGGCAGGTCATTCGGAGGAAGCGGCTGCGGCGGCAACAGTGGCGCGCGCCGCTCAAGCTTGCCCGAGACCGTCAGGCGGCCGACCTGGCGCGCCTCCTTGCCGTCATGCAGCAGGAACGGGGCCGATGTGGCCGCATCCACGAAGGCGTCGGCGCGTGCGCCGGGAGCCAGCACCAGCGCGCCGTTGCGAGCCGGGAACGGCTCGGCCGGCTGTCCGTCCAGGGCCATCACCTGGACCTCGTGACTTTCCAATTTGATCGCCAGAACAGAACGTTGGGAGCCGTTGATAAAGCGCAGCCGCAGCCGCTCATTCGCCGCAGCTGAGAGTTCGAATGAAGTCGTTCCGTTGATTGTGTAGAGCGGGGACGTGTCCTTCGAGTCCCGGCCCGGGGCAAGCGCGGTCCCATCCGGCCGCAGCCGCCATTCCTCGATCAAGAGGACCACGTCGCGATCGGCGGCGACCGAGTTGGTTTCGGCGGCGATGATCGGAAGTGGGCGCGCGGGCTGCTTCAGGCCGTCCTCGAACAGCCGGAAGTCGGCCAGCAGGGTTCCCGCGTTTGGCACTGAAACGATTGATGTTTCCGTCGCGTCCGGGGCCGTCGGAGCGCGACCCCGAAGCGGGTCGGCCGCGGCCGGGCCATTGAGGCCGTACCAGACTGGTGCAAGCGGGACAGGCAGGCCGTTGCGGAAGACCACCTCGCAGCGATCGCCACGTTTGAGACGGACATCCCCGAGGTGGCTTACGGCGGCGAGCTCCCAGATGGGTGTAGCCGGCCGCCCGGGCCTCAGAGCCAGCGTTGCCGGCCTTGCCTGAAGGGCGAGCTGGGCGGTCATGGCCGGGACTGCGCCGCCCGCCATCAGCCCGGCCGCAGAGGCTCCAAGTCCGGCGCCAAGTCCGGCTCCAAGTCCGGCCAAAACCTCGCGCCTCGTCGGGTCGAAGATCCGCGTTTTCATCGCCGATCCGGACCACGCCGTGCTGGATAAGTCCAGCCGTCGTGCCTAGTTGAAGCCTGCCTCTATCGGTCCATTTTTTTGCTGCGAACAGGCGGGCACATGCTATAAGCCCGCCGCCCGCGGCATCGCGGCCGGTCTTGATGCAAATTTACGCGGGCGTGGCGGAACTGGTAGACGCGCTGGATTTAGGTTCCAGTGACGAAAGTTGTGGGGGTTCGAGTCCCTCCGCCCGCACCAAGCGCTTTCAGCGTTTGCACGGATTACGCGATCTGCTCCCGCGCGGATGTTTGTCCGCCGGAAGCCGGTCCGATGAACCACCGGCGTTGAGGCGTTCGCCTCGCGCCGGATCGATTAATGACAGCGTCCCGACGCATGCGCGCCGGGACCGAACGAGAAGAAGATTGGACACCATGCAGGTCACAGAAACCCTCTCGGAAGGTTTGAAGCGCGAGTTCAAGATCAGCGTTCCCGCGTCTGATCTCGACGCCAAGGCCGGTGCCAAACTCGTCGACCTCAAGGACAAGGTCCGCATCAACGGCTTCCGACCCGGCAAGGTGCCGGTCACGCACCTCAAGAAGGTCTATGGCCGCTCGGTGATGGCCGAGACCATCGACCAGACGATCCGCGACACCAACACGCAGCTGTTCTCCGAGCGCGGCTTCCGCCTTGCGACCGAACCGAAGATCACCATGCCGACCGAGCAGGCCGAGGTCGAGGAGCTGCTCAACGGCAAGACCGATCTGACCTACACGGTTGCGATCGAGGTGGTGCCGTCGATCGCGCTCGCCGACTTCAAGACCTTCGAGGTCGAGAAGCCCGTCGCCGAAGTCACCGACGCGGACGTCGACGAGGCGATCAAGCGCATCGCCGATTCGAACCGCGGCTATGCCGCGAAAGACGAGGGCGCCAAGGCCGAACCGGGCGATCGCGTCACCGTCGCCTTCAAGGGCACCATCAACGGCGAAGCCTTCGAGGGCGGCACCGGCGAGGGCATCCAGGTCGTGATCGGATCCAACACCTTCATCCCCGGCTTCGAAGAGCAGCTCATCGGCATCGGCGCGGGCGAGACCCGCACGCTGAAGGTGGCGTTCCCCAAGAACTACATGAACGACAAGCTCGCCGGCCAGCCGGCCGAGTTCGAGACCACCGCGACGCTGATCGAGGCGCCGCAGGATCTCGCGATCGACGACGAGTTCGCCAAGACGCTCGGCCTCGAATCGCTGGACAAGCTGAAGGAAGCTGCGCGCGAGCGGCTGGTCGCCGAGTTCGCGACCGCGACGCGCCAGCGCGTCAAGCGCGCGCTGCTCGACCGCCTCGACGAGGCCCATCGCTTCGAGGCTCCGCCCTCGCTGGTCGACGAGGAGTTCAATCTGATGTGGAACTCGGTGAAGGCCGAGATGGACTCCGCCGGCAAGACCTTCGCCGACGAGGACACCACTGAAGACGCCGCCAAGGAAGAGTACCGCAAGATCGCCGACCGCCGCGTGCGGCTCGGCCTCGTGCTCTCCGAGATCGGCGAGAAGAACAAGATCTCCGTGACCGACGACGAGGTCGGCCGCGCCGTGATCGAGCGGGCGCGCTCGATGCCGGGCCGCGAGAAGGAGGTCTGGGACTATTACCGCAGCAACGCCCAAGCGTTGGCCCAGCTTCGTGCACCGATCTATGAGGACAAGGTCGTCGACTTCATCCTCGAGCTCGCCAAGGTGACCGAGAAGAAGGTCTCGCGCGACGATCTCTACAAGGACGACGAGGCGGAAAAGACCGCCGCCTGAGGGCTCCAGAAGACCCTTTAGGAGAGCCTTTGGGATAGGCTTGCATTAAGGATGATCAGCGAAGAGGTCGAGTTAGCCAGGTGGCCGGCTGGGCCTCTTTGTACGAATCAGCTTCAACTCCCTCACGGATTAAGCCTTAATTCGCTCCGCACTTGTCAGGCGCGAATTGGGCTATATCTGTCGCTACGCCTTATGCTTCTACCAAGTTCTTCTACTAAGTTCCTGCATCACGGGACGTCCATCGGCCTTCCGGCAGATCCAGCCCCGACTGGCAGCCGGGCCTGGCGATGTCCGCCTCTTCAAAACCCTAGGTGACTCATGCGCGATCCGGTTGAAACCTACATGAACCTCGTGCCCATGGTGGTCGAGCAGACCAACCGTGGCGAGCGCGCCTACGACATTTTCTCGCGCCTTCTGAAAGAGCGCATCATCTTCCTGACCGGGCCGGTCGAGGACGGCATGTCGACGCTGATCGTCGCGCAGCTGTTGTTCCTCGAGGCGGAAAATCCGAAGAAGGAAATCTCGATGTACATCAACTCGCCGGGCGGCGTGGTGACATCGGGTCTCGCGATCTACGACACCATGCAATTCATTCGCCCGCCGGTCTCGACGCTGTGCACGGGCCAGGCCGCCTCGATGGGCTCGCTGCTGCTCTGCGCCGGCGAGAAGGACATGCGCTTCTCGCTGCCGAACGCGCGCATCATGGTGCATCAGCCGTCCGGCGGCTTCCAGGGCCAGGCCACCGACATCATGCTGCACGCGCAGGAAATCCTGAACCTGAAGAAGCGGCTCAACGAGATCTACGTGAAGCACACCGGCCAGACCTACAAGGCGATCGAGGACGCGCTGGAACGCGACAAGTTCCTCACCGCGAGCGACGCCAAGGAGTTCGGCCTGGTCGATAGGGTCATAGACAAGCGCGCCGAGGAAACCGCGTCGCCGAAGACCCCGTAGCACTACTGCCGGCGATGCCTCTGGGATCGCCGGCACCATCAGGGAGCGTTCACGTTAAGGACACGTGCGCGCGCCGCAAAACGCAGTTTTGCGCCCTGCGACAGGCAGAAAGTTCCGCTTTCGTGCTTGTTTTTCGTGGTAATCCAGCAACGCCGGGGTGATTTCGATCACTTCGCCCGTGCCAAGACCGGAAATCACGGTATTGTCACGGGTAGCCGGCGCCCCCCGATTAGCGAATTCTTGATAGTCGGGTGACAGCATGGTTCGCTACGACTGATCGGCTATGATCGCGGAGAATCGAGTGACCGTGATTCGCACGGCATGCAACGCGTAGGGTCTTTTTTGGTACGGAATTTGCTCTATTTGAAGGACTGTACCGGCTGTCGTGCCGGAATAGGGCGATCGAGCGGACGGGATCGAACCGCGGACGGAGACATGAATGAGTAAGGTCGGCACGAGCGACTCCAAGAACACGCTGTATTGCTCGTTCTGCGGCAAGAGCCAGCACGAAGTTCGCAAACTGATCGCGGGTCCCACGGTCTTCATTTGCGACGAGTGCGTCGAGCTCTGCATGGACATCATTCGCGAGGAGAACAAATCCTCGCTGGTGAAGTCGCGCGACGGGATTCCGACGCCGAAGGAAATCTGCAAGGTGCTGGACGATTACGTGATCGGCCAGAACCATGCGAAGAAGGTCCTCTCGGTCGCGGTGCACAATCACTACAAGCGCCTCAACCACCAGACCAAGCACAACGACGTCGAGCTTGCGAAGTCGAACATCCTGCTGATTGGTCCGACCGGCTCGGGCAAGACGCTGCTCGCGCAGACGCTCGCCCGTATCCTGGACGTGCCGTTCACGATGGCGGATGCGACGACGCTGACCGAAGCCGGCTATGTCGGCGAGGACGTTGAGAACATCATCCTGAAGCTGCTCCAGGCCGCCGACTACAATGTCGAGCGTGCCCAGCGCGGCATCGTCTATATCGACGAAATCGACAAGATCAGCCGCAAGTCCGACAATCCCTCGATCACGCGCGACGTGTCGGGTGAGGGCGTGCAGCAGGCGCTGCTCAAGATCATGGAAGGCACGGTGGCTTCGGTCCCGCCGCAAGGCGGCCGCAAGCATCCTCAGCAGGAATTCCTGCAGGTGGACACCACCAATATCCTGTTCATCTGCGGTGGTGCGTTCTCGGGCCTCGAAAAGATCATCTCGGCACGCGGACGTTCGACCTCGATCGGTTTCGCCGCTCAGGTGCTCGCGCCGGAAGACCGCCGTACCGGCGAAATCTTCCGTCATGTCGAGCCGGAGGATCTCCTGAAGTACGGCTTGATCCCGGAATTCGTCGGCCGTCTGCCCGTCGTGGCGACGCTGGAGGATCTGGACGAGGCTTCGCTCAAGAAGATCCTGGTCGAGCCGAAGAACGCGCTGGTGAAGCAGTACCAGCGGCTGTTCGAGATGGAGAACATCGAGCTGACCTTCGCCGACGAGGCGCTTGGCGCGGTGGCCCGCAGGGCGATCGAGCGCAAGACCGGAGCGCGCGGGCTGCGTTCGATCCTCGAGGCGATCCTGCTCGAGACCATGTTCGACCTGCCGGGCCTCGAAGGTGTGGAAGAAGTCGTGATTTCCCGCGAAGTCGTGGAAGGAACGGCGCGTCCGCTCTACATCTACGCCGATCGGTCCGATCGCGCCGTCGAGAACGCCAGCGCCTGATTTCGGCGCTGGAACGCTCCAATCGTCTCCTCAAGCAAGGGCTGCGGAAAGTATCTCCGCAGCCGGTGTTGCGTCGCTTATTTGCGTGCGTAAGCGCCTGATGGCGCGCGTCTTCAATGACTTGACACCCCCCGGGTCGATAGCCACCTAATGTCGGCGGCGAGCAAAAATTCTCTTCAAGATTCGCCTCAGTTCCGATCCGGCAGGCCGGTCCAACCTCAAAAGGACCGACCGGTTTTGTGGATCACCTCGGCACCTTGTGGCGGTTGCGCATGAGCATGGCGGGCTGCGTGCAAGGGGGCAAAGCAAAAGGAAAAGGCCATGACCAATCCAAAACCCAGGCCAACCATCGTCCATGGCGAAACGCACGCCTATCCCGTGCTGCCCCTGCGCGACATCGTCGTCTTCCCGCACATGATCGTTCCGCTCTTCGTCGGCCGCGAGAAGTCGATCCGCGCGCTCGAAGAGGTGATGAAGAACGACGCGCTGATCATGCTCGCGACCCAGAAGAACGCGTCCGACGATGATCCGGCACCCGATTCCATTTACGAGACCGGTACGCTTGCCAGCGTGCTCCAGCTCTTGAAGCTTCCCGACGGCACCGTGAAGGTGCTGGTCGAAGGGCTCGAGCGGGCGCGCGTGCAGAAGTACACCGATCGCGCCGACTATTACGAAGCAACCGCGATTGCGCTCGCCGACACCGATGCGAAGTCGGTCGAGGCCGAGGCCATGGCGCGCTCGGTCGTGTCCGACTTCGAGAGCTATGTGAAGCTCAACAAGAAGATCTCGGCCGAGGTCGTCGGCGTCGTGCAGGCGATCACCGATTTCGCCAAGCTCGCCGACACCGTCGCCTCGCATCTCGCCGTCAAGATCGCGGATCGCCAGGGCATCCTGGAGACGCTGTCGGTCACGCAGCGCCTGGAGAAGGTGCTGGGCCTGATGGAGAGCGAGATCTCGGTGCTCCAGGTCGAGAAGCGCATCCGCTCGCGCGTCAAGCGCCAGATGGAGAAGACCCAGCGCGAGTACTATCTCAACGAGCAGATGAAGGCGATCCAGAAGGAGCTCGGCGACGACGACGGTCGCGACGAGCTCGCCGATCTCGAAGAGAAGATCTCCAAGACCAAGCTCTCCAAGGAAGCGCGCGAGAAGGCGCAGCATGAATTGAAGAAGCTGCGCCAGATGTCGCCGATGTCCGCGGAAGCGACCGTCGTGCGCAACTATCTGGATTGGCTGCTGTCGATCCCGTGGAACAAGAAGTCCAAGGTGAAGAAGGATCTGGAAGCCGCGCAGGCGGTTCTGGACGCCGATCACTACGGGCTGGAAAAGGTCAAGGACCGCATCGTCGAGTATCTGGCCGTGCAGTCGCGCGCCAACAAGCTCACGGGCCCGATCCTGTGCCTCGTCGGCCCCCCCGGTGTCGGCAAGACCTCGCTCGGCAAGTCGATCGCGAAGGCGACGGGGCGCGAATTCGTGCGCGTCTCGCTCGGTGGCGTGCGTGACGAGGCCGAGATCCGCGGTCATCGCCGCACCTATATCGGCTCGATGCCCGGCAAGATCATCCAGTCAATGCGGAAGGCGAAGTCGTCCAATCCGCTGTTCCTGCTGGACGAGATCGACAAGATGGGCGCCGATTTCCGCGGCGATCCGTCCTCGGCGCTGCTCGAGGTCCTCGACCCCGAGCAGAACGCGACCTTCAACGACCACTATCTCGAAGTCGACTACGATCTCTCCAACGTGATGTTCATCACGACCGCGAATACGCTCAATATTCCCGGGCCGCTGATGGACCGCATGGAGATCATCCGGATCGCGGGCTACACCGAGAACGAGAAGGTCGAGATCGCGCGCAAGCACCTGATCCCGAACGCGGTGTCCAAGCACGGCCTGGATTCCAAGGAGTTCTCGATCGACGACGACGCGCTGCTGCTTCTGATCCGCCGCTACACCCGCGAAGCGGGCGTGCGCAATTTGGAGCGTGAGCTCTCCACACTCGCCCGCAAGGCGGTGAAGGAGCTGATGATCTCCAAGAAGAAGTCGGTCAAGGTCACCGAGAAGACTCTGGAAGAGCTGCTCGGCGTGCCGAAGTACCGCTACGGCGAGATCGAGAGCGAGCCGCAGGTCGGTATCGTCACCGGCCTTGCCTGGACCGATGTCGGCGGCGAACTGCTGACGATCGAAGGCGTCATGATGCCCGGCAAGGGCAAGATGACGGTCACGGGCAATCTGCGTGACGTGATGAAGGAATCGATCTCGGCGGCGGCGTCCTACGTCCGCTCGCGCGCGATCGTCTACGGCATCGAGCCGCCGCTGTTCGACCGCCGCGACATCCATGTGCACGTGCCGGAAGGCGCGACGCCGAAGGACGGTCCGTCGGCGGGCGTGGCGATGGCCACCGCGATCATCTCGGTCATGACCGGCATCCCGGTCCGCCACGATGTCGCGATGACCGGCGAAATCACGCTGCGCGGCCGCGTGCTGCCGATCGGCGGCCTGAAGGAGAAGCTGCTGGCTGCTGCCCGCGGCGGTATCAAGACGGTGCTGATCCCCGAGGACAACGCCAAGGATCTCACGGAGATTTCCGATGCGATCAAGGGCGGCATGGAGATCATCCCGGTCTCGCGCCTCGACGACGTCGTCGCCAAGGCGCTGGTCAAGAAGCCGGTGCCGATCGTCTGGGAAGAGGACACCAAGGTGACGGTGAAGCCGGACGGCGACGAAGCTGCCGGCGGCCTGACCGCTCACTGAGATCGCAGCTCGAAAAGATGATAAAACGGCGCCTTCGGGCGCCGTTTTTGTTGTGGGGCAGCGGATGACGACAATGCACATCGACGGGCAATGCCATTGCGGCGCGATCACCTTTGAAGCGGAGATCGATCCCGAGACGGTGTCGGTCTGCCATTGCCGGGACTGCCAGACCCTAACGGGATCGCCGTTCCGGGTGACGGCGATCTGCACCAAGACCGACGTCAAGCTGACCGCCGGCACGCCCAGGATCTACGGCAAGCGCGGCGACAACGGTCGGATGCGCTTCCAGCATTTTTGCGCCGACTGCGGTTCCCCGCTGTTCACGAGCGGCGAGGGCGACCAGGAGGACGATTGGGGCATTCGCTGGGGCAGCATCCGCCAGCGCGACAAATTGCGGCCCCTCAGGCAGATCTGGTGCCAGTCGGCGGCGGTGTGGATCGACGCGGTGCCGCTGCTGCCGGGGCGGCCGGGGGATTGAGGCCCAGGAATTGGCGTTCCGCGCTTGCCCGTTCGGGGCAGGTGGGGATAAAGAAGCGGCGAGGGGCGGTTAGCTCAGCTGGTTAGAGCATCTCGTTTACACCGAGAGGGTCGGGAGTTCGAATCTCTCACCGCCCACCAGCCTTTGCTCGCTTCGCGAGCTTCGGCTCGGCGAGCCAGCCTCACACGTTATTAGCGCGAAGCGAACGAAGGCTGCCGCGCCGAAGCCGATAGGCGCAGGCGGGCGATACCGAGCCACAGAGGCCTTGATGCAACACCCGAGCGGACACGAATCCAACGCCGATCAGATCGCTTACTGGAATGGCCCCAGCGGGCAGCGCTGGGCCGATCGCCATGCGGCGCAGGACAGGCTGCTTGGACCCATTGCCGATGTGCTGATCGACCGCGCCAGGCTGACGCCGGGAGAGCGCGTCCTCGACGTCGGCTGCGGCTCCGGCGCGACGACGTTCGCGTTCGCGAAGGCTGTCGCGCCTGATGGTTTCGCGCTCGGGCTTGACGTCTCCGAGCCGATGCTGTCGCAGGCGCGTGCGTTTGCGCCAAAAGGCCTGCCGCTCGATTTCGTGCTGGCGGATGCGACGGTCCATCCGTTCGAGCCGACGAGCTTTGACCTGCTGGCCTCGCGGTTCGGCGTGATGTTCTTCGCCGATCCCATCGCGTCCTTCACCAATCTCCGCCGCGCGCTGAAGCCGACGGGCCGACTGGCGTTTGCCTGCTGGCGCGAGCCGAAGGAAAATCCCTGGATGATGGCGCCGCTGATGGCGGTCTACAAACATGTGCCCAAGATGCCGCCGGTCGGGCCGGAAGAGCCGGGCCCGTTTGCCTTTGCATCAGAGGAGCGCGTGACGCGCATCCTGAAAGGCGCGGGCTTTGTCGATGTCGCGATGGAGCCGCACAATCTCGCGATGGATGTTGCGATCGGCGGCGGCCTCGATGCCGCGGTCGAGGGCTCGCTCCAGATCGGCCCGGCCAGCCGCGCGCTGCAGGGCCATCCTCCGGAAACATATGCCGCGGCAAAAGCCTCGATCCGCGAGATTCTGGAGCCGTTCCTGAAGGGTCAGTCGGTGGCGTTGCAGGGCGCGATCTGGATCGTGACGGCGAAGGCGGCGTAGGCACGCCTCTCTCCACCGTCATTGCGAGGAGCTCTTGCGACGAAGCAATCCAGACCGTGTCCGCGGAGGCAGTCTGGATTGCTTCGCTGCGCTCGCAATGACGAGTGTTGGACTGGCGAATCCTACACCACATCATCCGGCGCCAGCGCGCAGCCGTTGTCCGGATGGGTCTCGACCTGAAGGGTGGTGTGGCCGATGCGGTGGGAGCGCTTCAGCATCTGCGCCGTCTCCATCAGGAATGCATCGCCGGCGCCGGTGGGCATGACGAGGTGGCAGGTCAGCGCCGTCTCGGTGGTCGAGATCGGCCAGACGTGGAGATCGTGGATCGCGGACACACCGGGACGTGCCAGCAGGAACACCCTGATCGCAGCAATGTCGGTGCCCCTGGGCGCAGCCGCCATCGACATGTCGATGGAGCCGCGCAGCAGGCTGGTGGTGCTCCAGAGAATGGTGGCGCAGATGACGAGGCTGGTGACGGGATCGAGCCAGAGCCAGCCGGTCCAGATGATCAGCGCCGCCGAAACCACGACGCCGAGCGAGACCGCGGCGTCGGCCGCCATGTGCAGATAGGCCCCTTCGATGTTGATGTCGTCCTTGCGTCCGCGCGCGAACAGCATGGCGGTAAAACCGTTGACGAGGATGCCGATGCCGGCGACCACCATCACGGTGATGCCGGCGACCGGCTCCGGCTCGCGCAGGCGCAAAAACGCTTCCCAGCCGATCGCGCCGGTTGCGACCAGCAGGAACACCGCGTTCGCCAGCGCTGCCAGAATCGTGGAGGCACGCAGGCCATAGGTGAAGCGGCCGCTGGGCGCGCGCCGCGCGGCGATCGATGCGCACCAGGCCACGACCAGGCCGAGCACGTCGCTAAGATTATGGCCCGCGTCCGCGAGCAGGGCGGTGGAGTTGCCGATATAGCCGTAGACGGCCTCGGCCACGACCAGCGCGGTGTTGAGCGCGATGCCGATCGCGAACGCCTTGCCGAAACTGGCGGGCGCATGGACATGCGCGTGGCCAGGACCATGATCATGGCCGTGGCTATGATCATCGTGGTGATGGCCGTGATGTTCGTGGCTGCCCACCTCTAGCGCTCCCCGGAAGCTGCCAAATCAGGCGCCATTGTAGGCGTTTCGGCGGCCCCGTCACGGCGGAACAGCACGTAGAGCGCCGGCAGCACCAGCAGCGTCAGCACGGTCGAGGAGATGATGCCGCCGATTACCACGGTCGCAAGTGGCCGCTGCACCTCGGCCCCGGCGCCGGTGGCAAGGGCCATCGGCACGAAGCCGAGCGAGGCGACGAGGGCCGTCATCAGTACCGGACGCAGGCGTGTCAGCGCGCCCTCGCGCACCGCGTCGGCAACGGGATGGCCCTCGCTGCGCAGCCGCTCGATGAACGCGATGACCACGAGCCCGTTGAGCACGGCCACGCCCGACAGCGCGATGAAGCCGACGCCGGCGCTGATGGACAAGGGAATGCCGCGCAGCAGCAGCGCCATGACGCCGCCGGTCAGTGCCAGAGGCACGCCGGAGAACACGAGCGCCGCATCCCCCGCCGATCCCATGCCCATGAACAGCAGCAAGAACACCAGCAGCAGCGCCACCGGCACCACAAGCGTCAGCCGCTTGGTGGCGGAGACCAATTGCTCGAACTGCCCGCCCCAGCCGATCCAGTAGCCCGGCGGCAGCTTGACCTTCTCTGTGACGGCCGCCTCCGCCTCGGTGACGAAGGAGCCGAGATCGCGCGCGCGAACATTGGCGGTGACGACGATGCGCCGCTTGCCGTTCTCGCGGCTGATCTGGTTGGGGCCGGGAGTTGCATCGACGGTGGCAACCGACGACAGCGGCACATAGCGCATCTGGGCGAGAGGGGAGCCGGACAGTGCCGTCCGGATCGGCACGCCGGATGTGGCTTCCTCACCCGGTGGCAGCGGGATCGGGATCGCCCTGATGGCTTCGAGATTGCCGCGCAGATGTTCCGGCAGGCGCACGACGATGTCGAAGCGGCGATCGCCCTCGAACAGCTTGCCGGCCGACTTGCCGCCCACCGCGGTCTCGACGATGCCCTGCACCTCGCTGATGCTGAGCCCGTACCGGGCGAGTGCCTGGCGGTCGAGCCGAACGGTGAGGATCGGCAGGCCCGAGACCTGCTCGATCTTGACGTCGCTGGCGCCGCGGATGCCGCGGATCGCGGCCTCGACCTGTTTTGCCGCGCCTTGCAGGATATCGAGGTCGTCGCCGAAGATCTTGACGCCGACATCGCTGCGGACGCCGGAGATCAGCTCGTTGACACGGAACTGGATCGGCTGGGAGATTTCATAGGCGCTGCCGGGGATGTCGTCGGCGGCACGGTCGATCGCCTCGATCACGTCCGACTTGGACCTGCCCGGGTCGGGCCATTCGGCGCGCGGCTTCAGCATGATGTAGCCGTCGGTCTGTGCCGGCGACATCGGATCGGTTGCGATCTCCGCGGTGCCGATGCGGGTGAAGAACTCCTTCACCTCCGGAATCTGCTTGATGCGCTTTTCGAGCGCCTTTTGCAGGTCCAGCGACTGGGTCAGGCTGGTGCCGGGAATCCGGATCGAGGCCAGCGCGACGTCGCCTTCGTCCAGGCTCGGAATGAACTCACCGCCCATGCGCGCGGCGGCAACGCAGCTTGCGACCACGATGATGGCGGCCATGATTGCGACGCCGAGGCGATGGTCGATCGCAAGCCGGAGCAGGGGCAGGTAGGCGCGCTTCGCCAGCCGCATGAACAGGTTTTCGTGTTCCGACACCTTGCCGGTGACGAAGATCGCGACCGCCGCCGGCACGAAGGTGATGGAGAACAGCACCGCGGCGCCCAGCGCCATCAGCACCGTCAGCGCCATCGGCGTGAACATCTTGCCTTCGACCCCGGTCAGCGTCAGTACCGGCAGGTAGACCACCGCGATGATCAGCGTTCCGAACAGGCTCGGCTTGATCACCTCGCGCGACCCGCGCCGGATCGCGCGCAGCCGTTCAGAGATCGTGAGCAGCCCGCCTTTCTCGCGCTGGGCCTCGGCCAGCATGCGCAGGCAGTTCTCGACGATGATCACGGCGCCGTCGACGATGATGCCGAAATCGATCGCGCCCAGGCTCATCAGGTTTGCGCTGACCTTGGTCTCGACCATGCCGGTGACCGTCATGGCCATGGACAGCGGAATGACGCAGGCCACCACGAGCGCGGCGCGAATGTTGCCGAGGATCAGGAACAGCACCGCGACGACCAGGGCCGCGCCTTCCAGCAGGTTATTCTCGACCGTGCGGATGGTGGCTTCGACCAGATCGGTGCGGTCGTAGACGGTCCGCGTCACGACGCCGTCGGGCAGCGATTTGGCGATCTCCTCGAGGCGGGCCGCGACACGGCGCGCCACGGTGCGGCTGTTCTCGCCCATCAGCAGCATGGCGGTGCCGAGCACGGTTTCCTCGCCATCGCGCGTCGCAGCTCCCGTGCGCAGGTCGCGGCCTTCGGTGACGGTCGCGATATCCCTGATCCTGACGGGATTGCCGCCGCGCGAGCCGATGACGATGTCCCTGATTTCGCCGACATTGCCGACCTGGCCCGGCGAGCGAACCAGATATTGCTCGCCGTTGCGCTCGATATAGCCGGCGCCGACATTGGCATTGTTGGCGGCGAGCGCCGTCATGACGTCGCGAAAGCCGAGCCGGTAGGCCATCAGCTTGCCGGGATCGGGCAGCACGTGGAATTGCCGCTCGAAGCCGCCGATGGTGTTGACCTCGATCACCCCCGGCACGTTGCGAAGCTGCGGCTTGATGATCCAGTCCTGCACGGTGCGCAAATCGGTCAGTGAATAGTCATGGCCGCCTTGGGTCTTCGCTCCCGCCTTGGCCTCGACGGTGTACATGAAGATCTCGCCGAGCCCGGTCGAGACCGGTCCCATCGCGACCTCGACGCCGGCCGGAAGCTGGTCCTTCACTTGGCTGATCCGTTCGCCGACGAGCTGGCGGGCAAAATAGATGTCGGTGCCGTCCTTGAAGACGACCGTCACCTGGCTCAGGCCGTAGCGCGACAGCGAGCGGGTGTAGTCGAGTTTCGGCAGGCCGCCCATGGCGGTCTCCACCGGGAAGGTGATGCGCTGCTCGGTTTCCAGCGGCGAATAGCCGGGGGCGCGGGTGTTGATCTGGACCTGGACGTTGGTGATATCAGGCACGGCGTCGATCGGAAGCCGCTGGAAATTCCAGGCTCCGAAAGCGACGGCGCCGAGCGCGAGCAGCAGGACCAGCCAGCGCTGCTGCAGCGAGACCGCGATGAGACGCTCAATCATGCTCGGCCTCGCCCTTGCCCATCTCCGCCTTCACGACGAAGCTGTTTTCCGCGACGTAATGCTCCCCGGCCGATAGACCGGCCCTGATCTCGACATGGCGCGGATCGGAATCGCCTGTTTCAACGGGGCGCGCCTCGATCTTGTCGCCATCCTCGCGGACGAACACGATGGTCCTGTTCTCCAGCGTCTGGATCGCGCTTTTGCGCACGGCGACCGCGACGTCGCGCGCGGCGAGGATCAGCCGTGCCGTGACGAACAGGCCGGGACGCAAGCGCCCGTCGGGATTTGGCAGCACCACGCGCGCCAGCGCGGTCTGGGTCTCGCTCGAGCCGATCGGGGCCATGTAGGAGATGGTGCCCTTGATCTCGCCGCGGCCGTCGTCGGGATCGATCAGCACCTCGTCGTTGAGGCGGACGCGCCGCAGATCTTGGCGATAGATCGACAGATCGACCCAGATGGTGGTGAGGTCGGCGATGACGAAGGCCGGCTTCTGCTCGGAGGCGTATTCGCCGAGCGAGATCTGCCGTTCGATGACGGTGCCGGCAAGCGGCGCCTTGAGCTCGTAGACGGTGAGGCTCTGGTTGCTCTCGATCGCGGCGAGCAGATCGTCCTTGCCGACCTTGTCGCCGATGCGCTTCTGGATCGATTTGGCGACGCCGGGAAAGCGCGGCGTCACCTGCACTACGGCTTCCTGGTTGGCGCGCAGGATGCCGTTGAAGGCGAGCGTGTCGGTCAGCGTGACGCTCGCGGCTTCCGCCAACGTCACGCCGGCGGCTGCGAGCTTGACGTCGGAGATGCGGATGCGGTCGGCGCCGTGCTCGTCCTGCTCGACATGGTCGTTCGGCTTCTCCGGCTTCTTGTCCGCGGCGTGTTCGGCATGCTCGACCCTTGTTGGAGCCAGCAGGGAATAGCCATAAGCGCCGAGCGCGGCGGCAACGAATGCGACGAGGATGGTGGAGGACGTCTTCATCGTGCGCTCTCCCGCGCCAGCGTGAAGGGATTGCCGACGAGGCCTTCGATGGTCGCCACCCCCGCGTGGAAATTCTGCAGCGCCTCCTGCTCGCGCAGCCGCGCCTGGGTGACACTGGCCTGGGCATCGAGCACTTCGAGCAGGCTGAAGCGGCCCTGGCCGTAGCCTTGAGCGATCGCGTCCGAGGCTTCGGTGGCCTTGGGAATGGCGCTCTCGCGCAGCACCGCGAGCTCGCGTAGCGAGCCCTGGAGCGAGTCGTAGGCGCGGCCGGCCACCACGATCAGCGTGTTGCGGTTGGCCTCGCGTTCGGCCTTGGTCTTGGCGAGGCTTTCCTGCGCCGAAAGGATATTGCCCTGGTTCTGGTCGAACACGGGGATCGGCACCGAGATGGTGAGGCGCGCCGCGTCGTCATTGGTCTCGTTGAAATGGCGCCAGCCGGCGGCGATCCGCACGTCGGGATAGGGCCGCAGCCGCGCCAGCAACAGCTCGGCGTTTCGCTGGGCATAGATCGCGGTCCAGCGCACCAGCTGCGGATTGGCATCGATCGCGGCGACGACCGACTGGAACGTCGGGGGCCGTCCCATGGTGTCGAGCCGTCCGGAGACCTCGCCGAATTTCGGTGCCGCGTCGCCCATCAAGACCGCAAGCTCGCGCCGGGCGCTCGCCAGCGTCGCCTTGAAGCGCTCGCGGTCGGCCTTCACCAGGGCGGATGCCACTTCCGCACGGCCGGTCTCGGCCGGCGAGGAGGCACCGGCCTCGACGCGTCGGCGCAAAAGCGGCGTCAGCCGGTCGATGGCGGTGATCTGCTCGTCGAGGATCTGGATGCGCCGCTGCGCGCCGAGCACGCTGAGGAAGGCGATCGCGGTCTCCGACAGCACCTCCAGCCTGACGGCCTTGCGCTGGATCGCGGCGACCTCGATGCCGGCGACACCCGCTGCGATCCGCGCGTCGCGCTTGCCGAACAGCTCGAAAGCCTGGCTGATCTGAAGCGTGGTCTCGGCCGATCGCGTGCCGCGATAGATGCCGGACCCGAACGAATTGTCCTGTTCGTAGGTCAGTTCCGGATTGAGAAGCGCACCTGCCTGGATGCGCTGGCCCGTGGCGATGCCGACATCGCGCTCCGCCGCGGTCAGCCGCGGACTCGTGGCCAGCGCGCGCGAGAGCGCGCTCCGCATCGTCAGAGTCTGGGCGTGAGATGGCGCAAGCACCGATCCGGCAATCAGACACACTGCCGCGCACGCCAGGCGCGCGGCCATTCCCCTGCAAAACATGAAACCGACCTGTAAATGATGACCGAATGGGCGCGCGTGGCGCCCGACCAATCCGTTCAGGCCATATGTTTGGGAGGCGGGGAGTCGGGATCGGGAACAATGCCGGCGAGCCGGGGTGCGCGTTGCGGGCGCGATGCGGAGACGAGCCCGATCGATGCGGCCGGTGGCGACGGCTGCGCCACCGTCACCGAGAAGCAGCCATGGCAATGGTGCCCGCCGACGGCCTTGTGGTCGTTGTGATCTGTGGAGCCGTCAAGGACCGCGCTGATCTCCGAGCCGCCACCCGGCGTGGTGACGTCGATGTCGTGCAGGCCATGCAGAGCGCCCCCGAGCAGGTAGACAACCGCGATCAGCACAGCCAGCAGCCCGCGCCAGTTGCGCGGCCGGCAAGATCCTGAGGGCTGGCGGTTGGCGAGCACGATGTCACTCTGGTTGCGGTCTGCGCCCGGCCTAGCATGAGGGCCGGAACAGTGTCGACCCGCAACATTGTTGCGTCCCTGGAACAATTGCCGCAGTGGGAGCGGAGACGCCAGCTCTTCTCATTGGCGTGTGATCAAGCTCAGCCGAGCATCGGCTGCTGCTCCGCCTGCCACGTTCGCCACATCGTCGGCTTCGACTGTGACGACGGCGCGACAGCCGGCTTCCATGGCTCGTTCCAGCCATTTGATGGCTTCATCGATCCACTGGTCGTGGTGTTCGGGATCGGCGATCGCCTTTTCCCGGAATGCATCTGCCTGATGAAGGCACGCGGTTCTGCGATCCACGCGGCTCTCCCAATCCGGAGGTTCCGCCCCGATCGCATCCTTGATGATCGGAGAGCCGGCGTCGTTAACATAGGACAGGAACCGCCGCCCAAAAAGAAAGCCCCAGCCGGGACTGACCGACTGGGGCTTTCGTGCTCACAAATTTCGTCCTTGGGACTTGGACAGATAATTCGCAGCGCGCCGGTTCGTTCCCGCGCCTCGGTCCAGTTTGGAACGTTCTTTCTTCGTTGTGATTAGCGACGAGGAGAAATTGAGGAGGACGGACCATGGACGGATTGATTTATCTCATCGGCTTGATCGTGGTGGTCATGGCGATCTTGTCGTTCTTCGGCCTGCGCTGAGAGAGCGGCGATGACGATGGAAACTCTCATACGGGAAGAAATCATGGAAGGCGGCGGCGCCGCTGCCGACGACCGGCGCACCATCCAGTGGAGCTCGGTCATCGCAGGCGCTTTGGCTGCCGGCGCAATGTCGTTCATCCTGGTCGGCTTTGGAGTCGCCGTCGGCCTGGGCGTCAGTTCAGCCTCGCCGACATGGCGCGATGCATCGGCGGCGCTGGCTTTGCTGTCGGGGCTGTATCTGATCATCCAGGCGATTATCAGCTTCGGCTTCGGCGGCTATGTCGCCGGCCGGACAACGCGACCAGCCCCCGCGATCACAACGATCGAAGACGACGGCGAACGGCGGGACGGGCTGCATGGCCTGATGTCCTGGGCGCTCGCCGTGCTGCTTGGTGCCGCTCTGCTCGCGATGCTCGGCGCAGCTGCGATTGATCGTTCGCCAATGCGCAGTTCGGCCAGCAATACCTCCGCCGCCGAGCCTCTGCTGAGCTACGAGCTGGACAAGTTGTTTCGCGCGCCGCGGCGGCCCCCTAACACGGACCTCAGGGAATCCCGCGCCGAAGCAGGACGCATCCTGATGACGTCGTCGGGCCACAGCGGCGTCAGCACCGATGACCGGACCTACCTCGTGCAGCAGGTGGCCGCGCTGACGGGCCTCGCGGCACCCGACTCGGAACGACGGGTCGATGCGGCGATTGCGGATTCAAAGACGGCGATCAACCGGGCGCGTCGTAACTCCATCATCGTCGCCTTCTCCGTTGCGGCCGCAACCCTGATCGGCGCTGCGGTGGCCTGGGCTGCAGCGGTTGCCGGTGGCCGCCATCGGGACGGCGAGCCGTTGCCGAACTGGATGGCAAGCTCGAACCGCTTCCATCGCTCTCCGCGCGCGATGCCGGTGCCTTGACATGCAGGACGATGGCCGGGAGCGATCCCGGCCATGTTGCTTTGGCGAGAGGCCTAGGCCTTCTCCTCCCAGATCATGCCGAGGTGGACGATCGTCTGCACCGCCTTCTCCATGTCCTGCCGACTGACCCATTCGAGCCGGGAGTGAAACGCGTGCTCGCCGGCGAAGATGTTGGGGCAGGGCAGGCCCATGAAGGACAGGCGGGAGCCGTCGGTGCCGCCGCGGATCGCGGTGCGCATCGGGCGCAGGCCGGCGCGGCGGATCGCTTCGATGGCGTATTCGAGAATGTGCGGGTGACGATCGATCACCTGCTTCATGTTACGGTACTGCTCCCGCACCTCGAATGTGTAGGTCGAGCGCGGAAAATCCTTCATCACGTCCTTGACGATATTCTCGAGCAGGATCTCCTTCTCCTTCAGCCCTTCCTCGGTGAAGTCACGCACGATGAAGGAGAGCGTTGCCTGCTCCAGCGCACCCTCGATGCCGATCGGATGCAGAAAGCCCTGCTTGCCTGACGTCGTCTCGGGCGAGCAGCCTTCCCGAGGCAGGCGCTCGATGATGGCGGCGGCGATCTTGATCGCGTGCTCCATCTTGCCCTTGGCATAGCCGGGATGGGCGCTGACGCCGTTGATGGTGATGGTGGCGCCGTCCGCCGAGAAGGTCTCGTCCTCGACGCAGCCCGCGCTCTCGCCGTCCATGGTGTAGGCGAACTCGGCGCCCAGCTTCTTGATGTCGACATTGTCGACGCCGCGGCCGATCTCCTCGTCGGGCGTGAACAGGATCTTGATGGTGCCGTGCTTCACTTGCGGGTTGTTGATGAAGAAATGCGCGGCATCCATGATCTCGGCGACGCCGGCCTTGTTGTCGGCGCCGAGCAACGTGGTGCCGTCGGTGGTGATGATGTCGTTGCCGATCTGGTTCTTCAGCGCCGGATGCTCGGCGAAGCGGATCACCTGGCTGGTGTCGCCTGGCAGGGTGATGTCGCCGCCGCGATAGTTTTTCACCATCTGCGGCTTGACGTCCTTGCCGGTGACGTCGGGCGAAGTGTCCATGTGCGAGCAGAAGCAGATCACCGGCACCTTCTTGGTCGTGTTCGCCGGGATCGTTCCATAGACGTAGCCGAAGTCGTCAAGATGAGCGTCCGCGACGCCCATCTCCCTGAGCTCGGCGGCGAGCACGCGGCCGAGGTCTTTCTGTTTCTCCGTCGAGGGCGAGCTCGGGGATTCCGGATCGGACTGGGTGTCGATGGTGACGTAGCGCAGGAAGCGCTCGGTCACGGTATGCGAAAAGGTGAGGGAGGACATTTCTGGTCAAACCGCCGGGTCAGGGGAGAGGGGCGGTATACCAGAAAAGCAGGACGCGGTGAGGCCGGAGGACGCCGATCAGGCTTAACGAAACGTGAGGGGTCAGATCGCCTCTTTCAGTTCCTTGACCGGGCGAAAGGCGACCTTCTTGCTGGCCTTGATGTGGATGGGCTCGCCGGTGGCGGGATTACGGCCGGTGCGGGCGGCGCGCTTGCGGACCTGGAGGATTCCAAGCCCGACGATCCGGACGCGGTCGCCCTTCTTCAGGTGCTTGGTGATCAGGTCGACCAGGTCAGTCAGAACGGCCTCGGCGCGCTTCTTCGACAGGTCCTGGCTCTCCGCAATGTCGGCGGCGAGGTGCTTGAGCGTGATGGTGGCGGGAGCGGCAGCCTTCTTCGCGGAATCCTTCTTAGCCATATCTGGCCTCCTCAATCACGGGGGCCCCGGAAAAAACCGCTAAAGCGTGGGGATCCCTCCAAGTCCTGGAAGGCCTAGACGATTCGGGCTTGGGCTGACTATGGCGCGAATTCTCGACGGATGCCGGCAATCGCCGCCACAGCCGCGAAAGGCGTGTAGAAGTCTGTTCTAAGGCTATGAAGGAATTGCCAAAATGGCGCGAGAGACGGGGCTCGAACCCGCGACCTCCGGCGTGACAGGCCGGCGCTCTAACCAACTGAGCTACTCCCGCGTGGTTCGCTGAAAGCGCGCGGAACGAGGGGGGACTTAAAGGCGGGGCTGGGTGAAGTCAAGGATGTTGCGCTTCACCGGCAGGTCTCGGCTAAGCATTGCTCTGGAAAACGAAAAAAGGCCGCCAGGCGGCGGCCTTTGTCAGCCCGGAGCGGGGCGGTATCAGCGGATCTCCGACGTCCCGGCGCTGGTCACGACGACCGGCTTGCCGGCCTTGATGACGTGGGCGGACTGGGCGGTCTGGCTGTAATCGGCATTGGTGCGTGCTGCGATCCCGAAGGCGGCCACCGTAATGCCGGCTACCAGCGCCACCACCACGATCTTCAGGTGGGTCGCACGATCAGCAGAGTGGATGGAGTGGTTCATGTGAGCCTCCCGACGGGCTTTGCCGCCGTCTATGGCTCTTCTTGTAAGGACGGTCTGTTTCCGGATGGTTTCGCGGGTTCCGCAAAACGGTTTCATCCGGCCGTTTGTCTGGTTTCGCCTGCGGGCGGCGGGAGCGCCTCAAGCGATCTTACCTGGCGCGTAATCGCGGAGGTGATCGCGCCTTGTCATGATCGTTTTCATCGGCCGAGACCGATGGGCCGACAGATCCGCAAGAGTATCGGCAAGGGAGAAGCGCCATGAACCGACGAACTGTCCTCGAAGCCACGTTGTTTGGGACCGCCTTCGCGGCAGCGTCTGGTGTCAGCGCGCCAGTGGCAGCAGCGGCCCAGCGGAATGAACGGCCGTCCTTTGTGACGGCCAGGGACGGCACAAAACTCTTCGTGCAGGATTGGGGCAGCGGCCGACCGGTGCTGCTGCTTTCGGCCTGGACGTTCAACGCTAGCACGTGGGGCAGCCAGATTGCCGCCCTCAACGCAAATGGCTTCCGCTGTGTTGCACCCGATCGGCGCGGGCATGGCCGGTCCGAGATGCCGTCCGCGGGGTATGACCTGGACACGCTGACCGACGACGTCGCCGCGTTGATCGAGGCGCGTGACCTGCGCGACGTGACACTGGTCGGCTTCTCGATGGGGACGGCCGAGGCGGTGAACTATCTTGGACGATACGGATCAGACCGGATCGCAAGGGTGGTGCTGGTTGCGCCGACGACGCCATTCCTGATCAAGACCGAAGACAATCCGGATGCGGTGCCGCAGGCGATGATCGAGGCCGACAACGCGGCCATCGCGCGCGACTTCCCCAAATGGATTGCGGCGAACGAAGCGCCGTTCTTCACTGCCGAGACACCCGAGATCACGCGGACCTGGATCCGCGAGATGATGCTGAGCGTGCCGTTGCCGGTGGCGCTGGCCTGCCGCAAGGCCATCGCCTTCGCCGATCTCCGCGCGGCAGCCGCCAAGATCGATCGCCCGACGCTGATCGTTCATGGCGACAAGGATGCCAGCGCGCCGCTGCCGTTGACCGGTGCAAAGACCGCAAAATTAATCAAGGGCAGCAAGCTGACCGTCTACGAAGGCGGCCCGCATCCGCTGCCGCTGACGCACAGCGAGCGCCTGATCGCGGACATGCTGGCGTTCATGGGCGCCTAGCTCGCTCGCTTGATGTCGGTGCGGATGGTTCGCGCCGCCCAGACGAACAGGAGCGCCCCCAGCGTGGTCGTGACCGCCGCCGAGAGCAGGGAATAGCGCACGGCGTCGGCGCCGTAAGCGCCCTTCAGGGCATCGTTGACCACGCCCACGGCAAGCGGACCAACGCCCTGGCCGAAGCAGGTCGCGGTGAGCGCGATCAGGGCGGAGGCCAGCGCCCGCATGCTCGGTTTGGCGACCGTCTGCGCGATCGCGAAGATCGGCCCAAGGTGGAAGCCGACCAGGAACGAGGTCAGCGCCAGCATGGCCACCATCATCGCAAACTCCTGCGTCAGCATGCAGACCGCGAACACCGGCCCGGCAAGGCCCGAGGTGATCGCGGGGGCCCACAGCTTCCAGCGGTCGTCGCGGCGGCTGATCTGCGCCACGACGAAGCCGCCGAGCAGGGTGCCGGCCATGCCGGCGAGGCCCTTGAAGGTGCCGGCATAGGTGCCGATCTCGGCGCTCGACAGATGGTGCACGCGCGCCAGGAACGGCGGGATCCAGGCCGCGGTCGCGTAGTTGGTGTAAGTGGTGAGACAGAAGCCGATCAACACGATGATGAAGCTCTGCTGCGAGGCCAGGAAGCGCAGCGTCGGCCCGAGCGGCTCGGGCACGAAATTCTCCTGCATGGCGCCGCGCTTCGGCTCGGAGATCGTCAGCCACAGGACAATAGCGAGCAGGATGCCGGGCAGGCCCGCGACGTAGAACGCCATCCGCCAGCCATAGTGCTGGTTGACGTAGCCGCCGACGAAATAGCCGAGGAAGACGCCGAGATAGGTACCGACGGCGTAAATCCCGAGCGCGCGCGGACGCTCGTTCTTGGCGAAGAGGTCGGCGACGATGGATTGCGAGGCGGGCGAGCCCGCGGACTCGCCGATGCCGACGCCGATCCTCGCCAGCGCCAGCGAAGTGACGCTCGAAGCGGCGCCGCACAACGCCGTCATCGCGCTCCAGAACGCGAACGCAGCGGCGACGATGTTGCGCCGGTTGAGGCGGTCGGCGACGCGCGCGATCGGAATGCCGAGCAGGGAATAGAACAGCGCAAAGCCGAAGCCCGCGAGCAGGCCCATCATGGTGTCGCTGAGCTGGAACTCCTTCTTGATCGGCTCGATCAGGACGTTGAAGATCGTGCGGTCGAGAAAGTTCAGCGCGTAGATGATCGTGAGCAGGCCCAGCACATAATAGCGCCGCGGCGAGGGTTTTGCCGCGGCGGCCGTTTGCACCGACATTTGTGACGTCACATCGACCATCGCTTCCCCCAATTAGTCTTTGTTATCGTTGTCGGTCCAGCCCTGATTGGCTGGCAGGTCAGCCTTCGCGGATGTAATTCCCCGCTTCGAATTCGACAGGCGGCGCGCTTGCATCGAACGAGATTCCGATCGGATCGCGGCCCGCTTCCATCGCCTCGAGCTGTTCGTTCAGCATGCGCCGGATCAAGAGGATGCCGCGGTCGCTCTGGCCGAAATGCTCCTCGGAATGGATGGTCTGCGGTCCCTGGCCGACTTGGGCTTCATAGTCGCCCGGAAATTGCTGGTGCTCTTCCTCGGTCATGTCCCACCAGAATTTGCCGTTGAATTTCGAGCGCATGCGGCCGATGTCGCCGGCATTCTTGACGCGGCCGGCGACGTAGATGCGGAACGAGGTGTCGTCGATCGGCAGCGTCCAGCCGATCGACTCGACGCGGGCGAATTGCGCCACGCGCGGGTTTGGAACGACGCGCAAGGTGGGCAGTGCCGCCTCGGTGACGCGGTAAAACTCACGGCCGTCATCCTGCTTGCGGATCGAACGCACGGCGATCCCGCGCGGCGTCTTGTCGAACGTCACCTCCGGCATCGATGCCATCATGTTGGTGAATTGCGGACCCGAGAACGAGCCGTGCAGCACCGGCACGTGGTAGGGGTCGACCACATTCTCGAAATGCTGGAGCCAGTTGCAGGGGATGATCGCGGGACCACCGCCGCCGATCGAGGAATCGTCGGCCTCGACGAACTCGCCGTCGTCCATGGTCTCCAGGCATTCATAGGCCGGCAGCACCGGGCGTTTCTCGGCCGGGCCCAAATAGGCGAAGATCAGCCCGTAGCGTTCCTCGACGGGATACCAGGGCTGGCGCACCTTGTCCTTGAACTGACCGCCATCGGGCTCGCAGGGCTGCTCCAGGCAATGACCTTCGGTGTCGAACTTCCAGCCGTGATAGCAACAGCGGATGCCGTCCTCCTCGACCTTGCCATAATAGAGCGTGGTGCCGCGGTGGCAGCAGCGGGCGTGCAGCAGGCCGGCGCGGCCGTGCTTGTCGCGGAACAGCACCAGATCCTCGCCCAGCGCGCGAACCTTCTTCGGGGTGTCGGTTGCGTCGCTGATGAGCCCGACCGGATGCCAGTAACGTCGCAGCAGTTCGCCCATCGGCGTGCCGCGCACGACCGAGGTGAGCTCGGTGCGGGTGTGCGCGGGCTTCATCGCATAGGCCGTGCCGAGATCGCGATCCCGCTGGGTGATGGTCATGCTGATCCTCCCGCTGTCGGCCTTGCTGGCCCGGCTTGCGACGCCTTGAACATCAGTGAAAGGCCGATTGATGACAATGTCAACGAATTTCCAAATGCCTTTTGGTCGCATCCGGATCAGGCTGGGGAGGTTGCGCTACCAAGACTTGGCACGCCGCGGCTTTCTTGGCAGAGGTGGATCATGAGCCAGACATCAGGCAGGGACGGGCGCACATCGTCCGATGCGGACGAAAGTCAGTCACCGGCGCCGATCACCGTGATGCTGTCGTCGCGGCTGATGGTGCTGGCCAATTTGCTCAAGCGCGGCGCCATCCTGCGCTACAAGCGTCTCGCCGGATTGTCCTCCGTCGAGTTCGGCCTGGTCGCCTCGCTTGGCCGGCGGCCGCCGATGAGCGTGGCGCGGCTCGCCGAAGCCGTCGGCCAGGACAAGGGGCAGATCAGCCGCGCGCTTGCGGAACTCGTATCGCGCAAGCTGATCGCGAAATCAGCCAACCCGAAGGACAGCCGCGAGGTGCTGGTCTCGCTGACCGCAACGGGCCTTGCGGCGCATGATGCGATCGTCGCCGGAGCGCAGGAGCGCAATCGGCGTTTGCGCGAACATCTGAGCGAAGCCGAGTTCGAGATGCTGCTGCAGCAGGTCGATGAGTTGACGGCGATCGCCGCCGAGCTGCTCGAGAGCGAGAAGATTTCGCGTTGACGCTTCGGCAATCCCGGAACATGTTGGATCGCTTCCAAGACTCTTTCTAAGACTCTCTCTAAGAGGCTTTCAATTAGGGAATTCGCGCGCGCTCCCCTAAGCGTCACCGCAAGCGCATGCCGTCATGGGACTGACGGCATGTGCAAATCAAAACACGCAGTTTTGGGGTTGCGCGTTGAACAGTCTTGGAATGCTGCGGTCGGCCGTATTGGCGACCGCATCCGCTTGGGTTTTGCTGCCGCAGGCATCGCTTGCACAATCTCCTGCGCAGAGTGGCGCGCAGAACATTCCGTCGGTGACCGTCACCGCGCCGGAAGCGCGCCGCCGGGCGGCGCCGTCCGTCCAGCGCCGCGCGCCGCGATCATCCGAGCAGACCGCCAACCGAAGCAAGCCGCAGCCGCAGCGCAATGTCGGTTTCGTGGAGACCCCGCTCGGCCCGGTGCACGGCTACGTCGCTGGCCGCAGTTCGTCCGGCACCAAGACCAACACGCCGATCATGGAGACGCCGCAGGCGGTGTCGGTGATTGGCGCGGAGCAGATCCGCGACCAGAAGCCGAACAAGCTCGACGAGGTCCTGCGCTATACTGCCGGTGTCCGCGCCGGGACCTTCGGCGCGGACACGCGCAACGACTGGTGGCTGATCCGCGGCTTCAAGTCCGACGACGTCGGACTGTTCCTCGACGGCATGCAGCTGTTCTACACGTCCTATGCGAGCTGGAAGCTTCAGACGCCCAACATGGAGCGTGTCGAGGTGCTGCGCGGTCCGTCGGCCGTGCTCTATGGCGGATCGAGCCCGAGCGGCATCGTCAACGTCATCAGCAAGATGCCGCCGGCGGAGCCCGTCCGCTTCATCGAGACCGGCGTCAACAATTTCGGTAACGCCTTTGTCGGCATTGATGTCGGCGGTCCGGTCGCGACGAGCCCTGAGAACGGCAAGCTGTTCTACCGCGTCGTCGGCCAGGTCCAGAACGGCCCTACGCAGGTCAATTTCACGCCGGACAACAATTACTTCATCGCGCCGTCGGTGACCTGGAAGCCGGACGCCGACACGACGTTCACGGTGCTGGCTTCGGCTTCCCGGCAGGAAACCCGTGGCATCAACTTCCTGCCCTATGAGGGCACGGTGACCAACGCTCGGTTCGGCAAGATCCCGACCAGCTTTTTCGCCGGCGATCCCAGGGTCGACAAGTTCACGCGCGAGCAGGAGATGCTGGGCTATCAGTTCGAGCGCAATCTCACCGACGATTTGACGTTCCGGCAGAATGCGCGGTTTGCCCATGTCGACGTGAGCTATCGGGGCTATGTCGGCAATAATTGGGCTGACATCAACACGTCCAGTCTCGGTCGCTATAATTGGTATGCGAAGAACACCGCCAACCAGGCCAATCTCGACAACCAGCTGGAGTACCGCTTCAACACCGGCGCGGTGCGGCACACGATGCTGTTCGGGGTCGATTTGAAGGGCTACCAGATCGACGACTATCAGGCTTTCAACTTCGGCACCGTCCCTTCGATCAACGTCTTCAATCCCGCCTATGGATTTGACATTCCGTTGACCGGCGCACCGTTCCGCAACTTCCAGATCACGCAGAAGCAGGCCGGCACCTATCTTCAGGACCAGATGAAGCTCGGCAATTTCACGCTGGTGCTGAGCGGCCGCAACGATTGGGTCGAGACGACGCAGGCTGCCCGCGATACCGGCGCCACGCTCGCCAGCCGCGACGACAGCCGATTCAGCGGACGCGCCGGGCTGATCTACAATTTCGACAACGGCATCGCGCCCTATGTGTCCTACGCCACGAGCTACAATCCGATCATCGGCCTCAACGCGCAAAACCAGCTATTCCTGCCGGAGACCGGCCAGCAGGCCGAAATCGGCGTGAAGGTCGCGCCCCGGGGATTTGACGGCTACTTCACCGCCTCGGTGTTCGATCTGAAGCGCCAGAACGTGGCAACCACTGATCCTGTCGTCACGACCTTGCAGAACCAGACCGGCGAGGTGACCTCGCGCGGCATCGAGCTCGAGGCGGTGGCGAACGCCACGCGTGAGCTGAAGCTGATTGGCTCGTTCACGGCCTACCATTTGTTCAACAGCAGGGATCTGGACCCGTCGCTGGTCGGCAAGACCCCGACCAACACGCCCGAGCTCCTGGTGTCCGGCTGGGCGGACTACACCTTCAAGGACGGGCCGCTCGCAGGGTTCGGCTTCGGCGGCGGTGTCCGCTATATCGGGTCGTCGTGGGCGGATACCGCCAATACCCTCGAGGTTCCCGCAGTCGTGCTCGGCGATCTCGCGCTCCACTATGAGTGGCAGAACTGGCGCACCGCGCTGAACGTGATCAATTTGACCGACAAGGTCTACGTCGCGAGCTGCGCGGCGGCGTCCTCCTGCTTCTACGGCGACCGCCGGCGCGTGACCGCCAGCGTCTCCTACAAATGGTGAGGCAGATGACGAGCAGGCGAGGGAAGGCCATCGTGAGAGCCTGACCGGCTCGTCACCGGCTTCCACCACGAGATCGATGAGCTCGCGGGCCATGCCCCCCGGCCCGAAGCTCATGCGAGCGCGGCGCGTGACGACCAAGCCACGTCGCCGCCGCGCTCGCCACTGATTTTCCGCGGCGGCAGAAGCGGGCGCCGCCCACCCGACGTATTCGCCAGACGGGCCCGGGGCCGATCGTGATGCATGGCTCCCGGATCGCTCGCCCGATCGTGGGCGCGCCTGTCCTCGTTGTAATCTGGACTTTGCTGCGTCGCGGCCTAGATAAAGTGAGCCTTCCCAACAACGGACGTCACGGCCCAGCGCGTGTGGACTGATCGGGGCGCCCTTGCTGGGGCGCTCGATCTGCTCCATACCAGCCGCGGGGTGATTCCGGGATTTCCACCGTTTTGAGGGCGACAAAGGGCCTAAAAAGAGCGTGTCTTGCGCCCATTGGTGCACTGCGCTAAGGCTCAGAACAATTCCAAACTGGACGAATCCGTGGCTGTCCCGAGGCTGCGGGAAAAAGGGCTCGTCAATGAGCGGCATTCTGCAGAACTATCTTCCACTCGTCGTCTTCATCGGGGTAGCGGGCCTCATTGGCCTGGTGCTGCTGATCGCGCCCTTCATCGTGGCGTTCCAGCAGCCGGACCCGGAAAAGCTGTCGGCGTATGAGTGCGGTTTCAACGCCTTCGACGACGCCCGCATGAAGTTCGACGTCCGCTTCTATCTCGTCGCCATCCTCTTCATCATCTTCGACCTCGAGGTGGCGTTCCTGTTTCCCTGGGCGGTGGCGTTCGGCAAGCTCGGCGCGACCGGTTTCTGGTCCATGGTGGTGTTCCTTGGCGTGCTGACGGTCGGGTTCGCCTATGAATGGAAGAAAGGCGCACTCGAATGGGATTGAACCCTGTGTCGTCCGCCGGTCCGGTTCTCGCGCCGGCCCCCAAGGGCATCCTGGACCCGTCGACCGGCAAGCCGGTCGGGGCCAATGATCCGTTCTTCCTCGAGGTCAATTCGGAACTGTCCGACAAGGGCTTCTTCGTGGCCGCGACCGACGACCTCATCACCTGGGCGCGTACCGGCTCGCTGATGTGGATGACCTTCGGTCTCGCCTGCTGCGCGGTCGAGATGATGCAGGTGTCGATGCCGCGCTACGACGTCGAGCGCTTCGGCTTCGCGCCCCGCGCCTCGCCGCGTCAGTCGGACGTAATGATCGTCGCGGGGACCCTGACCAACAAGATGGCGCCTGCGCTGCGCAAGGTCTACGACCAGATGCCCGAGCCGCGCTACGTCATCTCGATGGGCTCCTGCGCCAATGGCGGCGGCTATTATCACTATTCCTACTCGGTCGTGCGCGGCTGCGACCGTATCGTGCCGATCGACATCTACGTGCCGGGCTGCCCGCCCACGGCGGAAGCGCTGCTCTACGGCGTGCTGCTGCTGCAGAAGAAGATCCGCCGCACCGGCACCATCGAACGCTAAGGTTTTACGTCATGGACGACGCCAAGCTCGACGCCCTGGGGCAGACGATCGTTAGCGCGCTTCCGGGCGCCGCGACAGGTCATTCGGTGGCCTTCAACCAGCTCACGGTCGATGTCGAGGTCAGCAAAATCGTCGAGGTGGTCAAGTACCTCCGCGACGACCCGAACTGCCGCTTCATCAATTTCACCGACATCACGGCGGCGGACTATCCCTCGCGCGAGAAGCGCTTCGACGTGATCTATCACTTCCTGTCGCCGACCCTGAACGCGCGGGTCCGGCTCAAGGCCCAGGCCGACGAGACCACGCAGGTGCCGTCGCTGATTGAGGTGTTTCCCGGCGCCGACTGGTTCGAGCGCGAGGCCTACGACCTCTATGGCGTGATCTTCGTCGGTCATCCCGACATGCGCCGCCTCCTGACCGATTACGGCTTCGAGGGGCATCCGCTGCGCAAGGATTTCCCGACCACCGGCTTCCTCGAGGTCCGCTACGACGACCAGGAGAAGCGGGTGGTGTACGAGCCGGTCAGGCTCAACCAGGAATTCCGCAAGTTCGACTTTTTGTCCCCGTGGGAGGGCGCCGACTATCCGGTCCTTCCGGGTGATGAAAAAGCGGGGCCGAAGGTCTGAACATGAACGAGCAACCCGAACAGCTTCGCAACTTTACGATCAACTTCGGTCCGCAGCATCCGGCCGCGCACGGCGTGCTGCGCCTGGTGCTGGAGCTTGACGGCGAAGTCGTCGCCCGCGTCGACCCCCATATCGGCCTGCTCCATCGCGGCACCGAAAAGCTGATCGAGCAGAAGACCTATCTGCAGGCGATCCCTTATTTCGACCGTCTCGACTACGTCGCGCCGATGAATCAGGAGCACGCCTTCTGCATGGCTGCAGAAAAGCTGCTCGGCATCGAGGTGCCGCGCCGCGCGCAGCTGATCCGCGTGCTCTATTGCGAGATCGGCCGCATCCTGTCGCATTTGCTCAACGTCACCACGCAGGCGATGGACGTCGGCGCGCTGACCCCGCCGCTGTGGGGTTTTGAAGAGCGCGAAAAGCTGATGGTGTTCTACGAGCGCGCCTCGGGCAGCCGCATGCACGCAGCCTACTTCCGCGTCGGCGGCGTGCATCAGGACCTGCCGCAGAAGCTGGTCGACGACATCGACGCCTGGTGCGATCCGTTCCTGAAAGTGGTCGAGGATCTCGACCGGCTGCTCACCGCCAACCGCATCTTCAAGCAGCGCAACGTCGACATCGGCGTGGTGTCGCTGAAGGAAGCCTGGGAGTGGGGGTTCTCCGGCGTGATGGTGCGCGGTTCGGGCGCGGCCTGGGATCTGCGCAAGTCGCAGCCCTATGAATGCTACGCCGAGATGGATTTCGACATCCCGATCGGCAAGAACGGCGATTGCTACGACCGCTATCTGATCCGCATGGAAGAGATGCGCCAGTCCGTGCGCATCATGAAGCAGTGCATCCAGAAGCTGAACGCAGCCGACGGGAAGGGCCCCGTCGTCGTCGAGGACAACAAGGTCGCGCCGCCGCGCCGCGGCGAGATGAAGCGCTCGATGGAAGCGCTGATCCACCACTTCAAGCTCTACACCGAAGGCGTCCACGTGCCGGCCGGCGAGGTCTATGCCGCGGTCGAGGCGCCCAAGGGCGAGTTCGGCGTCTTTCTGATCTCGGACGGCACCAACAAGCCGTACAAGTGCAAGATCCGCGCGCCCGGCTTTGCGCATCTGCAGGCCATGGACCACATCTGCCGCGGCCATCTGCTCGCCGACGTCTCGGCCATCCTCGGCTCGCTCGACATCGTGTTCGGAGAGGTCGATCGGTGATGGCGCAGGCGCCGATCCAGTTTGACCGTGCCTCGGGGGCCCTTGAAGGGGCCAACCTGTGGGAGCGGACGGCTGCCTTGGCGCTGGTGACGGGATCGAAGATCTCCTCGCACTTCTCGCATATGGGCTACATCGCCTGCGCCAATCTGCTGCGCAAGACGCTGCCCGAGCGCAACATCGCGATCAAGCTCAACCCCGACGCCGTGTTCGAATTTCCCTACGGCGACGGCTATTGGAGCAAGCTGCTCAACCGCTCCTACAATTACGAGGACGAGCTGGAGCTGTTGTTCGCCGACTCCATCGAGGTCGACTATACGCTGCTCGATTGCGGCGCGAATTACGGCTATTGGTCGGTGCTGGTGTCGAGCAAGCCGTTCGGTTCGCACAAGGCGATCGCGATCGAGCCGTCGGGTCAGAACCATCCGAAGCTCGCCAACAACGCCCGCATCAACGGCAGCCGCTTCGAGACCATGAAATGCGCGATCGGCGCGGCCCGTGGCACCGCGCGTCTGTCAGGCACCAAGCACGAGGCCTTCAGCATCGCCGGCGATGCCTCGGCGGGCGGCGAGGACGTGCCGGTCATTGCGCTCGATAATCTCATCGACGACGGCAAGATCGCCGCGAGCGGCAAGTACCTGATCAAGCTCGACGTCGAGGGCGTCGAGATCGAGGCGATCAAGGGCGGCGCCCGGCTGCTCCAGGCCGACAGCGTCATCATGTGCGAGGAGCACGGCAGCGACCGCTCGCACGCGGTCTCGCGCTACATCCTCGAACACACCCCGCTGAAGCTGATCGTCTACGATCCCAGCACAAGGCGTATGGAAACGGTGACCGAGCTGTCGATCCTCGACCGCATCAAGGTCTCGACCCACGTCGGCTACAATGTTTTCGGCACCGCAAGCGCATTCTGGCAGGACAGGATCAATGCCCTGAATGCGAAAACCGCGCGCCGCGTGCAGTGAGAGATTGAAGAGATGTCCGTTCGCCGATTAGCACCGAAGGAAGTCCAGCCCGCGAGCTTTGCGTTCACGGAGGAGAACCTCGCGTTCGCCAAGCAGCAGATCGCGAAATATCCGGCCGGGCGCCAGGCTTCGGCCGTGATCGCCATCCTCTGGCGCGTTCAGGAACAGCACGACGGCTGGGTGTCAGAGGCCGCAATCCGCGCTGTCGCCGACATGCTCGACATGCCCTATATCCGCGTGCTCGAGGTCGCGACCTTCTACACGATGTTCCAGCTGGCCCCGGTCGGCAAGAAGGCTCACGTCCAGGTCTGCGGCACCACGCCGTGCCGCCTGCGCGGCGCCGAGGATCTGATCCACGTCTGCGAGCATCGCATCCATCACGAGCCCTTCCATCTCTCCAAGGACGGCAATTTCAGCTGGGAAGAGGTGGAGTGCCTCGGTGCCTGCGTGAACGCGCCGATGGTGCTGATCGGCAAGGACACTTATGAGGATCTGACCAAGGAAAGCTTCGGCAAGGTGCTCGACGGCTTTGCCTCTGGCAATCCGCCCAAGCCAGGTCCGCAGAACGGCCGCCAGTTCTCGGCGCCGACCGGTGGGCCGACCACGCTGAAGGAGATCACCTGATGCGTGATCTCGCCTCGCCGCCAGTTGAAGGGAGCAGTGTTGTGAAGAAGTGGGGCTTCGTCGCAATGCATTCCGCCGTGGCGGCCACGTTCATTTTCCTGCTTCAGCGCTTCGCCCTGAACGCGACGCTGGAATCCAGTCTGCTCTGGGCGCTGACCTTCGCCGTCTGCGCCGCCGGGCTTGCCTACAAGCAAGCCAACCGTTGATCGGAAAGCACTGACATGCTCGAGGACAAGGACCGCATCTTCAAGAACCTCTACGGCCTCCACGATTGGGGGCTCGAGGGCGCGCGGCGCCGCGGCGCCTGGGATGGTACGAAGAACATCATCGACAAGGGCCGTGACTGGATCATCAACGAGATGAAGGCGTCGGGCCTGCGCGGCCGCGGTGGCGCCGGCTTCCCGACCGGCCTGAAATGGTCGTTCATGCCGAAGGAATCGACCGACGGCCGGCCGAGCTATCTCGTCGTCAACGCCGACGAGTCCGAGCCCGGCACCTGCAAGGATCGCGAGATCATGCGGCACGATCCGCATCTCCTGATCGAGGGCTGCCTGATCGCGAGCTGCGCGATGAACGCGCATGCCTGCTACATCTATGTCCGCGGCGAGTTCATCCGCGAGCGCGAGCATCTCCAGGCGGCGATCGACCAGGCCTATGAGGCCAAGCTGGTCGGCAAGGACAACGTCAACGGCTGGCCGTTCGACATCTACGTCGCCCACGGCGCCGGCGCCTATATCTGCGGCGAGGAAACCGCGCTGCTCGAGAGCCTCGAAGGCAAGAAGGGCCAGCCGCGTCTGAAGCCGCCGTTCCCCGCCAACGTCGGCCTGTACGGCTGCCCGACCACCGTCAACAATGTCGAGTCGATCGCGGTTGCACCGGACATTCTTCGCCGTGGCGCGGCATGGTTCGCCGGCATCGGCCGTCCGAACAATGTCGGCACCAAGCTGTTCTGCATCTCCGGCCATGTCGAGCGGCCCTGCAACGTCGAAGAGGCCATGGGCATTCCGTTCCGTGAGCTGATCGAGAAGCATTGCGGCGGCGTCCGCGGCGGCTGGGACAACCTCAAGGCCGTGATCCCCGGCGGCTCCTCGGTGCGCATGGTCCCGGCCGAGCAGATCATCGACACGCCGATGGATTTCGACAGCTTGAGCAAGCTGCGCTCGGGCCTTGGCACCGCGGCCGTGATCGTGATGGACAAATCGACCGATTTGATCCGCGCCATCGCCCGCATCTCCTATTTCTACAAGCACGAGAGCTGCGGCCAGTGCACGCCGTGCCGCGAGGGCACCGGCTGGATGTGGCGCGTCTTGACCCGCATGGCCGACGGTCGCGCCCATAAGCGCGAGATCGACATGCTGCTGGAAGTCACCAAGCAGGTCGAAGGCCACACCATCTGCGCGCTTGGCGACGCGGCGGCGTGGCCGATCCAGGGCCTGATCGCGCATTTCCGTCATGAGATCGAAGCGCGCATCGACCAGTATTCGCACAAGGCCGACATCGACGATGCCGGCGTCCGCGATCCCGTGAACATGGTCGCGGCGGAGTAGAGACAATGACCAAGCTCATCATCGACGGCAAAGAGATCGATGTCCCCGCCGAATACACGCTGCTTCAGGCGTGCGAGGCGGCCGGCGCCGAGATTCCGCGCTTCTGCTATCACGAGCGGCTGTCGATCGCCGGCAATTGCCGGATGTGCCTCGTCGAGGTGAAGGGCGGCCCGAAGCCGGTCGCGAGCTGCGCCTGGGGCGTGCGCGATTGCCGTCCGGGTCCCAAGGGCGAGCCGCCGGAAATCTCCACCCGTTCGCCGATGGTGAAGAAGGCGCGCGAAGGCGTGATGGAATTCCTTCTCATCAACCATCCGCTGGATTGCCCGATCTGCGATCAGGGCGGCGAGTGCGACCTGCAGGATCAGGCGATGGGCTATGGTGTCGACACCAGCCGCTTCGCCGAGAACAAGCGCGCGGTCGAGGACAAATATCTCGGCGCGCTGGTCAAGACCTCGATGAACCGCTGCATCCAGTGCACCCGCTGCGTCCGCTTTTCGGCGGAAGTCGCCGGCGCCCCCGAAATGGGCGCGACCGGCCGCGGCGAGGACATGGAGATCACGACCTATCTCGAGCACGCGCTGACCTCGGAATTGCAGGGCAATCTCGTCGACATCTGCCCGGTCGGCGCGCTGACCTCGAAGCCCTATGCTTTCGCCGCACGCCCGTGGGAGCTCGGCAAAACCCAGTCGATCGACGTGATGGACGGATTGGGCTCTGCGATCCGCGTCGACACGCGCGGCCGTGAAGTGATGCGTATCCTGCCGCGCATCAACGAGACCGTGAACGAGGAGTGGATCTCGGACAAGACCCGTCACGTCGTCGACGGCCTGCGCACCCAGCGCCTCGACCGGCCCTATATCCGCGAAGCCGGCAAGCTGCGCGCGGCGAGCTGGCCCGAGGCTTTTGCCGCGATCGCTGCGAAAGCGGCCCGCACCGACGGCAAGCGCATCGGCGCGGTCGCGGGCGACCTCGCCGGCGTCGAAGAGATGTTCGCGCTGAAGGATTTGCTGGCCAAATACGGCTCGGCCAATCTCGCGGTGCAGGGCGGCGACGCCTTCGATCCCGCGCTCGGCCGCGGCTCCTACATCTTCAATCCGACGCTGGCCGGCGTCGAGCAGGCCGATGCGTTGCTCATCATCGGCGCCAATCCGCGGAAAGAGGCGGCCGTGTTCAACGCCCGCATTCGCAAACGCTGGCGCGCCGGCGGCTTCAAGGTCGGCGTGATCGGCGCCAAGGCCGATCTGACCTACGATTATGACCATCTGGGCGCAGGCACTGACACGCTCGGCGAACTCGCGGCCGGCAAGCACTCCTTCATGGACGTGCTGAAGAACGCCAAGAATCCGATCATCATGGTCGGCGCCGGCGCCGCCTCGCGCCACGACGGCGCCGCCGTTCTTGCAGCGGCCGCCAAGCTCGCGCTCGATGTCGGCGCGCTCAAGGACGGCTGGAACGGCTTTGGCGTGCTGCACGAGAGCGCCTCGCGCGTCGGCGCGCTCGATATCGGCTTTGTTGCCGGTCAGGGCGGGCTGAACGCAGCGCAGATGACGACGTTCGGAACGCTCGATCTGCTGTTCCTGCTCGGCGCGGACGAGATCAAGCCGTCGGACGGCACCTTCGTCGTCTATATCGGCACCCATGGCGACCGCGGCGCCCATCGCGCCGACGTCATCCTGCCGGCAGCCGCCTATACCGAGAAGTCGGCGATCTACGTCAACACCGAAGGCCGCGTGCAGATGACCGGACGGGCCGCATTCCCGCCGGGCGAGGCCCGCGAGGACTGGGCGATCGTCCGCGCGCTCTCGGAGGCGCTCGGCAAGAAGCTCGGCTATGACTCGTTGTCGGCCCTGCGTCAGGCGATCTTCAAGGCGGTGCCGCACCTGATCCGTCTCGACCAGATCGAGGCCGGCTCGGTCGACCAGATCAAGAAGCTCGCGGGGAAGGGCGGCACGACGGAGAAGGCTCCGTTCAAGCCGCTCGTCGAGGACTTCTATTTGACCAACCCAATCGCGCGTGCGTCCGCCGTGATGGCGGAGTGTTCGCGGCTTGCCTCCGGGCAGATGCTGACCGCAGCGGAGTGAGCTGATGGAATTCTTCGAGAGCGCCTTCTGGACCGGGTTCCTCTGGCCGCTGATCATCATGATCGCGGAGAGCGTCCTGGTGCTGGTCGTCCTGCTGGTGGCGATCGCCTACATCCTGCTTGCCGACCGCAAGATCTGGGCGGCGGTGCAGATCCGCCGCGGCCCGAACGTGGTCGGTCCGTGGGGCCTGCTGCAATCCTTCGCCGACCTCCTGAAGTTCGTGCTGAAGGAGCCGATCATCCCGTCCGGCGCCAACAAGGGCGTGTTTCTCCTGGCTCCCTTGGTCTCATGCGTGCTCGCGCTCGCCGCCTGGGCGGTGATCCCGACCAATCTCGGCTGGGTGATCTCCGACATCAATGTCGGCGTTCTCTTCATCTTTGCGATCTCGTCGCTGTCGATCTACGGCATCATCATGGCCGGCTGGTCGTCGAACTCGAAATATCCGTTCCTCGCGGCGCTGCGCTCGGCGGCGCAGATGGTGTCCTACGAGGTCTCGATCGGCTTCGTCATCATCACGGTGCTGCTCTGCGCCGGCACGTTGAACCTCTCGGCCGTGGTCGAGGCGCAGCATGTCCGTGGCCTCGCCAGCCTGATCGGGTTGCCGCAGCTGACCATCCTGAACTGGTACGTCTGGCCGCTGTTCCCGATGTTCGTGATCTTCTACGTCTCGGCGCTGGCTGAAACCAACCGTCCGCCATTCGACCTCGTCGAAGCAGAATCCGAGCTCGTCGCCGGCTTCATGGTCGAGTACGGCTCGACGCCGTATCTGCTGTTCATGCTCGGCGAGTATGTCGCGATTGCCACGATGTGCGCGATGGCGACGATCCTGTTCCTCGGAGGCTGGCTGCCGCCGGTGGACCTGCCGCCCTTCAACTGGGTGCCGGGGATCATCTGGTTCTCGCTGAAGCTGTTCTTCATGTTCTTCCTGTTCGCGATGGCCAAGGCGATCGTGCCGCGCTACCGCTACGATCAACTGATGCGCCTCGGCTGGAAAGTGTTCCTGCCGTTGTCGCTGGCGATGGTGATCGTGGTGGCCGGTGTGCTGCACTTTGCCGGCATCGCGCCGAAGTGAGGGCTGTCATGGGTATCAACATCAACGCCACTGCACGCTCGCTTCTGCTGTCGGAATTCGTCTCGGCGTTCTTCCTCGCCATGCGCTATTTCTTCCAGCCGAAGCCGACGCTGAACTATCCCTTCGAGAAGGGCCCGATCTCGCCGCGCTTCCGCGGCGAGCATGCGCTGCGCCGCTATCCGAACGGCGAGGAACGCTGCATCGCCTGCAAGCTGTGCGAAGCGGTCTGCCCGGCGCAGGCCATCACCATCGAGGCCGGTCCGCGTCGCAACGACGGCACCCGCCGCACCGTGCGCTACGACATCGACATGGTGAAGTGCATCTATTGCGGCCTCTGCCAGGAGGCCTGTCCGGTCGATGCCATCGTCGAAGGTCCGAACTTCGAGTTCGCGACCGAGACCCGCGAGGAACTGTTCTATGACAAGGCCAAGCTGCTCGCCAATGGCGACCGCTGGGAACGCGAGATCGCGAAAGCGATCGAGCTCGACGCGCCGTACCGGTGAGATGAGAGCATGATCCTTCCCGCTATCCCATCGTCATTCCGGGGCGCGCAAAGCGCGAACCCGGAATCTCGCGCCATAACCTCTGGATTCCGGGTTCGCGGGCTTTGCCCGCGCCCCGGAATGACGGGGACTGCCCAATGATCCTTCCCGCGCTGTTCTTCTATCTGTTCGCCGGCGTCTGCGTCGCCTCGGCGGTGATGGTGATTGTCTCGCGCAATCCCGTGCACTCCGTGCTGTACCTGATCCTGGCCTTCGTCAACGCCTCCGGCCTGTTCGTGCTGATGGGGGCCGAATTCCTGGCGATGATCCTGATCGTCGTCTATGTCGGCGCGGTAGCGGTGCTGTTCCTGTTCGTGATCATGATGCTCGACGTCGACTTCCTCGAGCTGCGCGAGGGCTTCATCGAGTACCTCCCGGTCGGCCTCGTGATCGGCGGCATCTTCCTGTTCGAGCTGCTGCTCACGGTCGGATTCTGGGTCATCAACCCCGGCGTCGCCAAGACGATCACGGCGGCGATCCCGACCAACGTCTCCAATACCGAGGCGCTGGGCCTGGTGCTCTATACCAAGTACATCCACTACTTCCAGCTCTCGGGCATGGTGCTGCTGGTCGCGATGATCGGCGCCATCGTGCTGACGCTGCGGCACAAGGCGAGCGTCAAGCGGCAGGACATCAACGTTCAGAACGCGCGCACACCCGAAATAGCGATGGCGATCCGAAAGGTGGCGCCGGGGCAGGGGCTCCAGGATTCTGACGCGGCGGAGTGGGTGAAATGACGATCGGGCTCGGACATTATCTGGCGGTCGGCGCGATCCTGTTCACGCTCGGGATCCTCGGCATCTTCCTGAACCGCAAGAACATCATCGTCATCCTGATGTCGATCGAGCTGATCCTGCTCGCGGTCAACGTCAACCTCGTGGCGTTCTCGACCTTCCTCGGCGACATCGTCGGGCAGGTCTTTGCGCTCCTGGTGCTCACCGTCGCGGCCGCTGAAGCCGCGATCGGTCTCGCCATCCTGGTGGTCTATTTCCGCAACCGCGGCTCGATCGCGGTTGAGGACGTCAATCTGATGAAGGGCTGATCGCATGATCCGGAAAAGTGGATACCGGTTTTCCGACCAGATCATGCGGAAAGAGTAAATCATGGTCCAGGCAATCGTCTTTCTGCCTCTGCTGGGCGCCATTCTGGCTGGCCTGATCGCGCTGTTCGGCGCGCATGCCCGCAACCCCTCGGGCGACACGGTCGAGCATCACGATGATCACGGTCATGGCGCGCACGCCCATGCGTCCGACACGATCAATGAGGATGCGTCGGTCATTCACGAGACCCATCACGAGCCCGGCGACGGTCACGACGACCACCACGTCTCCGAGCCACCGGCGGCGGGCTCGCGCGGTGCCGAGCTGATCACAACGGCGTTGCTGTTCGTGTCGGCGGCGTTGTCCTGGATGACGCTGGTCGATGTCGGCTTCATGCACCACGACATGCGCATTCCGTTGCTGCCGTGGATCCTCTCCGGCGATCTCCAGGTCTACTGGACGCTGCGGGTCGACACGCTCACCGCAGTGATGCTGGTGGTCGTGACCACCGTGTCCTCGCTCGTGCACCTCTATTCCATCGGCTACATGGACGAGGACCCGAACCGGCCCCGCTTCTTCGGCTATCTCTCGCTGTTCACCTTCGCCATGCTGATGCTGGTGACCGCGGACAACCTCGTGCAGCTGTTCTTCGGCTGGGAAGGCGTGGGTCTGGCGAGCTACCTCCTGATCGGCTTCTGGTACCAGAAGCCCTCAGCCAACGCCGCCGCCATCAAGGCCTTCGTGGTCAACCGCGTCGGCGATTTCGGTTTCGCGCTCGGCATCTTCGCGATCTTCCTGCTGGCCGGCTCGACCGATTTCGAGACCATCTTCCACGCTGCGCCGGGTCTCACCGGCAAGACCATCGACTTCCTCGGCTGGCATGCCGACGCGCTGACCCTGACCTGCCTGTTGCTGTTCATGGGCGCGATGGGCAAATCGGCGCAGTTCCTGCTGCACACCTGGTTGCCGGACGCGATGGAAGGCCCGACCCCGGTCTCCGCGCTGATCCACGCCGCGACCATGGTCACCGCCGGCGTCTTCATGGTGGCGCGCCTGTCACCGCTGTTCGAGCTCGCGCCGAACGCGCAGGCCGTCGTGATGTTCTTCGGCGCCACCACGGCGTTCTTCGCGGCGACCATCGGCCTCGTCCAGAACGACATCAAGCGCATCGTCGCTTACTCGACCTGTTCGCAGCTCGGCTACATGTTCGTGGCGATGGGAGCAGGGGCCTATTCGGTCGGCATGTTCCATTTGTTCACGCACGCCTTCTTCAAGGCGCTGTTGTTCCTGGGCTCCGGCTCGGTGATCTACGCGATGCATCACGAGCAGGACATCCGCAACATGGGCGGCCTCTGGCGCAAGATCCCCTACACCTACGCGGTGATGGTGGTCGGCACGCTCGCGCTCACCGGCTTCCCGCTGACCGCCGGCTATTTCTCCAAGGACGCGATCATCGAGTCCGCCTACGCCTCGCATAATCCATTCGCGATGTACGGCTTCCTGATGACGGTCATCGCGGCCGGCCTGACCTCGTTCTACTCGTGGCGCCTGATCTTCAAGACCTTCCACGGCGAGCCGCATGACGATCACCACTACGAGGCTGCGCATGAAGCGCCGATCTGGATGCTGATCCCGATCGGTGTGCTCGCGGTCGGCTCCATCCTGGCCGGCTTCCCGTTCAAGGAGCTGTTCGCCGGTCACGGCATCGAGGAGTTCTTCCGCGAATCCGTGAAGATGAACCCGCACATCATCGAGGAGATGCACCACATCCCCGAGACCATCGCCTTCCTGCCGACGGTGATGATGGTGCTGGGCTTCCTGGTGTCGTACCTGTTCTACATCCGCCGGCCCTATCTGCCGGTCGAGCTCGCGAACACGCAGCCGATGCTGTACAAGTTCCTGCTCAACAAATGGTACTTCGACGAGCTCTACGACATCATCTTCGTCCGTCCGGCGAAGTGGATCGGCTACCAGCTCTGGAAGAAGGGCGACGGCTTCATCATCGACGGCCTCGGCCCCGACGGCGTCTCGGCCCGGGTGCTGGACGTCACCCGTAACGTCGTGAAGATCCAGACCGGCTATCTCTACCACTACGCGTTCGCCATGCTGATCGGTGCCGCCGGCCTGATCACCTGGTTCATGTTCGGCTTTGGAGGCCAGTAAATGACGACCTGGCCAATTCTATCGGTCACGACGTTCCTGCCGCTGGTCGGCGCGCTGATCGTCTATCTCAGCCGCGGCGATGACGAGGCGGCGCGGCGCAATTCGCGCTGGATCGCGCTGTGGACTACGCTGATCACCTTCGCGGTGTCGGTGATCCTGGTCATGCGGTTCGATGCGTCGAGCGCCGACTTCCAGTTCGTCGAGAAGGCGAACTGGCTCGCCACCGGCATCACCTACCACATGGGCGTGGACGGCATCTCGTTGCCGCTGGTGATCCTGACCACCGCCATCATGCCGTTCTGCATCATCGCGAGCTGGAAGGCGATCACCAACCGCGTCCGCGAATACATGATGGCGTTCCTCATCCTGGAAACGCTGATGATCGGCACCTTCTCGGCGCTCGATCTCGTGCTGTTCTATCTGTTCTTCGAGGGCGGCCTGATCCCGATGTTCCTGATCATCGGCGTCTGGGGCGGTCCGCGCCGGGTCTATGCGTCCTTCAAGTTCTTCCTCTACACGCTGCTTGGCTCGGTCCTGATGCTGCTCGCCATCATGGCGCTGTACTGGAACGGCGGCACCACCGACATCCCAACCCTGATGCACACCGCCGTGCCGCGCTCGCTGCAGACCTGGGCGTGGCTTGCCTTCTTCGCCTCGTTCGCGGTGAAGATGCCGATGTGGCCCGTGCACACCTGGCTCCCCGACGCCCACGTCGAGGCGCCGACCGCAGGCTCGGTAGTGCTGGCTGCGATCATGCTGAAGATGGGCGGCTACGGCTTCCTGCGTTTCTCGCTGCCGATGTTCCCGCTGGCCTCGCACGACTTCGCGCCATTGATGTTCACGCTCTCGGCCATTGCCATCATCTACACCTCGCTGGTGGCGCTGATGCAGGAGGACATGAAGAAGCTGATTGCGTACTCCTCGGTGGCGCATATGGGCTTCGTCACCATGGGCATCTTTGCCGGTACCATGCAGGGCGTCGCCGGCGGCGTGTTCCAGATGATCTCGCACGGCATCGTCTCCGGCGCGCTGTTCCTCTGCGTCGGCATCGTCTACGATCGCATGCACACCCGCGAGATCGCAGCCTATGGCGGCCTCGTCAACCGGATGCCGCTCTACGCGTTGACCTTCATGGTCTTCACCATGGCCAATGTCGGTCTGCCCGGCACCTCCGGCTTCGTCGGCGAGTTCATGACGCTGCTCGGCACCTTCAAGGTCTCGATCCCGACCGCGTTCTTCGCCACCTTCGGCGTGATCCTGTCGGCTTGCTATGCGCTGTGGCTCTACCGCAAGGTCGTGTTCGGGGCGTTGGTCAAGCCGTCGCTGGCGAGCATGAAGGATCTGACCTTCCGGGAGGGCCTGACGCTGTTCCCGCTGATCGCGCTGACGATCCTGTTCGGCATCTATCCGAAGCCGGTGCTCGACATGTCGGCGGCCTCGGTCCAGCAACTCGTCAACAATTACAACACCGCTGTGACGGCCGTGAAGGCCGCCGCACTGCTCCAGTGAGCGGGCAGGTCAGGATATAGCCATGAGCTTTGAGACTGCAGGTTATCAACTGGCGCCGGTGCTGCCCGAGCTCGTGCTCGCGGTCGGGGCCATGGCACTCCTGATGCTCGGCGCCTATCGTGGGCAGGAGACCACGAAGACGGTCACGACGCTTGCGGTGCTGCTCCTGATCGTGGTCGGTGTGCTCGAATACATGCTGCCCGCGGGCAAGCACGTGACCTTCGGTGGCAGCTTCATCGTCGATGATTTTGCCCGCTTCATGAAGATCCTGGCCCTGATCGGTTCGGCGGTGACGCTGGTGCTGTCGACCGAGTTCCTGTCGGATCCGTCGCGCCGCATCTTCGAATACGCGATCCTGGTGCTGCTCTCGACGCTCGGAATGATGGTGCTGATCTCGGCCGGCGACCTGATCTCGCTCTATCTCGGCCTCGAATTGATGTCGCTGGCGCTCTACGTCGTGGCGGCCTCGAACCGCGACAACGCCAAGTCGACCGAAGCCGGGCTGAAGTACTTCGTGCTCGGCGCGCTGTCCTCGGGCATGCTGCTCTACGGCTCCTCGCTGATCTACGGCTTCACCGGCACGGTGGCCTTCACCGGCATCGCGGCGGCCGCGACGATCTCGAATGTCGGCCTGGTGTTTGGCCTCGTTTTCCTGCTCGCCGGCCTCTGCTTCAAGGTTTCGGCGGTGCCGTTCCACATGTGGACGCCCGACGTCTACGAGGGCGCGCCGACCCCGGTCACCGCCTTCTTCGCCTCGGCGCCGAAGGTGGCCGCGCTCGCGGTCTTCACTCGCGTCACGCTGACCGCATTCCCCGGTATCGTCTCGCAGTGGCAGCAGATCCTGGTGTTCGTGTCGATCGCCTCGATGGCGCTGGGCTCGTTCGCCGCGATCGGGCAGAGCAACATCAAGCGCCTGATGGCCTATTCCTCGATCGGCCATATGGGCTTTGCCCTGGTCGGTCTTGCCGCGGGCACGGTCGAGGGCGCGCAGGGCGTCTTGATGTACATCGTGATCTATGTCGCGATGACGCTGGGCTCCTTCGCCATCATCCTGGCGATGAAGCGCAATGGCCAGCCGGTCGAGCAGATCAGCGATTTCGCCGGCCTCTCGCGCACCAATCCGCTGCTCGCCTTCATGTTCGCGATGCTGCTGTTCTCGCTCGCCGGCATTCCGCCGCTCGCCGGCTTCTTCGCCAAATGGTACGTCTTCGTCGCCGCCATCAAGGCGAATTTGTTCACGCTCGCTGTGATCGGCGTGCTCACCAGCGTGGTCGGCGCCTACTACTATCTCAGCATCGTCAAGACGATGTATTTCGACGAGCCGGCCGGGCAGGTCGATCCGGTGCGCGTCGAAGTCAAGACGGTGCTGGCGGTCGCGGGCCTGTTCAACATCCTGTTCGCCCTGTTTGCGGGCCCGGTGGTGAGCGTCGCCTCCGCCGCCGCCAAGTCGCTGTTTTAGGATGGCATTCGCGCTCGGTCCTCGTGCGGCGTCGGCGGGCTACAAGCTCGCAGCTTTCGAACGGACCGGCTCGACCAATACTGAGGCGATCGAGCACGCGAGGCGCGGCGAACGCGGCCCGATGTGGTTCGTGACGTCGGAGCAGACCGCCGGCCGTGGGCGCCGCCAGCGCGCCTGGATCGCACCGCGGGGTAACCTTGCCGCCAGCGTGCTCGAAGTCCTGGACGTCGCCCCTTCCGTCGCCGCGACGATCGGCTTTGCGGCCGGACTGGCCGAGGAGGCCGCGCTGGAGAAGGTCAGCCTGGAGGCGGCGCTGCGCCTCGGCGAGGGCCATCCCCGCTACGCCCTGAAATGGCCGAACGACGTCCTGGCCGGCGGCAAGAAGCTGGTCGGCATCGGCCTGGAGGCCGAAGCCATGGGCGATCGTCTTGCCATCGTTGTCGGCATCGGCACCAACGTCGTCGCCGCGCCCGAGGGCACGCCGACGCCGGCGGTGTCGCTGGCCGCGCTCGGCGTCCAGATCAGCGCGGAGGAGCTGTTCTCGGCGCTCTCGGACGCCTGGGTGGAGTTCCGCGGTATCTGGGACAATGGCCGCGGCTTTTCCGAAATTCGCAGATTGTGGCTGGAGCGCGCCGCCGGCCTCGGCGAGCGGGTCGCGATCCACACGGGAGTGATGACGCTGGAAGGCATTTTTGACACGATCGACGACACCGGCTGCCTGATCGTCCGCACCGCGGAGGGCCGGCGCGTGCCGGTCGCCGCGGGCGAGGTGTTCTTCGGCACGGCCGCCTCCGTGGGAGCTGCGTGATGGCGAAGCCTGAAGAACTGGTATTTGCACCCCTCGGCGGGGTCGGCGAAATCGGCATGAATTTGTCGATCTACGGCCTCGGCAACCGCCAGCAGCGCGCCTGGCTCGGGATCGATCTCGGCGTCTCCTTTGGCGATGAAGAGCATCTGCCGGGCATCGACCTGATCATGCCCGACATCAGCTTCCTGGAGAAGGAACGCAAGAACCTGATGGGGCTGGTGCTGACCCACGCCCATGAGGACCATTTCGGCGCCATCATCGACCTGTGGCCGAAGCTGAAATGTCCGATCTACGCGACCCAGTTCAGCGCCGCGCTGTTCGAGGCCAAATGCGCCGCCGAGCGCAATGCGCCCAAGATCCCGGTGACGGTGGTGCCGTCGGGCGGGCGCGTCGATATCGGCCCGTTCAACGTCGAGTTCATTCCGGTCGCGCATTCGATTCCGGAGTCGCACGCGCTGGCGATACACACCGAGATCGGCACGGTGCTGCACACCGGCGACTGGAAGATCGATCCGACCCCGATCATCGGCCGCCCGACCGACGAAAAGCGGCTGCGCGAGCTCGGCGATGCGGGCCTGCTCGCCCTGATCGGCGATTCCACCAACGCCGTGCGCGACGGCCGCTCACCCTCCGAAGCCGAGGTTGCCAAATCCATCACTGAACTCGTCAAGGCCGCCAAGGGCCGCGTCGCAGTCACGACCTTTGCCTCCAATGTCGCGCGCCTCAAGGCCGTCGCCATCGCCGCGAAGGCCGCCGACCGTGAGGTCGTCGTGGTCGGCCGCGCCATGGAGCGCGTGGTGCAGGTCGCGCGCGAGACGGGCTATCTCGACGGCGTGCAGAGTTTCCGCTCCGCCGAGGTCTACGGTCATCTGCCGCAGGACAAGGTGCTGGCGCTCTGTACCGGCAGCCAGGGCGAGCCGCGTGCCGCGCTGGCGCGCATCGCCAATGACGACCATCCCGAGATCACGCTCAACCGCGGCGACAGCGTGATCTTCTCCTCGCGCACCATTCCCGGCAACGAGAAGGCGGTCGGCGCCATCATCAACGGCCTGGTTCTGCAGGGCGTGGAGGTCATCACCGACCGCGACCAGCTGGTCCATGTCTCGGGCCATCCCCGGCGCGACGAATTGCGCGACATGATCGCCTGGACCAGGCCGCAGCTCCTGATCCCCGTCCATGGCGAGGCGTTGCACCTGAACGAGCACGCCAAGCTCGCGCGTGCCGCCGGCGTGCCGCGCGTGCTGGTCTGCCGCAACGGCGATCTCGTCAAGCTCGGTCCCGGCGATCCCGGCATCATTGGGCAAGTGCCTGCGGGCCGTCTCTACAAGGACGGCACGATTCTGGAGGACTCCAAGTCCCGCGCGGTGGTCGAGCGGCGCCGGATGGCCTTCTCCGGCTGCGCCTTTGTCGCCATCGCCATGACGGAGCAGGGCGAGCTTGCCGACGATCCCGCAGTCGAACTCGTCGGTATCCCCGAGAAGAACAAAGCGGGCGAGCCCTTCGACGACATCGTCTTCGACGCCGTGGTTTCCACCGTCGAAGGCCTGCCGAAGGCGCGCCGCCGCGACCCTGATGCGCTGGCTGAGTCGGTGCGACGCGCTGTCCGCTCCGTGATCAACGAACATTGGGGTAAAAAGCCCCCCTGTCTGGTACACGTCCTGACAGTGTAACGGGAGAAGAACGATGCTGGGCCGGCTCAACCATGTCGCGATCGCGACCAAGGACGCCGTCAAGGCCGCCAAAATCTATGGCGCCGCATTCGGAGCCCAGATCTCTGAGGCCGTCGCGCTGCCCGAGCATGGCGTCACCACCGTGTTCGCGACGCTGCCCAACACCAAGATCGAGTTCATCGAGCCGCTCGGCGAAGCCTCGCCGATCGCAAAGTTCCTCGATCGTAATGCCGATGGCGGCATCCACCACGTCTGCTACGAGGTGGTCGACATCATCGCCTCGCGCGACACGCTGGTGAAGGAGGGCGCACGAGTGCTCGGCGACGGCGTGCCGAAGATCGGCGCCCACGGCAAGCCGGTGCTGTTCCTGCACCCAAAGGACTTTTCCGGCGCGCTGGTCGAAATCGAGCAGGCATAGGCCGAAGCCATGGCCATCCAGATCTCAACCGCAATCGCGATCTACTTCGTCATCTGGTGGGTCGCGCTGTTCCTGACGCTGCCGTTCGGCGTGCGCAGCCAGCACGAGGACGGCGTCGGAGTGCCGGGCAGCGACCCCGGCGCGCCGATCCTGACGCGGATGAGGAGCAAGCTGATCTGGACCACGATCATCTCTGCGATCATCTACGCCATCGCCATGGTCGCCTATCGCGCCGGCTATTTGTCGATCGAGCGCCTGTCGAAATTGATGGGCATGCCGTTCTAGAATTCCTGGTTGGCTTTGTTGGGGGACCAATGACTTTTCAGAGGATCGTCGTCGCGCTTCTGGTGCTGATCGTCGCCGGCCTCGGTGCCATCGGCTATTTCGAGTGGAAGATGGCCGTGCAGGTGCGCACCCTGAAGGCGTTCGTCGAGGGCTACGTCTTCAACGAGGCCGTGATCGCCTGCGAGCAGGCCAAGAGCTCGACGCCGTTCAAGTGGAACGGGGGCAAGAGCACCGCGGTGATCGGCCTGAACTCGGTCAAAACAGACAAATACACCGTCAGCGCCAGCTACACGCTGGTGGCGGACAGCGTCTATTGTGATTACGATCCGATCAAAAGAAAGGCCGAGATCGGCTCGAGCTTCCTGGAGCGGGAGTAACGATCCGGCCCATACAGGAGCATGATCCGGAAAAGTGTGAAGCGGTTTTCCGACAAGATCATGCTCAAATAACAATGGGATCGGATCGTCATGGCGCAGGGGCAGGGGGACTACCGGATTCTGCATGAGGCGGCCTTGCGGGATTATCTCGCAGGCGTGGCGGACCTCGCAGCGACCCTTGGCGGCGAGCCGGCCTCCTGGTCGATCACGGAAGTCGGCGACGGCAATCTCAATCTCGTCTTCATCGTCAAGGGCGGCCGCGGCGGCGTCGCCGTGAAGCAGGCGCTGCCCTATGTCCGCCTCGTCGGCGAGAGCTGGCCGCTGCCGCTGTCCCGGGCTCATTACGAATATCTCGCTTTGTCGCGGCAGGCCGAGCTCGCGCCCGGCCTCGTGCCGGCGCTGCTGCATCACAACGAGGCCCTGGCGCTGACGGTGATGGAGCTGCTCGAGCCCCACATCATCATGCGCAAGGGAATGGTTGCGGGCTCGCAATATCCGCGCTTTGTCGATGACATCACCACCTTCATGGCGCGGACCTTGTTCTTCACCTCCGACCTCGCGTTGTCGGCGGCCGAGAAGAAGCAGGGCATCGCCGCCTTCGCCGGCAACCATGCGCTGTGCAAGATCACCGAGGATCTGATCTTCACCGATCCCTATCGCATCGCCGAGCAGAACCGCTGGACCGCGCCGTATCTCGATGCGCTCGCCGCAGGGCTGCGCGAGGATATGGACCTGCATGTCGCGATCTCCCGGCTGAAGCTGAAATTCATGGCGAGCCCCGAGGCGCTGCTCCACGGCGACCTGCACACCGGCTCGATCATGGTGACGGAGAGCCAGACGCGGGTGATCGACCCCGAATTCGCATTCTACGGCCCGATGGGTTTCGATGTCGGTGCCGTGCTGGCCAACCTCCTGATGGCCTATTTTGCCTCCGCCGGCCACGAGCGCTCGCCGGGGGAACGGCGTGCGTTCGAGCATTGGGTGCTGGAGACGGTCGAGCAGGTCTGGAACGCGTTCGCCCGCAAATTCCTCGACCTGTGGCGCGCCGGCGCCGCAGGCGATGCCTATCCCGCCTCGCTCTTCGCCGGCGAGACAGGCGCGGCGCGCCTGGAGGCCGAGCGGCAGGCCTACATGCAGCGGTTGTTCGCGGACACGGTCGGCTTCGCCGCGGCGAAAACCATCCGCCGCATCTTCGGCCTCGCCCACAATATCGATTTCGAGCTGATCGAGGATCCGCGCCGGCGCGCAATCAGCGAAGCACGCGCCGTCAGGCTGGCAAGGACGATGATGCTGGAGCCGGGCGCGTTTCCGACCATTGCGGATGTCACCGCTGCAGCGCGAAAATTGCGCGATTGGCAGCCGGAGTTCTAGCGGGCTTCCTCGCAAATCGGCGGGGCCCGCGCGCGACGCTCGCATACGTCAAACCCCTTCAAGGCGCTTGCGCTCGACCTGCCGTGGATGGTCAACTCTCGGACAGGAGCACGGCTTGCGTTGTCGGAGGGACACATGATCTTCAGGATAGTGGCGATCGTCGCGGGTCTGGGGCTGGCACTGGCCGCCACGGCGGAGGCCCAGACCCCGCGCAAGGGCGGAACCATCCGCATGACCGCGCCTTATGGGTCGAGCTTCACCAGCCTGGACATTCATACGACGCAGCGCGCCCAGGACGAGATCTACGCCAAGGCCCTGCACCGGTCGCTCTACATCTGGAATTCCAAGGAGGGCAAACCGGTTCTGGAGCTCGCCAAGGAGGACGTCGTCTCGGGCGGCGGTCTCGTTCACACCTTCAAGCTGCGCGACGACGCCTATTTCCACAACGGCCGCAAGATGACGGCCGACGACGTCATCTGGACCTACAACCGCATCATGGATGGCACCAAGGCCTATCCTGGCGCGCGCTATGTCCGCGTGATCGAGGGCGCGGCGGCGGTCGAGAAGGGCCAGGCCAAGGAGATCTCCGGCCTGAAGAAAATCGACGACTTTACCATCGAGATGAAGCTGACCGAGAAAGTCGATCCGGGTTTCTACTTCTGGAACGCGATCACGTCGATCTATCCCGCCGACGAAGCCGCCAAGGACAGCTTTCTCCAGAAGCCGATCGGTCTAGGACCCTTCAAATTCGTCGAGCACGTGCCGGGATCGCGCATCGTTCTGGAACGCTGGGACCGGTTCTACAAGCCGGGCAAGCCCTACGCCGACAAGATCATCGTGTCGGTCATGGGCGAGGCCGCGGCACGCGATGTCGCCTTCCGCAACAAGGAGATCGACACCTCGGTGCTGGGACCGGCGCAATATGTCGCCTATCAGAACGACGCCGACCTCAAGGGCACCGTCGTCGAAGTCGCCGAGGTCTTCACCCGCTACATGGGGATGAATCCCGCGTTCAAGCCGTTCGCCGACAAGCGGGTCCGGCAGGCGATCAACTACGCGATCGACACCGACCTGATCATCAACAAGCTGGTCAAGGGCAAGGCCTACCGCGCCACCAGCTGGCTGCCGCTGACCTCTCCCGCCTACGACAAGGCCATGAAGCCCTATGCCTTCGATCCCGCCAAGGCCAAGCAGCTGCTCGCCGAGGCCGGCTATCCCTCGGGCTTCGAATTCGAATGGACCACCAGCCAGAACGAGAGCTGGGGCCTGCCGATCGTCTCCGCCGTGATCCCGATGCTGGACCGGGTGGGCATCAAGGCGAAGGTCAAGCAGGTCGAGACCGCGGTGCTGGCGGAGGTGGTTCGCAGCGGCGACTACCAGGCCTTCATCTACTCGCAGGCGAGCGGCCCGGATCCGCAGGCCGCTCTCAAATGCTTCCACTCGGCGACGCCGCAACCCGCCTGCAACTACATGAACTTCAAGAACGCCGAGTTCGACAAGCTGGTCGACGAGGCCGGGCAGTCCGATGACGCTGCGAAGCGCATCCAGCTGCTGCAAAAGGCCAATGCGCTCCTTTACGAAGAGGCGCCGGTCTGGTTCTTCAACTACAACAAGGCGGTGATGGCGGTGCAGCCGTGGCTCAAGGGGGTTCAGCTGAACGCGACGGAACTCACCCATCAGAACGTTGAAGACCTCTGGGTCGACGAGACCTCGCCCGCGAAGTGACACGCGCTCTCGCGCTCCCTCCGTCGCCATGAACGACGGAGGGAGAGAGGAAAAGTGCCGATGCTCTCCTTCCTGTTCCGCCGCCTCCTGCAGACCATTCCGACCGTGCTCGCCGTGGTGGCTCTGGTGTTCGTGCTGTTCAGCGTCGTTCCCGGCAGCATCGTCTCGTCCATGAGCGACGATGCCGATCCGCAGGTCGAGCTGCGCATGAAGAAGCAGCTCGGCCTCGACGATCCCGTCTATGTCCGCTTCGGCGCCTACATCGCCAAGCTTGCGACCGGTGATTTCGGAACGTCGTTCCGGACCCGCGAGCCTGTGACGTTCATGATCGCCAAGCGGATATGGCCGACGCTCCAGCTCATCTTCGCGGCCATGGCGTTTTCTGTCGTGATCGGCGTTCCCCTGGGTTTCATCGCCGCGCTGAAGCCGGGGGGCATCGTCGACACGCTGGCCATGGTCGTGGCGGTGTCTGGACTTTCGATCGCCAAATTCTGGCTCGGACTGGTCCTGATGTACTTGTTTGCGTTGAAGCTCGGCTGGCTGCCGAGTTTCGGCTATGGCGATGGCGGACTGAAATATTTGATCCTGCCTGCCGTGACGCTTGGCGTCTCGCCGATGGCGTTGTTCGCCCGGACGACACGCGCCGCCGTGCTCGAGATCATGACCGCGGATTTCGTCCGCACCGCGCGCTCCAAGGGCATGAGCGAGACGCGGGTCGTGAAGTGGCATGTGATGCGCAACGCGCTCGTCATCATTCTCACCACCGTCGGCCTGCAGTTCGGCGCGCTGATGGGGCAGGCGGTCGTGGTTGAGAAACTGTACTCTTGGCCGGGCATCGGCTCGCTGCTGGTCGACAGTGTCCTGCAGCGCGACATTCCGGCCGTCCAGGGCTCCATTCTCGTCGTGGTGCTGTCCTTTCTCGCGATCAATCTGCTGATCGACGTGCTCTACGGCGTGATCGATCCCAGGATCAGATACGCATGAAGCTCCGCGCCAATCTCATCATCGGTGGCGCGCTGTTCGCGCTTGCGATCCTGGTCGGCCTGCTCGCGCCCTGGCTGGCGCATACTGATCCTGTCCTGGACGCCAATCTGCTCAACGCGGAAGAGCCGCCGAGCTGGACCTGGTGGTTCGGGACCGACGACCAGGGCCGCGACATCTATTCCCGCGTCGTCTATGGCGCGCGGGTTTCGCTGACGGTCGGCATCGTCTCGCAGCTCATCAACAGCGTCATCGGCGTGGCGCTGGGCCTGAGCGCCGGCTATTGGGGCGGCTGGTGGGACGATGTCGTCAACGGCCTGACCAATCTCATGCTCGCGATCCCATCGCTGATCTTCGCGCTGGCCATCATGGCGGTGCTCGGCCCCGGCCTGACCAGCCTGCTGATCGCACTCGGCTTGACCAACTGGTCCTTCACGTGCCGGATCGCCCGGGCCTCGGCGCTGTCGCTGAGGAGCCAGGGTTACGTGCAGGCCGCGACCGTGCTCGGCTACGGCGATCTGCGCATCATGATCACGCAGCTGCTGCCGAACATGCTGGGGCCGATCGTCGTCATCGGCACGCTCGGCATGGGCAGCGCGGTGCTGTCCGAAGCCGCCTTGTCGTTCCTCGGCCTCGGCGTCCGCCCGCCGTTTCCGAGCTGGGGCAGCATGCTGTCGGATGCCCGCGACCAGATCACGACGGCGCCGTGGCTCTCGGTCTTTCCCGGCCTCGCGATCTTTCTCACAGTGCTCGGCCTCAATCTGCTCGGCGACGGCCTGCGCGACATTCTCGATCCCCAATCGCGGAGCCGGCGGATATGACCGGCGCGCCGCTGATCGAGGTCGAGAATCTCAGCATCGATCTCGACGATGGATCGCGGCGCGTCGCGGCGGCCGAGGGCATTTCATTCCGCATCGATCGCGGCGAAACCTTCGGCCTCGTCGGTGAATCCGGCTGCGGCAAGAGCATCACGGCGCTCGCCTTGATCGGCCTGTTGCGGCAGCCATTGTCGATCGGCGGCGGCGCCATCCGGTTCGAGGGGCGGGAGATCCAGCACCTTTCAGCCGCCCGGCAACGCGATCTGCGCGGCAATCGCATCGCCATGATCTTCCAGGAGCCGATGACGGCGCTGAACCCGGTCTCGCCGGTGGGCCGGCAGATCGCCGAGATGTTCGTGCTACACAAGGGCAAGAGCTGGCGGGAGGCCGACAGACTGGCGGTCGAGGCGCTGGCGAGCGTCCGCGTTCCCGCGCCGGAGCGGCGCGTGAAGGACTACCCGCACCAGCTCTCAGGCGGCATGCGCCAGCGCGTGATGATCGCCATCGCGCTCGCCTGCGGTCCGGATCTCCTGATCGCCGACGAGCCGACAACGGCACTCGACGTGACTGTGCAAGCCGAAATCATCGAGCTGATGCGGAATTTATGCGCCGAGCGAGGAACCGCCATCCTGATGATCAGCCACGATCTCGGGCTGGTCGCCAATGTCTGTCGCCGCGTGGCCGTGATGTATGCCGGCCGCATCGTCGAGGAGCGAGGCTCGGCCGATATTTTCCGGGCACCCTCGCACCCCTATACGCGAGGCCTGGTCGCCTCGCTGCCGCGGCTCGGCAGTCGCGCCGCCCTTGGCCGCAGCCGGCTGACGGAGATCGCGGGTGTGGTCCCGGCCATCACGAATTTCCCCGACGGCTGCCGGTTCAATCCGCGTTGCGCGCAGGCGACCGAGATTTGCCGGACCACCGCGCCGGGAGCGGATTTGCTGGAGGCCGGCGGTCTGGTCAGGTGTCATCACCATGCATGAGCCGCAAGACAGGGTGGGTGAGACACGGCCGGACGACGATGTCATTCTCAGCGTGAGGGATCTCGCGGTCCATTTTCCGCTCGGAGGCGGTTTGCTCGGCCGCAACCGGCGGCTGCTCCGTGCCGTCGACGGGGTCGATCTCACCCTGAAGCGGGGCGAATGCCTCGGCCTCGTCGGCGAGTCCGGCTCCGGCAAGTCGACCGTCGCATTGTCGATCCTTGGCCTCTTGACGCCGACGCGCGGCCGCATCGTGCTGGACGGACAGGTCGTGACGAACCGGCCATCCGGCGATCGCAAGGCGCTGGCCCGTATCGTGCAGATCGTGTTTCAGGATCCCTACGCCTCGCTCAATCCACGCCAGACCGTCCGCCGCACGCTGGAAGATCCCCTGCGTGTGCATGGCGTCACGGCCAGGAGCGAGATCGAGGACCGCGTCGCGAAGATGCTGCGGCATGTGGGCCTGCGGCCGGAGCAGGCCGACCGTTACCCGCATGAATTCTCGGGCGGCCAGCGCCAGCGCATCGGCATTGCGCGTGCGCTGATCCTCAATCCCAGGATCGTCATCTGCGACGAACCGGTCTCGGCGCTCGATGTCTCGATCCGCGCCCAGATCATCAATCTGCTGCTGGAATTGAAGGAAACGCTCGGTCTCTCCTACATCATGATCAGCCACGATCTCGGCGTCGTCGAACACATGAGCGACAAGGTCGCCGTGATGTATCTCGGCCGCATCGTCGAGAACGGCCACTGGCGCGAGATCTTCGAGCGGCCCGCGCACCCCTACACGCAAGCCCTGATCGCCGCCATTCCCGATCCGCTGCGCCATGCACCGCTGGCAACGACAGGCGGCGACCTTCCCAATCCGCTCAATCCGCCGAACGGATGCGCCTTCAGCCCGCGGTGCCGGTACGCGGAAGACAGGTGCCGTAGCGAGCCGGGGCCGGTGCTGGAAACGCGAGCGGACGGACACGCGGTGAGGTGCTGGCGGAGTGAGGAGATTGGTGCAGCGAGCGTCGCTCTATCTCCGTCACCCTGAGGTGGCCGCTTCGAAGGCGCGTCGCCTCCCTTCAAGTGAACAAAGGTTGCACTAGCTGTTGCCCTGGCTAATCATCCCTCGCTATTGCTTGGGCCGAGGGGCGAGGATATGGAATTCCGACTTACTTATGAGGGGCCGCTTTTGTCGAACAGCGATCGCAGCGCGGCGGTGCGGCGAACGCGAGCTGACAACAAGCAGGAAATTCGGCGGGCGTTCCATCGACAGCTTAAACGACTTTGGCAGATCACCCCGATGCTGAAGCGTGCGGCTGAGAGGCCGCCAACCCCTCCACTGCGTCCGGGAGAGGTGCGGGGTGTCGCATGGGCTCAGTTACGTAATACCCTTGAGGAAACAGCTGAAAAGTACGCCATGTTTGGCTATAGGTTCGTTCCCTTGGCTACCAACGAGCTCGACATTTCATGCTCGGTAGACGTGCTGCTAATGAGGCCTGAGTCGTTGGGTGGGGTCATCCAAAAGAGTGGTGACATCGACAACGGGTTCAAGGTCATATTTGACGCCCTCAGCAAGCCGAGATCGGCGGCGCAGCTCGGACGGTATGTCACCCCCGCAGATGGAGAGGACCCCTTCCTTTGTCTGCTGGAGGACGACAAGCTGATCACTCAAGCTAGCGTACAAACCGACTTGATGCTTGAACCGCTAAAGGGAGCGGAGACGCTGTCGTCAACCGATGCGCGCGTGATCGTAAAGGTGAGACTCGCTCCATCGAACGTGAACGTCCAGAACGCAGGTTTCGCCTAGCTCGTGCCGTCCACTCCCTTCAGGGCTCAGACGCACACTGAACGGGCCTTCAACTGGTCGGGGACGGAGGCATCCGCCTAGCTAAGCGGTCTCGCGAACCGTGGCAGTGCTTGTATTGCCGCCCGCTCCCGCAAGGGCATTTCTTTTTGCCTCCCACCTTCGGTACAACCATCACTGGCGTGTTAGTAGGGTCTGCTGGTTCAACTCTAACGTTGGTCACAGCCGATGGCCCCTCCGGCCCAACCCAGACCATGTCGGGCATATAGACAGCGTTCCGGACCTCGGCGGAATTGTAATGGCCGATCGCGCCGCTGCCATCGTTGGGTACGATGACCGTGCTTATCTGCTTGCCAATCAGGTGTGCGCTTCGCGGGTCGCTGCCAATCTTCCGCATGACGTCGACAAGCTTGAGAGCGATGGCCTCAGGGGGGTCGGTCAGTGCAGCTTCCGCAACCAGGTCGAACGGCTCCTTCGTAATTGCAGCGACATTCCCAATGAACAAAATGCACCTTGTGCCGTCCTCTTCAATGGTGCCGTGCGAGAGCGAGAACTCGGTTGCCGCGGCCGTTAGTGGTGGCGTGCCCGCCGCCGGGTTCTCCCAGTTGGAAATGATGGCATAAAGCGGAACGGCCGACTTTGCTTTGAAGTAGCACATGCCCGCGATCATCACGCTGGTCCGACGCTGTTCGTCGGTTACCCCGCGCCGTAATGCTGAGTTTGTCTTGAACAGCTCTGTGAGGCGCGGCACCAAGCCGTTGATGATCCCAGCCAAACTATGAGTCGGAGGACCTAGCTCCTGAACGGTGTTGACTACCCATCGCTTAAGGTCAAAGCCGTTGGCTTGAGCGAGTCCGGAAAAGGTGAGGACTGCGCATTCGTGCGGCGTGTTGATGACGAGCATCTTGTCGTATTCGTCGTTGATCTTCGGGCCGCTTGTCCGCCGGTCTGAGCAGACCACACAAAATCGCTTTGATAGAAAGGCCACGCACAACGTCATGTTCGCAATCCTGACTGCGGCGCGATCGAAGTTGCGCCTGAACGCGAATATGTTGTCGCGACGGCCCTATGTCGAGTCTCGTCCACTCCCTCAGGGAGAGCTGCCACTGACAGCACAACCGCCAGGATGTGATCGTGCTCTTCCCGATCCATCAACCGCGGCTCCGGCAAGGCCATGGATTGCCGGTCAAGCCTGTCGTCTGACGCCGACCAGACGAGGGCGGCGATTTGCGGTCTCCGCCGCCAAGCCACGCAGCCAGTCGCGAAAACTGACGACCTCCGGACAATCCGCGGTGCCTTCAGGCGCAATCAGCCAATCGCCCAAACCCGATCCCGCATCGAGCCGGTCGCAGCGATAACCCGGATGGTGGCCAAGACTGCGGGCGATCAGCAGGTCGACCTTGCCCTCGACCAATTCGTGCAGGCCGGCCGGATGCAGCACCCGCAAACCGATCTCCGCATGCGCGCTGCGAAACACTGCCAGATCGAGGCGGCGGAGGTCGAAGCCGCCATGGACTCCCAATTGCAGCAGCACCGCGCCTGCTGGTCTCAATTGGGAGGTCGCCTCCGCGATGTGGCGAAAGCCTTCGGAGACCCCGGGCAGATAGGACTGACCGGCCGCGGTGAGAATGAGCTGCTTGTGCAGCCGTTCGAACAGCTGCACGCCGAGGCGCGCCTCCAGCGCCTTCACCTGCTGCCCCACGGCGGCGGGCGTCACGTGCAGCTCGTGTGCGGCCAGCTTGAAACTGAGATGCCGGGCGGCGGCCTCGAAGGCGCGGAGCGCGTTGAGTGGGGGAAGGGCGTAGGTCATCGGTCTCCATTTTGACACTGATGGGCTGTGGCCTTGCAATAGATTTTCTTGCGCTGAACCGCAGCAATGATGCTTTGCGAAGCGGTGATGGCGCCGGATACGGTCGACAAGCAATCCGGAGAAACCTCATGCCCCCAGCTCACCTCGTCAGCCACAATCCCGCAACGGTCCATCCTGCCGCCGGCGGCTATTGCATGGGACTTGAACTGACACAGCATCGACGACTGTTGTTCATCAGCGGCCAGGTGCCCGAGAGATCCGACGGCACCGTTCCTGACGGCTTTGAGGCGCAGTGCGAGCAGGCCTGGCGCAATTTGATGGAGGTGCTCGCCGCGGCCGGCCTTGGCGTCGCGCATCTGGTCAAGGTCAACACCTTCCTGACCGACCGCAATCAACTGGTGGCCAACCGCTCCATTCGTCGCGCGAAGCTGGGCGACCACCAGCCCGCGCTGACGGTCGTGATCGTCGAGACCGTCGACAGCAAATGGCTGCTGGAGATCGAGGCGATCGCCGCGGAGTGAAACCGGCCGACATTGCAACGAGCCAATCATATCAAATGTCCCATGGCTGAGATCATCCATCCGTTCTACGAAGCGCATCGCGGTGCAATGGAGGCCGCCATGCGCGAGCGGCTCGATCTGGCCGAACCGATGTTGCGCGAGCGCGCGCAGCTTTCCGAGGTCGACGGGATCAGGCGGAAGGTGATGGACGAATTCGAAATCGTGCTCACCCAGATGCCCTATGTCGGCGGCGCGGCGAGCCGCATGAGCGATTTCTTCATGCGCCTGATGGGCTTCATGGCCATCAGCCGGGTGCTGCGGCGCCACGGCGTGCCGGTGCCCGTGATCGGCGAGATCGAGCGGGACACCTACAAGGCGCAATTGCTCACCGTATCGGAAGCGGAACGTCTCGCCTCGGGGCGTCAGTTCATGTCGCCGGAGAACCAGGCCCTGCTGCGCGAGCAGGCGGCAAGAAGCGCGACCGAAAGCCATCAGACCGAGTTTCCGGAAGATTTCGTCTACGATTTCGTCGAGCCTGATAGGGGTGACAGTTTTGAATTCGGCATCAACTACAAGGCCTGCGGCTTCTGCAAGCTCGCGGCGCGTCACGGCGACAAGGACATTCTGCCGAACATCTGCGGGCTCGATTTCGTCGCCTACGCAGCGCGAGGCATCCGCCTGGAGAGGACACAGACGCTCGCGGGCGGTGCGAGCCATTGCAATTTCCGGTTTTCGCGGCTTGTGCCGGACTAGAACCGTCACCCTGAGGTGGCCGCTTCTTCAGCGGCCCTCGAAGGGCGACGGCCCGGCTGCATCTTGGCCGTTCATCCTTCGAGGCTCACCACGGGACGCGTTGCGTCCCATGGCTCGCACCTCAGGATGACGGAGCGTTGTTCGTCGCGAATGTCAGAGTTCTCTGGAATAGCAGCTACGGACGCGCACACCGCCATGATGACATCCTGCTCCTGTTTTGCCCGACGAGTCAAACGCCGCCACGGTCGCAGCTACACAATTTCTGGTTTTTGTAAGTCGTTGTATTCCCTCACGGTCTCTACTGTGCATGGGGTTGTTTTCGCGCTTTTGTTTTGAGGGGCGGCTATTCCACCGCCTTTTCCCTCAGCCGCTGCGCATAGACGTTGATCACCAGCGCTGCCAGCAGGATCAGGCCGCGGATCAGGATCTTCAGGAAGCTGTCGATGTTGACGTGGTCGAGGCCGTTATTGAGAACACCGAGAACGAAGAGCCCGACGATGGTGTTGCCGATGCCACCGCGGCCGCCGAACAGGCTGGTGCCGCCGACCACGACGGCGGCGATGGAGTCGAGCAGATAGGTATCGAACTCGTTCTGCTGCGCGCTGCCGAAATGAGCGACACCGAGCATGCCGCCGATACCGGAGCACACCGCCGAAATGACCATCACCGCGCCGAGGATGAGCTTGACGTTGAGGCCGGAATATTCGGCCGCCTCGCGGTTGCCGCCGACCATGTAGACGTAGCGGCCGAAGCGCGTGTAGGTCAGCACCAGATGTCCCAAGAGCAGCATGATCGCGGCGACGATGACGATCCATGGGATGCCGCCGATTGAGCCCGAGCCCAGCGTGGTGATCACGCCGGGCACCTTGTAGGCGATCTGGCCGCGCACCAGCAGCGCCGAGATGCCGGCCGCGATCTGCATCATCGCCAGGGTCATGATGAAGGAGGGGATGCCGATCATTGTCAGCCCCAGCGCATTGACGAGGCCGAGAGCTGCGCAGAGCAAAATGGCCAGCAGGATCGCCGCGGCGCCGGGCAGGGGAATGTTGGGGATGTTGACGTAGGATTCCTGGAGCGTGAAGTAGGCGACCGCGATGCCCGTGACGTTGGCGATGCTGGCGATCGAGAGGTCGATCTCCGCGCAGAGGATCACGAAGGTAAGGCCGACGGCGATGATGCCTGTGACCGACACCTGCGTCAGGATGTTGCCGAGATTGTCCAGCGTCGCGAAGGAGGGACTGGCCAGCGCAAAGAAGCCGGAGAGGAAGATCAGCGTCAGGAACGGGGCGATGTTGCGCATCTGCGAGCGCAGGAACGGCGCAAGCCCTCGCGCCCGCTGCCCCGCCGCCAAAGCCGTGTCACTGCTCGCCATGTGCTTCTCCGTCACGCCGCTTCCAGCAGGCGGTCCTTGCTGACAGGCTCGTTCGTGAATTCGCGCACCAACGCGCCGCGCTTGAGCACGAGGATGCGGTCGGCCAGCGACAGCACCGTTTCCGGCTCGGTCGACAGCACGATGATCGCGAGCCCCATGGCGCGGAGATCGCGGACGATGTTGATGACGTCGTTCTTGGCACCGACATCCATGCCGCGGGTGGGCTCGCACAGCACCAGGAGTTTTGGCGGATAGGTCAGCCATTTCGCCAGAGCAACTTTTTGCTGATTGCCGCCGGAGAGCATGCCGAGATCGAGCCCGACCACCGGCGGTCTGATCTGGAGCTGCTCGACCTGGCGCTTTGCGATGTCGCGCTCCTGCGCCGGCTTGAGCAGCAGCGCCGAGATGCGATCGAGAATGCTGATCGAGATGTTCTTGTAGACCGGCTCCTGGTGAAACAGCATCGCGCGCCGGCTCTCGGGCACCAGCGCCACGCCGGCGCGCCGCGCCGCAGCTGTGCTCGCGAAGGTTTTTGGCTTGCCCTCGACCGCGAGCGTGCCGCCGTCCGGCTTCAGCTTGCCGAACAGGATGCGTGACAATTCCTGCTGGCCGCAGCCCATGAAACCGTAGATGCCGAGCACTTCGCCGGCGCGCGCCTCGAAGGAAATGTCCTTCAGGCTGCGGGCCAGGGACAGCTGGTCGACCTTCAGGACCACCGAGCTGTCGCTCGGCCGCGGCAGCATCAGATCGTCACTGTAGCTGTGCTCGAGCGCTTCGCCGCCGCGGCCGATCATGGCCTCGATCAGCGCGCCCTTGCTGGTCGAGGCACTTGCGGTCTCCGCGACCTTCCGCCCGTTGCGGAACACGGTCACCGTGTCGGACACGCGCAAGATGTCCTCGATGAAATGCGAGATGAAGACGATCGCCGTGCCTTCCTCTCGCAGGCGCCGCAGCGTCGCAAACAGTCGCTCGACCTCGGGCGGGGAGAGGGCGGAGGTCGGCTCGTCCAGGATGACGATGCGCGCGCCGGAGAACAGCACGCGCGCGATCTCGATGAGTTGCTGGAGCCCGATGGGTAAGTCACCCAGCCGCGACATCGGATCGACGTCGATGCCGAAGCGGGCGAGCTGCTCGCCGGCCTCGCGCGCCATCCGCCGCCATTGCACCAGGCCAAGCCGGTTGGTCGGCTGGTTGCCCAGAAACACGTTCTCCGCGACCGTGAGGTCGGGCGCGACGGAGAGCTCCTGGTGCACCATGGCGATGCCGGCGCTGTGCGCGTCGCGGGCCGAGCGGAAATGCGTCTCCTGTCCGTCGATCAGGAAGCGGCCCGAGAATTCGGTGTGCACGCCGGCGATGATCTTCATCAGCGTGCTTTTTCCCGCGCCGTTCTCGCCGACGAGACCGTGGATCTCGCCGGGTGAGAGCGCGAAGTCGACACCACGAAGCGCCTCGACGCCGCCGAAGCTCTTCGTGATGCCCTGCAGTTCCAGGATGGGCGAACGATCCTCTCGCATGGAGGCTCAGATCAGGAAGTGATCCTGCATCCACTGCATCCCGGCGGCGTTGGCCTTGGTCACGACCGGACCGTCGGTGACGACGTTCTTCGGAATGCCCTGTCCGCTCTTTTCGCCCCCGACCACGGCGGAAACGCCCGCGATGATCGCGCCGCCATGAATCCGGCAGGAAGGATTGCGGACGGTCGCGAACATGCGGCCTTCGCTGACGGCCTGGATCGCCGGCGGCATCGCGTCCACGCCGCCGATCAGGATGTTGGTGCGGCCCCGCGCCTTCATGATGTTGGCGGCAGCGAGCGCCATGTCGTCATTGTGGAAGAACGCCGCGTCGATCTGCGGATACTTGGTCAGGTAGGTTTCCCAGAGACGCGCAGTCTTCGACACGTCCCAGTCGGCCGGCTGGGTGTCGAGCACCTCGATCCCGGGGAATTGCTTGACGACATTGTTGAAGCCCTTGGCGCGGCCCTGCGCGCCGGTGTGGCCGAGGGCTCCTTGCGTCATGATGATCTTGCCCTTGCCGCCCATCGCGTTGCACAGCGCCTGCGTCACCGAGGCGCCCATGAACTCGTTGTCGGGGGCGAGGAAGGAGTGGACGTTGATCTGGTCGAGCGGCGCGATCAGCGTGTCCATGTCGATCACGGGCGTGCCGGCGTCGATCATCTTCTGCACCGGCTGGGTGAGGGTGCCGATGCCAAAAGCCTGGATCGCGACGAAGTCCCACTTCTGCGAAGCCATGTTGTCGATCGCCGCGCGCTGCTTCACGGCATCGAGCTGACCGTCGAACCAGGTGACCTCCACATTGAACAGCTTGCCCCAGAATTCCGCGGCCTGCTTGCCCTGCGCGCACCAGGTGGCCTGGAGGCCTGCGTTGGAGAACGCCGCCTTCAGCGGCTTCTCGCTGCGTCCGACTTCGGCTGCAAGGGCGGGGTTTATGCCCATGCTGCCGAGGATGGCAGTCGCGGCGCCGGCGGTTGCTGCCGCCTGAAGAAGATCGCGCCTCGTCGTCGAGAAATCTTTCGTCCCGGACATCGCTCGCTCCCATACAATTTTGCTTCGGCGCGTCATTGATTGCGCGACCGATGTCCGAAAGTGTCTCACAAGAGTTGGTGCCACTCAATCCGCAATCAACGGTCGCCGCGAGACGCGTTGGTGCAGCGCAAAGCGTCAGGCCTGAACGGAGGCGAACGCGTCGATCTCGATGAGCAGTCGGTCCCAGGCCTGTGCGATGTCCGACGACCATTCATCGCGGAGGAGATCGCGCAGTGTATCCCTGATGACGGCGAAGAAGGCGGTGAACAACTCGCGCGGCGTGCCGTAGCCATCGTGCGATACGACCTCGCACGCGATCAACCGGAATTGCCCACGGCGATCACCGGCGAAGTCGAGAATCGCCTCGATGGTGAGTGCGAGCATCGATCCCATCACGAGCTCGCTGCCTTGCGTGCGGAACATCGCCCGCGTTTCGGGATGCTGTTCGAAAAGGCGCTGATAGACGTGTGGCGTGAGATCGGTGCAGCGCGAGGCTGCAAGTTCAAGGCTCTGTTCGATCGGATTGGGAGAAGGATTCATCGGCGCATCAGCCCCGCAGACAAAAAAAGAGCGGGGCCCTAGCCCCGCTCGAAAATTGTGTCGACCCTATTATCCCCGATTCTAAGATTTGATCTTGATTGGCGGGGCGACGCTGCATTTTGCGCGTCAGGGGCTCCTCCCGAGACTTGGACCACCAGACTTCGACCTCGCGGCCAGCCTGAGCAAGGGGATGCTAGATCAACTTTTCTCACTTGTCATCATTTTCGGCAACGAATGTTCAAAATTCGAGCATTTGACGAAATGATCTGGTGGCCCGCCGTGTAAGCATATGACGAATATAAGAAATCTGTGGATGGGGCAGGGGCTCGACTGCCTCAAATGCCGGAGGTTCCCTGCTGGTGGCGGCCGGACCACAGTTTTCCGGGGAATTTGCGCTGCATTAAGAAGGCGGCGGAACCGGGCTCGACTCGGCCATAGCGCGGTGTTTAGTTAGTAGACGAACGAATGGTTCGGCGGATGCGCGCACGGCTGCAAAAATTCCTACCCCTGGTCCTGCTCGCCTTGGTGATGCAGGTGCTGGCGCCGATTGCCGCCTGTTTGGCGGCTGGCCAAGCTGTGGCCGATCCGCTTTCTGCCGCCGTCATCTGCCACAGCGCGAGCGAGCAGGGCGGCCTGAACGACCGGAATGATGCACCGATCGCGCATGGTGGCGCCTGCGCCCTCTGTTGCTTGGCGCAATTGGGCGCGTCGCTCGATTCGCCGCCGCACGCCGCGCTTTCCGTTCCCTTCCGCCACGCCGAGCGCGTGGTATGGCACGCCGTGGAGGCATCCGCCGGCGCGACCCATAAAGGCACAAACGCCCAGGCGCGCGCACCGCCTCAATTTTCCTGACGACTCTCGTGATCGCCGCGGTCCGTCGCAGGCGATTGATGCTGTCGAATGGCCGGAGAGAAAGCCCGGCGTCAGGAATGCCCCATGTTATGTTGTCATGCCCGCCGTGGCGCGAGCGTCGTTGCCATTCAGGCCGCGCTGCTTGCCTCGTCGAGCGGAGCCTTTGCCCAAAGCGGCAATACCGAGCTTCCCGCGGTGACTGTCGTGGCCCCGCAGGCTGCCCGTCCCAAACCAATAAGCCGACCGTCGAAACCGCGCTCTGCATCGGCAGGCCGTGCGGCAAGGCCCGTGACGCCAAGCGCAAGCGTCAGCGTATCCACCCAAAACAGGGCCGTGACGGACAGCGCTGCCCGCGATGGCGTCAATCAGGCGCCGGCCGGTCAGACCGCGACGACCATCGATCGGAGCGAGTTCGACAACCGCCCGTCGTTTTCGGTCAGCGACATCCTGCGGGATAGTCCGGGCATCTCGATCAAGCAGGGGAACGGCCCCCGCGATTTCGGCATCTCGATCCGTGGATCCAACGCCCGGAATAGCTTTGGCATCCGCAATCTCGTGATCTTCGACGACGGTTTTCCGGTGACGCAGCCGGATGGCCTGTCGCGCAGCGACCTGATCGATCCCCATGCCTATGGCGCGATCGACGTGGTCCGCGGTCCCTCGTCGGCGCTTTATGGAAACTACGCGACCGGCGGCGCGCTCAATTTCCGAACCCGGCCCGGTGGCACGATCGACGGCGTCGAGTATGGCGTCGACGGCGGCAGCTACGGCTATCTCAACAACTACCTGGCGGCCGGAAAGAAGTTCGGTAATTTCGAGGGATCGCTATTCGCAAGCGATACGCGGGGCGACGGCTACATCGGCAATAGCTGGTTCAATACGCAGACCGTCAACTTCCTCGGTACGCTCAAGGCGACGCCGGACGACCGCTTTACGGTCAAGATCATCAATAATGACCTGAGCGCGCGGTTGCCGATCCGGCAGTCGCTGAACCAATTCTACACCAATCCCTACCAGCAGGGGTGTACGAGCGGTACGGCGGCGGCCGCCGGATGTCCCACCGTGTCTCTCTTCAAGAACGGCTTCAACGGCGGCAAGGACAACGAGACAGCGAAGCAAGCCGGTCTCGGGCGAAACGATCGACGAACCATTGTCGGAGCACGATGGGACCACGACTTCGACAATACGACCACGTGGCGAAACCAGTTCGTTTTCGACGACAGGAACATCAGCCAGCCGACCGGCGCGACCAGCGCCATCGGCGATTTCCCCTCCTACAACTACATGAGCGATATTACGAAGCGTGGCGAAATCTTCGGCATGGAGTCCACCACATTAATCGGCGCCTGGTACAATACACTCGTGGCGTCGAGCGATACGCGTAACGTCATGCCGGGCGGCAACGCCACGTTGGGGCTGCTGCAGGCCAACACCTTCAGCGATACATCCAACTATGGAATACGGGCGAGGGAGGAACTGAAGCTCACTCCTGATTTGACGGCGATAGCCGGAATTGGTTGGGAAACTACAATTCTGAGAGGCGTCAATACCCTCTATAAATACGACACCTTCAATGTTCCGGTAGCGACGATACCGGTGCCCACCACCGCCGATCGCAAGATCGAAAACACGGCTCCTGAGTTGGCGCTGCTCTACAGGCTCAATCCAGAATGGCAATTTCGCGGACGAGTAGCGACCGGATACGGGACGCCGCAGGTCTCGAATCTGTTCGTTCTTCCGAGCGGTGATTTCGGCAACAACACGCAGCTCCAGACGCAAACCAATGTCGGCTACGATCTGGGCTTCGACTGGACGCCGAGCAGTGCGGTCAAACTGAGCGCGACGGCCTTTTACGAGTTTTTTCGAAATGAATTGGTGAGTCAGGCCGTCAGTAACCCGAGCGCGAGCAACGCGACTTACATGTTCAACGCACCGCGATCCGAGCATCGGGGCATCGAACTTGCTGCCGATTGGAAGTTCCATCCGGGCTGGCGGTTCATGGCGGCGTATACCTATCTCGACGAGGTCTACACCGAGTATGTGGAGAACATCACCAATGTCGCGGTGTTCAGCTTCAACCGGGCAGGCAACAAGATCCCCGGAATCTCGCCGAACGAGCTGACGGCCAGGATCGGCTACGACGAATTCGCGGGGTCGCTGACGGGGCTCGGAGGTTTTGTCGAAGTCCAGTGGAAGGAATCCTTCTACATGGACAATGCAAATCTGCTGAAAGCGCCGGGCTATGAGCTGATCAACGTGAACGTCCACTACAAGACGGACCTGGTGTCAGACACCTTCAGATCCCTCAACCTGTTTCTCGAAGTCAGGAACGTATTTGATCGCACTTATGTTGCGTCGGCAAACAACATCACCAATGCGGTGACCACAGCCGGCCTTCCAAATCTTGCCAGCGTGCTCGCGAACACGACGGGATCGATTTACGCGGGCTCGCCGCGCACGTTCGTTGCGGGTATGAAGGTGGCGTTCAAATGATACGGGCTCTCAAAGGGAGTGCGGCTGTGATCCGAAGTGGCTTGTTGGCGATACTCGCTCTCGCCTTCTTGCAAGACGCGGCACTTGGACAGATGCACGCGCAGCATGCGTCGGAGGCCGCTTGTGACGAGCCGACGCTGCGTTGCGCGACCAAGACGACGCCTGCATTCGGTCCGGATGGAACGCTGTGGCTCGCCTGGATGGCGGGCGGGCAGGTTTCAGTTGCGAGTTCGCAGGATGCAGGGCGGAGTTTTTCGCCTCCCACCCAAGTCACGACAAAGCGGCTCAACCTTGATTGGGGGCCGGATGCCCGGCCGAAGATCGTGGTCGATCGAAATGGGGGCATCGCGCTGGCGTTCTCGATCTTCAGGGATGAAGCTTTCAACGGCCAGGTGCTCTACACCCGCTCGTCCGACGGCGGAAAGCACTTTGCGGAGCTGAAGCCCATCACCGCAAACAACGAGAGCCAGCGTTTTGAGGCGCTCGCGCTCGATCAGGATGGAACGGTGTTTGCGGCCTGGCTCGATAAGCGCAATCGTGTTCCTGCAAAGGAGGCGGGGCGAAAATACGAGGGGGCAGGGTTGTTCTTTGCTTCGTCGCGCGATGGGGGCACCACTTTCGGGGATGCTGGTCTCGCGCGTGACAACACCTGCGAATGTTGCCGATTGGGGCTGACATTCGCAACGGCGGGCCGGCCGGCCGTGATCTTCAGAAACATCTTCGAGGGCGGCGTGCGCGATCACGCAGTCATGACCTTTGCCGACATCTCGACACCCGGCGAGATCCATCGCGTCAGCAACGACGACTGGCAGATCAACGCCTGCCCGCATCATGGGCCGAGCCTCACGGTTGCGCCGAACGGGACCTATCACGTTGCCTGGTACACGAACGGAAAGGTGCGGAAAGGACTGTTCCACGCCCACTCGCGCGACGAAGGCCGCACCTTTTCCACGCCGATGGCGCTGGGGCAGCCGGGCCGCAACCCGACGCGCCCGTTCTTGCTCGCAGGCCCGGCGGGAACCCTGATGGTCTGGAAAGAGTTCGATGGTGAGAAGACCTCGGTCCAGATGACGATCTCCCGCGACGATGGCGAGACGTGGTCGCTGCCGAAGACGATATCGAGCACGACCGATACATCCGATCATCCCTTGCTCGTTTCCAATGGCCGACAGACCTACCTGTCATGGATGACGAAGGCGGACGGCTATCGTTTCACGGCAATCGAGGACCAACCATGAAACGTCGGTTTGTGGGCCTTCTGGGCCTCGGTATCTTAATCGCATCAGCGTCAGCGCTAGGAGCGGCGCCAGCCCTTAAGCCCTTCGAGCGCGGCACGTGGCAAAGCGTGCTGAGCGGGCATGCGGGTCGCCCGACGCTCGTGCATTTTTGGGGCGTAACCTGCGGGCCCTGCAAGATCGAGCTGCCGCTGCTCGGGCAATTTGCGAAGAATCATCCCGGGATCGACGTCGTCACGATCAGCGCGGATCTCGTGCCGAACCTGCCGGCGGCGACGCAATCGATGCTCGATAAAGCGGGGCTGTCGACGACCGAAAACTTCATCTTCAACGACGGTTTTGTCGAGCGTTTGAGGTTCGAGATCGACCCCGGCTGGCAGGGCGACATTCCCCGGACAATGCTCATATCGCGCGATGGAGTCATCACGACGATTGAAGGCTCGGCCGAGATAGCCGACTTCGAAAAATGGTCTGCGCAACAACTCACCAAACACTGAAAGTCAATCTGCAAACGGGAAGACCGATATGAAGACGATGTTGAAAGATGTGCTGATCGCAGCGTTCGCTCTCGCGCTCTGCACGGCACCAGCGGCGGCCGACGACGTCAAGGCGGGCGATCTCGTCATCTCGCAGGCGTGGAGCCGGGCGACACCGGGCGGAGCCAAGGTCGCCGGCGGCTATCTCACCATCGAGAACAAGGGCACAGTGGCCGACAAGCTGGTCAGCGTTTCCGCCGATATCGCGGGGAAGGCCGAGGTTCACGAGATGGCGATGGAGAACGGCGTGATGAAGATGCGCCTGCTCGATAAGGGCCTCGTGATCGATCCCGGCAAGACGGTGAAGTTCGCCCCCGGCAGCTACCACCTGATGCTCCAGGAGCTGAAGGGCCCCTTCAAGCAGGGCGACAAGGTGCCGGTGACGCTTCAGTTCGAGAAGGCCGGTAAGGTCGCCGTCACCCTCGACGTCCAGGGCGTCGGCGCGCAGGCGCCCGGCGAGGGCGGGCACATGATGAAGAAAATGCCGGATCATCCGGGAATGAAGATGTGATGAAACAGATCAAGCCTTCCATGACTATGCATCGAATCCTTGCGAGTCTGATCGCCGCGCTCGCGGCGTCCCCCGCGGCGGCGCATATCACGCTAGAGACCAAACAGGCGGCGGTCGGCTCCTACTACAAGGCCGTCTTTGCTGTGCCGCACGGCTGCAAGGGATCGCCCACGGTGAAGATCCGGGTGCAGATTCCGGAAGGGGTGATCGCGGTGAAGCCGATGCCGAAGGCGGGCTGGAGTGTTGACGTGGTCGAGGGCAAATACACCAATGAGTACGACTACCACGGCAACAAGCTTTCCTCCGGCGTCAAGGAGGTGGCCTGGTCGGGCGGCAAGCTGCCGGACCACAATTACGATGAGTTCGTCATCAGCAGCTTCCTCACCACGAGCCTGACGCCGAACACGACGCTGTATTTTCCTGTCGTCCAGGAATGCGAGACCGGCGTCAGCCGCTGGATCGAGATCCCCACGGAGGGGGCCGGGCATTCGCACGAGGGCAAGTCACCGGCGCCGGGTGTAAAACTCCTGCCAAAACCCTGATGCGCCTGCTCGCCGCGCTCGCGACGCTGCTTCTTGGTGTCGGCTTTGCGACCGGCGTCTCGGCGCACGCGGCGCTGGTCGCGGTCGAGCCGCCGAGCGGCAGCATGCTTGCGAACGCGCCGAAGGCGGTGGAGTTGCGCTTCAACGAGGCGGTGACGCCGGGTGCCATCCAATTGATCGACGGCGCGGGCATGGCGCGGGATGATGTGCGCGTCAACGCATCGGGCGAGACCATCTCGGTCGCGATGCCGGCTGACATGCCGCAGGGGACGGCGGTCGTCAGCTATCGCGTGATCTCGCAGGATGGCCATCCCGTCGCGGGATCGGTGATCTTCTCGATCGGCATGCCGACGGGGACGCAAGCTCTCGCCAACGCCGCTGTCGGATTGAACGTGCTGATCTGGCTGGCGCGGGTCGGTCTCTATCTTGGCCTGTTCGTCGGCGTCGGCGGCGTGTTCTTTGCGCGCTGGGTTGCGTGGTCGATGACCGGCATGACCGTTCCGTGCATGGCGCTCGCCATCGGCGTCCCGAGCGCGGTGGTGTCCCTTGGCGTGTTGGGGCTGGATCTCCTCGGCCTACCGCTATCCGCTCTCGCGACGATGGCTTCCTGGAGAGTCGCATTGGGGACCAGCGCGGGCCCGGCCTTGCTCGTGTCCATCACTGCAATGCTGCTCGCGTTGCTGGCGCTAGGCAACGCGTGGTGCGCGCGCGCTCTGGCGATCATTGCCTTCGTCGGCGTCGGCTTGTCGCTGGCCATGACCGGGCACGCCGCTACGGCACCGCCCGAACTGTTGACTCGGCCGGCAATCTTTCTCCATGGTCTCGGTGTCGCGTTCTGGATTGGGGCCCTCGCGCCGCTGGTCGCGCTGTTGTCGAAGCGGCCCGCCGCGGCTTTGCCTGTCGTAAACCGCTTTTCTCGCATCGCCGCGCCGGTCGTTGGCGTTCTCGCATTGACCGGCCTCGCGCTCGCCATCGTTCAGCTTGAGAAGCCGTCTGCATTGGTCGAGACCCGCTACGGATTGATCCTCTCGATCAAGCTTGCGCTGGTCCTCGTGCTGCTGGCGCTTGCCGCGCTCAACCGCTTTCGCCTGACTCCGGCTCTGGCGGGGGATCACGGGGCCGCGCAGAGCCTGAAGCGCTCGATCGTGCTCGAATGCGCCATCGCGCTAGGCATCTTGGCCGTCGTGGCGGGCTGGCGCTTCACGCCGCCGCCGCGAACGATCGTTCCGGAGACGCCGCTGGCGATCCACATCCACACCGACAGGGCGATGTTCCAGGTCCTGGTCTCGCCGGGTAAGGTGGGTATCAACGATTTCGTGCTGCAGCTCATGACCGGCGAGGGGGCGGTGCTCGGGGCCAAGGAGGTGACGCTGACGCTGAGCCTGCCCGAACGCGGCATCGAGCCAATGGAGCGGAACGCCTCGCTCGGGCCGGACAGCTACTGGCACGTGCGCAAGGTCGAACTGCCCTTTGCGGGCCGCTGGCATGTGCGGATCGACGCGCTGGTGAGCGATTTCGAGAAGATCACGCTGGAGGACGAGCTCGAGGTGGCGGCGCCCTGAACCCGGCTCTTCGGCACCTCGCGTCGAACCTGAAGTCGACGGAAAAATGACAGGAATTCCGCTGTGTTAGCGGGTTTTCCTCATTCCCGGTCTTGTGTTTTGGCTCCCAATCCGGTTTCACTGCAAGCCATCACTGATTCCTCGAGTATTGCCATGCGGTTGTCGCGGTTCTTTCTGCCCATCCTGAAGGAAAATCCGAAAGAGGCGGAGATCGTCTCGCATCGGCTGATGCTGCGTGCCGGCATGATCCGGCAGGAGGCCGCCGGCATCTATGCCTGGCTGCCGCTCGGCTTCCGCGTGCTCAAGAAGATCGAGCAGATCGTGCGCGAGGAGCAGGACCGCTCCGGCGCGCTTGAGCTGTTGATGCCGACGCTCCAGCTTGCCGACCTCTGGCGCGAGAGCGGCCGCTACGACGCCTATGGCCCCGAGATGCTGCGCATCGCCGACCGCCACAAGCGCGAGCTGCTATACGGGCCGACCAACGAGGAAATGATCACCGAGATCTTCCGCGCCTATGTGAAGTCCTACAAGAGCCTGCCGCTGAATCTCTATCATATTCAATGGAAATTCCGCGACGAGCAGCGTCCCCGCTTCGGCGTGATGCGCGGCCGCGAGTTCCTGATGAAGGACGCCTATTCGTTCGACCTCAACGAGGCCGCGGCGCGCGTCGCCTACAACAAGATGTTCGTGGCGTATTTGCGCACCTTCGCGCGGATGGGGCTGAAGGCGATCCCGATGCGCGCCGAGACCGGCCCGATCGGCGGCGATCTCAGTCATGAGTTCATTGTGCTCGCCGAGACCGGCGAATCCGGCGTTTTCATCAATCGCGACGTGCTGGACCTGCCGGTGCCGGGCGAGGACGTCGACTATGAGAGTGATTTGACGCCGATCATCAAGCAATGGACCTCGGTCTATGCGGCGACGGAAGACGTTCACGACGCCGCGCGCTTCGAGCAGGAAGTGCCCGCGGACAAACGGGTGAACACCCGCGGTATCGAGGTCGGGCAGATCTTCTATTTCGGCACGAAGTATTCCGATGCGATGAAGGCGCTGGTCGCGGGCCCCGACGGTGTCGACGTGCCGATCCACGGCGGCTCCTACGGCGTCGGCGTCTCGCGCCTGCTCGGCGCCATCATCGAAGCCTGCCATGACGATGCCGGCATCAAATGGCCGGAGGCCGTTGCCCCGTTCCGCGTGTCGATTCTCAACCTCAAGCAGGGCGATGCCGCGGTCGATGCGGCCTGCGAGAAGCTTTATGCGGAGCTGTCCGCCAAGGGCGTCGACGTGCTCTACGACGACACCGACCAGCGCGCCGGAGCCAAATTCGCCGCCGCCGACCTGATCGGCATCCCCTGGCAGATCATGATCGGGCCGAAAGGGCTTGCCGACGGCAAAGTCGAGCTCAAGCGGCGAAGTGACGGCGCCCGCGAGACCATGTCGCCTGCCGACGCGGTCGCAAGACTTGTGGGCTGATAAGGCTGGTTGGCTGAATATTGTTCATCGCCCCAGATCGCGGCCGCCAATCCGGCCACATTTGACCCCGAATCATGGGACTATCAAGCGATGGATGAACCCATGACCGAGACGATACAGACCGCGCCTTTTGCGCCATTCGAGTGGATGCTGTCGGCGCGTTACTTACGCGCGCGCCGCAAGGAGGGATTCATCTCGGTTATTGCCGGGTTCTCCTTCCTTGGTATCATGCTGGGCGTGGCGACGCTGATCATCGTCATGGCCGTCATGAACGGCTTCCGCAAGGAGCTGCTCGACAAGATCCTCGGGCTCAACGGCCACATCCTGGTCCAGCCGCTGGAATCGCCCCTGACCGACTGGAAGGACGTCGCCGACCGCCTTAGTCAGGTCCAGGGCATCCGGCTCGCAGCGCCCGTGGTGGACGGCCAGGCGCTGGCGTCGTCGCCGTGGAACGCCTCCGGCGTCCTGGTGCGCGGCATCCGCTCCGACGACCTCAACAACCTCACCTCGATCGCCAAGAACATCAAGCAGGGCTCGCTCGAGGGCTTCGACGACGGGCAGGGGGTTGCGATCGGCCGGCGCCTCGCCGACCAGCTGTCGCTGCACGCCGGCGACAGCATCACGCTGGTGGCGCCGAAGGGCGCGGTCACCCCGATGGGCACGACGCCGCGCATCAAGCCGTACAAGATCGCCGCGGTGTTCGAGATCGGCATGTCCGAGTATGATCTCGGCTTCGTGTTCATGCCGCTCGCAGAGGCGCAGGCCTATTTCAACCGCAGCAACGACGTCACCTCGATCGAGGTCTTCACCACCAACCCGGATCAGATCGTCGCGTTCCGCCAGGCCGTGACGGAGGCGGCGGGCCGGCCGGTGTTCCTGGTGGACTGGCGCCAGCGCAACTCGACCTTCTTCAACGCGCTCCAGGTCGAACGCAACGTGATGTTCCTGATCCTCACCATGATCGTGCTGGTCGCGGCGCTCAACATCGTTTCCGGCCTGATCATGCTGGTGAAGGACAAGGGCAGCGACATCGCGATCCTGCGCACGATGGGGGCCTCGCAAGGCTCGATCATGCGCATCTTCCTGATCACGGGCGCCTCGATCGGCGTGGTCGGTACGATGGTCGGCTTCATCGTCGGGCTGGTGATCTGCCTCAACATCGAGTCGATCCGGCAATTCCTGTCCTGGCTGACCAGCACCGAACTGTTTTCGCCAGAGCTGTATTTCCTGTCGAAGCTGCCCGCCGAGATCGACATCGGCGAGACCTCGGCCGTCGTCATCATGGCGCTGACGCTGTCGTTCCTGGCGACGCTATACCCGTCCTGGCGCGCCGCGCGCCTCGATCCCGTCGAAGCGCTGCGGTACGAGTGAGGGGCTGATGGAGAGCCAGGGGGCGGAAGATGTACCGGTCATTTATCTCCACGAGATAAAGCGACAGTACTTGCAGGGTGAGGTGCCGCTGACGATCCTCGACGGCGCCAAGCTCGCGCTGTGGGCGGGCCAATCCGTCGCGCTGGTGGCGCCGTCCGGCTCGGGCAAGTCGACGCTGCTGCATATCGCGGGACTGTTGGAAGCGCCCGATTCCGGCGAGGTCTATGTCAATGGCGCGCCGACCTCGCAACTGCCCGACATCGAGCGCACCCAGCTTCGCCGCACCGATATCGGCTTCGTCTACCAGTCGCACCGGCTGCTGCCGGAGTTCTCGGCGCTGGAGAACGTCATGCTGCCGCAGATGATCCGCGGCCTCAAGAAGTCCGAGAGCGTCAAGCGCGCCAAGGAAATCCTCGGCTATCTCGGCCTCGGCGAGCGCATCACGCACCGTCCGTCCGAACTATCGGGCGGCGAGCAGCAGCGCGTTGCGATCGCGCGCGCGGTGGCCAATGCTCCGCGGGTGCTGTTCGCGGACGAGCCGACCGGCAATCTCGATCCGCACACCGCGGACCACGTCTTCCAGGCCCTGATGCAGCTCGTCAAGGCGACCAAGGTCTCCATGCTGATCGCGACCCACAACATGGAGCTCGCCGGCCGGATGGACCGCCGCGTGTCGCTGTCGAACGGCCAGGTCATCGAGCTCGAATAAAAAAACGCGAAAACAACCCCATGCACAGTAGCCAAGTGCTTGGCCGGACTGACGAAAAAATGGCGCTCCCCGGGGCGTTCAAGGCCGGATCACCGTCAATTTGAACGGCCCGCCATTGGCGGCGGCATGGGCTACCGCCTCATTGGCGTGGTCGAGGTCGAAGGTGGTGGCCTCGTACTCCTCCAGCCTGAGCAGTCCCGCGCGCACCAGCGCGATCAGGCGGCCTGCCGCATCCGGCGGATACATCCAGACGCCGTGAATGCTGATGCAGTTGCGCATGATCCAGGGATAGGGCAGCTCGAGGCCCGCGCCGCCGGCCATGCCGACACCACCCATCAGCACGACGCGGCCGTAAGCGCGCACCGTCATGATCGCCGCGCGCACCACATTCGTACTCACCGAGGGTGGCATGATGTCGAGCACGCAGTCGATCGGACCGGGTGCCGCACGCTTCATGCGCTCGCGGTCGTCGTCCTCATTGCCGGAGAGCCTGACCGGCTTGACGCGATCGCCGAAGCGGCGGACGAGGTCGGCGAGAATAGTCTCGTTGCGACCGGGCGCGACCACGCAGGCTGCGCCCATCGCAAGCGCGACCGAGACGGCTGCGCTGCCGAAATTGCCGGTGGCGCCGCTCACCAGCACGGTCTCGCCGGGCTCAAGGTTGGTGGCAAGGAAGCCGCCATAGGGCACCAGCAGCGTCCCCAGCGCGCACCATCGCGTGGCTTCGTCGGACGTAATTTGGCCCAGGCGCTTTACGTTCTCCGTCGGCACCCGCATCTGCTCGGCGAAGGAGCCGTGGCGAAAATGCTGTTGCAGGCGCATGGCGCCGGCACCGGGGGCGGTGAGTCCTTGCAGGGCAATGTCGGGCGCCGCGGCGTCGTCGCGCGAACGCACCGTCGGGTCGCAGAACACCCAGTCGCCAACGCTGAGCTTCGTCGCGTCCGGGCCGATGGCGCGCACTCTGCCGATGCCGCCTGGCCCAGGGATGATCGGCAGGTCGAGCGCATAGTTGCGCGCCCCGCTGAAGACCTCGTTCATGTAGGACAGCACCCGCGTTGCGATGACGTCCACGATGACCTCGCCCGTGCCGAGCACAGGGTCCGCGGCTTCCTCGATCGCAAGGGGCGATCCAAATGACTTCAATACGGCAGCTTTCATGATCTCACCTCAAAGTGGGGTGAAGCCCATATGCGCCGGCTTTCCAGGCCAGGGAAGGCCTGGTATTATCCTAGTATTCCCGAGGCCCTCCATCGAGGCACGTCACCATGGCCGACCCACGCCGCGTCGAATTCGGCGACTTTCTCAGGTCCCGCCGCGAAAAGCTGTCGCCGAAGATGGTCGGGCTTCCCGCGGGCCGGCGGCGCCGCACGGCGGGCCTGCGCCGCGAGGAGGTCGCGCAGCTCGCCGGCATCGGCGTCGACTGGTACATCCGGCTCGAACAGGGTCGCACCGTCAGCCCCTCGGTCACCACCGTCGACGCGCTGGCGCGTGCGCTACGCCTCAGCAAGACCGAGCACGCCCATCTCAAGGCGCTCGCGCGCGACGGCGACAGGCGCGCGTTCACGCGCGAGATCGTGCCGCCGCCGGTTCGGCGGATGATCGAGAGCCTGGCGCAGCCGGCCTACATCACGGGGCGGCGCTGGGACGTGCTGGCCTGGAACGCGAGGGCCGAGGAGATCTTCGGGTTCGGACAATTGCCCGAGCAGGACCGCAACACGCTGCTGCTGGTGATGACGAACAAGCAGACGCGAAAATTCTACGGTGCCGGCTGGGCCGATGTCGCCAAGAGCATGGTCGCGATGTTTCGCGCCACTCACGACGTCTGGGCCGGCGATCCCGCCTTTACGGAATTGCTGACGCGGCTGCGTGAGGGCAGTCCGGAATTCGTCAAATGGTGGGAAGCGCACGAGATCCGCAGCACCGCCGCGGGCCTCAAGATCATGGACCATCCGACCAAGGGCGTGCTCCGGTTCGAGCACACCAGCTTTCAGGCCAATGACGATCCGGCGCTGAAGCTGGTGATCTATACGCCGGTTTAGGACGGTGACCGATCCGTACGGGCACGCGGCTTGGATCACCAGCCGACCACCTTGAGCGACCAGATGGATGTTGGGGTCGGCATGGTGCCCACTATGGGTGATGGCGGGAACCTAAATGCCATCATGCGGTTATCGCGCAGACAATTCGCGCGACCCGCCTGCATCACTCGAAGTTCAGGCGGGCTACCTGTGGTCGAAGCGAACAGCAGCGGGACGAGCAAGCAGCTAGCTCATCGTGGAGCTGGGAAAGTGGCAGGGGAAGACCAATGACGACAGCGACCGGGGTCCGCTCGGCCGATCGCAATTCCGTCTTAGCCACACTCGGCGACTACATCCGAGAGATCAGCAATCCCGACGATCTCGCCTATGCTGCGGCAGAGCTGCTCGGCCGCAGCCTCAACGTCAGCCGGGCGGGCTATGGCACCGTCGACACCTCAGCCGAGACCATCACCATTGTCCGCGACTGGAACGCACCGGGCATCCTGAGCCTCGCAGGCGTGCTGCGCTTCCGCGACTATGGCAGCTACATCGAAGATCTCAAGCGAGGCGAGACCGTCATCTGTGCCGATGCGGAAAAAGACCCTCGCGTCGGCGATCGTGCCGAGGCCCTTGCGGCGATCTCTGCGCGCGCGCTCGTCAACATGCCGATCTCGGAGCCCGATGGGGTCGTGGCGCTGCTGTATTTGAACAATGCCGGGCCGCGCGAATGGAGCTCTGAAGAGCTGGAGCTTATTCGCGACGTTGCCGAGCGGACGCGCACGGCGGTAGAGCGCCGCCGTGCGGAGACGGCTGTGCGGGAGAACGAAGCCCGGCTTGTTTTCCTGGACGCACTCAACAAGGAGACGGCCAGGACGCGCGATGCCGACGGCGTGATGGCGGTCACGACCAAAATGGTCGGCGAGCATCTTGGCGTCTCGAACTGCGCCTATGCCGACATGGACCCGGACCAGGACGGCTTCACGATACGCGGCGATTGGGCCGCGCCCGGCGCAATGCATATCCTCGGTCACTACAGTCTGGCGGACTTCGGCAAGAAGGCGGTGCGAGAGTTGGGCGCGGGCAGGCCGCTCATCATCAATGACAATTTGAGGGAGATTGCGCCGGACGAAGCCGCCACTTTCCAGAACATCGGGATCGGTTCGACGATTTGCATGCCCTTGGTGAAAGAAGGGCGACTGACCGCCTTGATGGCGATTCATCACCGCGGCCCGCACCGGTGGACGCCGCGCGAACTCGCCCTGCTCACCGAAGTGACCGAGCGATCGTGGGCCCACATCGAGCGCGTTCGATCGGAACAGGCAGCGCGGGAGGCTGCCGAACGACTGACGCTTGCGAACAAGGCGGCTGGTATCGGCACCTGGGACTACGACCCTGTGAACAACGTTCTTCGATGGGATAGCCGCTGCAGGGAGGTGTTCGGTCTACGGCCGGACGCCGAAGTCAGCTATGAAGGGTCGTTCCTGAAGGGCCTCCATCCCGAGGACAGGCAGCGCGCCCACGAGGCCGTGTCCGCAGCCCTGACGCCGCACGCGCCGACGACCTACAATATGGAATACCGAACCATCGGCATCGAGGACGGGGTCGAACGCTGGATCGCCGCGACCGGTCAAGCCATCTTTGCCAACGGCCAGGCTGTTCGGTTCATCGGAACGGTTCTGGATATCACTGCGCAAAAGAAAACCGAGCGTCATCTTAGACTACTGAATGATACCGGGGCTTCGGTCTCTCGCGAACGCGACCTCGAGAAGATCGTCCAGATCGTGACGGATGCCGGCGTCGGGCTCACGGGTGCTCAATTCGGCGCTTTTTTCTACAACGTTCTGGCAGCGGATGGCGGCAGCTACATGCTGTATTCGCTGTCGGGTGCGCCGCGATCCGCGTTTGAAAACTTTCCGATGCCGCGCAACACTGCCGTCTTTGGCCCGACCTTCCAGGGCTCCGGCGTGGTGAGGTCCGACGACATCCTGCAGGACCCCCGCTATGGCAAGAACGCGCCGCGGAAAGGCATGCCCGAGGGCCATCTTCCGGTCCGATCCTACCTGGCGGTCCCTGTGATCTCGCGAACCGGCGAAGTCCTCGGCGGACTTTTCTTCGGCCACGCCGAGACGGGCAAATTCCAGGCCGAGCATGAGGCCGCCTTGCTTGGTATTGCGGGCCATGCCGCCACCGCCATCGACAACGCCCAGCTCTTGACCCGGCTCGAGGCGCTCAATGCCGGATTGGAGCAACGTGTTGCCGACGAAATTGCCGAGCGCATGAAAGCCGAAGAGCAATTGCGGCAATCCCAGAAGATGGAAGCCGTCGGGCAATTGACCGGAGGCATTGCCCACGACTTCAACAATATGCTCGCCGTAATTCTCGGCAGCCTGAATCTTGCCAAGCGGCGGCTCGGCAGGGGAGAGGTCAGCATAGACCGCTTCATCGAGGGCGCGATCGACGGTGCAAATCGCGCAGCCACGTTGACGCAGCGGCTGCTCGCGTTCTCGCGCCAACAGCCGCTCGCGCCTGAAATCGTGGACATCAACAAGATGGTCGGCGGGATGAGCGAACTGCTCGAGAGATCGCTTGGCGAGCTTATCCGCCTCGAGACGGTCCTGGCGGCTGGCCTCTGGCGGGTCAAGGCAGACCCGGCCCAGCTCGAAAGCGCCATGATCAATCTCGCGGTCAATGCGCGCGATGCCATGCCAAAGGGCGGCAGGCTGACGATAGAAACCAGCAATGCCTCGATCGATCTAATGTATGCTCGCGAGTACGCACTCGCACCCGGGCAGTACGTTCTCGTGGCCGTGACGGACAACGGCACGGGAATTCAGTCCGATGTGCTGGGCAAGGTGTTCGATCCGTTTTTCACGACCAAGGTCGTGGGCAAGGGGACAGGCCTCGGCCTCAGCCAGGTCTACGGTTTCGTGCGGCAGTCGGGCGGCCATGTCAAAATCGACTCGGAAGTCGATGTCGGCACGACCGTGAAGATCTACCTTCCACGCTTCGCTGGCGAGGAGGCGGGCTCAGATCTGTCGCAGGAAGAGATAGCCGCCGGTGCAAGCCATCAGAATGAAACCATTCTCGTCGTGGAGGACGACGAGCGCGTCCGCAGCATGTCTTCGGAAAGCCTGCGCGAACTTGGCTACACCGTCATCGAGGCAGCCAGCGCCAAAGAGGCGATCAGGACGATCGAGAATGGCTTCGTTCCAGATCTGCTGTTCACGGATGTCGTCATGCCCGACATGACGGGCGCCGAGCTGGCGGCCGAGCTGTCGAGACGGTACCCGGCGCTGAAAGTGCTGTTCACCACCGGCTACACGCGCAATGCAATCGTTCACAATGGCGTGCTCGATGCCGGCAAGCATCTGCTTCCGAAGCCCTTCGCTATCGATGACCTGGCTGCCAAAGTCCGCATTTTGCTCGACGAGATCTGAACGCGTTTTGGAAACGATCTCTTCCGTTTGCCAGCCGGCTTCACAAGGGCTATGTCCCGGCTTTCGGAAGAGCATGACATGACAATCTCGGACGACAACGACCTCGCGCGCCTGACAGAGATCGGGCGCATCGTCGCCAATACCCTGGAGGCAATGGGGAAGGCGCTCGAGCCGGGCATGACCACCTCCGAGCTCGACCGGATCGGGCGAACGCTGCTGGAGGCTGCCGGCGCACGTTCGGCGCCGGAGCTGGCCTACGACTTTCCGGGCGCAACCTGCATCAGCGTGAACGAGGAGATCGCTCATGGCATCCCGGGCGATCGGCGGATCGCGCGTGGGGACCTCGTGAACATCGACGTGTCGGCCGAGAAGAACGGCTTCTTTGCGGATACGGGAGCCTCGTTCGCCGTTCCACCCGCAACGCGAGCGGTCGAACGTCTTTGCAGGGATGGCCGGCGCGCGATGTGGACGGGCCTGCAGCAGGTCGGAGCCGGCAAACCGATCGCCGGTATCGGTCAGGCCATCGGGACCTTTGCGCGGAAGAACGGTTACAGCCTGGTCAGGAATCTTGCCAGTCACGGCGTCGGCCTGTCGCTCCACGAGGAGCCGACGGAGATCGCAACGTGGCCCGACCGCTCCGAACGCCGCGTCATGAGCGAAGGCCTCGTGTTCACCGTCGAGCCGTTCCTGTCCCTTGGCGCCGAATGGGCACAGGATGGCGATGATCCGTGGACGCTCTACAGCAGCCCCGAGGCGCCGACCGTTCAATACGAGCACACTGTGATCGCCACGCGAAGCGGACCGTTGATCGTGACGATGGCTGGTTAAGGAGGCGTCCTCAAGCCACCGGATCTCGCGCAGCATCCGAACGGCTTCGATCGTCCGGCGCCAGCGGCGGTGCACGTCTCGCCGGAGGAGTCTCGGGTGAGGCGGTCTTGCGTCCCGAGCTGATATCGACCGGAACAGATTTGGCGTCGCGATAGGCGACAATCCAGATCAGGAAACCCAGAACTGCCAGCGCGGCGCCGACGGGACCGGTGGAGGTCCACCCCAGCCCCTCGCGAATGGCGAGACCGCCGAGGAACGGGCCGAGCGCATTGGCTGTGTTGAACGCCGAATGGTTGAGTGCGGCGGCGAGCGCCTGCGCGTCTCCCGCGACGTCCATCAGGCGCGTCTGGAGGATGGCGCCGAGCGAGACGCTGGCGCCGATCGCGAAGACGTCTGCCGCCAGTGCCCAGGGATTGCCGGCGGCGAGCGGAAACACGGAGAGCGCGACCGCCGAGAACAGCAGGATGCAACCCGCCGTCGGCATCAGCGCGCGGTCGGCAAAGCGTGGCACGACCAGATTGCCGAGCGTGGCGCCGATGCCGAACACGGCCAGAAAAAACGGAATGACCGCCGGGCTGACCTTGGTCACCTCGATCAGCGTCGTCGCGAGATAAGTGTAGACGGCGAACATGCCGCCGAAGCCGATGGCGCCGATCGCCAGCGTGATCCAGACGCGGCCGCTTCGCAACGCTCCGAGCTCTCGCAGGGGATCGGACCGGCCAGCCTGGTCGCGCGGCGCGAACAGGGCGCACAGCAGCACCGTGAGCAAGGCCAGCACCGACACGAGGCCGAAGCTCGCGCGCCAGCCGATCGCCTGCCCAATCAGATTGGCCAGAGGCACACCGACGATGGTGGCGCCGGTCAAGCCGAGCATCACCTGGCCGATCGCCTGCGAGCGACGATGTTGAGGGACCAGCGAGGCCGCGACCAGCGCGGCGATGCCGAAATAGGCGCCATGCGGCAATCCCGAGAGAAAACGCGCCGCGATCATCGAGCCAAAGCCCGGCGCCAGCGCGGTGAGGGTGTTGCCGAGCGCGAACACGGCCATCAGAACCAAAAGCTGCGCGCGCCGCGCCGACCGTGCGCCGAGCACGGCGATCAGCGGCGCGCCCAGCACGACGCCGAGGGCGTAGGCGCTGATCGCGTGCCCCGCCGTCGGTTCGTCGACCCCGAGATCGGCCGCGAAAAACGGCAACAGGCTCATCGACGCGAATTCGGTGGTCCCGATCGCAAAGCCGCCCATCGCGAGCGAGAACAGGACGATGGCGAGATGAGGGGGCGCGGAGGCGGCGGTCGCGCGCGGCGAGGTCGCTTGCTTCGATGTCGTCATATGTCCTGCAATGGTGGCGTCAACGGGAACCAGCCCAGCGAACGTCGCCGCCCCTGCAAGATTTCTCCGTCCTAGTTAAACCCGGATCGGTCGGCGTCAACACTGGACGCTCAACGCAAGGCAGGCCGCATATCAGCGTCCCGATTTGTGAGCACGACGCGAACACCGGGCTTCTTGGTTTGCTCGTCCGCTTCAATTGGACGAGCGCGGCGCATCTCAACGCAGCAAATAGCGCGGTGAATTGCTCAGCCCCGGCCATTCATCGCCGGTAACGCAGAAAGGATGATAGGTCCCGAACGCGCGCGCCGGCGCGCTTGCGCCGAGCGTGAGCGTAAATGTGGCGAGGGCGAGCGAAAATGTGGCGACAATGGGAGCAATTCGTCTCCGCATTCGTTGTCCAATCACGCGAACGTGCGCGCGACGTTGTCACGCGCGCGTGCTGTGTATGTCGTGTAGGCGATATCGGAACTCGTGAAACCACTTGTTTCAAAGGGTTTCCAGCGCGCACGGTAAATCTTCATTAATGAAGCGCGACCCTTTGGCGCGAACTGTGGCGTCGAGGTTACAGCAATTCCGTCGAGCGCTGCTATGACGACGCCACGGCCCGGGGGCCTAACGACGAAACTGGAACGGGAATCAAATGAACAAGAATCTGTTGCTTGCTGCTGTGAGCCTTGTCGCGCTCGGCGCGGCTGCACCGGCGGTGGCTGCTGACCTCGCTGCGCGGCCTTACACCAAGGCGCCGGCGATGGTCGCCGCGATCTACGACTGGAGCGGCTTCTACATCGGTATCAACGGCGGCGGCGGTTCCGCCCATTCGACCTGGGATCTCGTCGGCGGTGGCCGCGAGGGTTCGCACGATGCGACCGGCGGCACGGTCGGTGGCCAGATCGGCTATCGCATGCAGTCGGGCCAGTGGGTGTTCGGTATCGAAGGTCAGGGCAACTGGGCTGACTTCTCGGGCGACAACGTCAGCGCGCTGTTCGCGACCCGCAACCGTTCCAAGATCGACTCGTTCGGTCTGATCACCGGTCAGATCGGCTACGCCTGGAACAACGTCCTCATTTACGCCAAGGGCGGTGCGGCTGTCGTCGGCGGCAAGTATGAAGTCTCGACCACGGGCGGCGCACTGCTGTCCTCGAACGATCAGACCCGCTGGGGTGGCACGATCGGTGCCGGCCTCGAGTACGGTTTCGCCCCGAACTGGTCGGTTGGCGTCGAGTACAACCACTTGTTCCTGCAGGACAAGAACGTCACCTTCGCGCTGGTGCCTTCGACCGATCGCATCCGTCAGGACGTCGACATGGGTCTCGTCCGCCTGAACTACAAGTTCGGTGGCCCGAGCCTCGGCCGCTACTGAGTAAAAGACTGCTATCGATCGCTCGACTTCGAGCGGTCGGCGAAAGCCCCGGCCATCGGCCGGGGCTTTTTGTTGTTCACATTCAGAGGGTTAACCATTCTGTTTGGAGTTGGTAAAGATAGCTTGACTCAAGAGAACGAAATGAGAACAATGTTCTTCATACGTTCTCGCCATGGAGCAAGCCATGTTCAGGATTTTCGTCGAAGAAGCCGCCGCGTTGGCGTCGATCGCGCTGTTTGTCGGGATGATCGCGATCTGGGCCCAGGTGCTCCCGCAGCTCTAGGGGCGGACCAGGTTGGGGAAAAGCAGGACGACGCGGCCGATCGGCCGTTCCGGCGTGGACTCTGGCACCATGACGCCCCACCATCGTGAGGCGAGTCGGCCGGGCGAGTGCAGGATGCCTCCGGTGCCGGTGACCGCTCCATCTCAGCTGCAAGAGGCCGTCACGCGACCATGCCGAGCGCCGGATTTGTCCACCTTCACGTTCACTCGGCCTATTCGCTGCTCAAGGGCTCGATCAAGATCGCCAAGCTCGCCGAGCTAGCCAAGAAAGACCATCAGCCGGCGCTGGCGCTGACCGACACCGACAACATGTTCGGCGCGCTGGAGTTCTCCGACAAGATGGCGGGCTCCGGCATCCAGCCGATCGTGGGTTGCGAGATCGCGATCGAGTTCGGCGACCAGGATCCCAATGCGCGCAACGTGCTTCTGCCCTCGCGCGTGGTGCTGCTGGCCGCGCAGGAGCGTGGCTACCGCAGCCTGATGCGGCTGAACTCGCGCGCGTTCCTGGAGACGCCCGACACTCATGCTCCCCACATCAAGTTCGACTGGCTCGAAGGCGAGACCGAAGGCCTGATCGCGCTGACGGGCGGTCCGGACGGGCCGATCTCGCTGGCGCTTGCCGGCGGCTATACCGAGCTCGCGGCGGCGCGCTGCGAGCGTCTCGCCAGCCTGTTCGGGGACCGCCTCTACATCGAATTGCAACGCCACAACACCGACAAGGAGCGGCGGGTCGAAAGCCACCTGATCGACATCGCCTACACCAAGGGCCTGCCGCTGGTTGCGACCAACGAGCCGTATTTCGCCGCGACCGACGATTACGAAGCCCATGATGCGCTGCTCTGCATCGCCGGCGGGCGGCTGATCGCGGAGACCGAGCGCGAGCAGCTCACGCCCGATCACCGCTTCAAGACCCGCGCCGAGATGGCAGTGCTGTTCGCCGACATTCCGGAGGCGCTGGCCTCGACGGTCGAGATCGCCGAGCGCTGCTCGTTCCGGCCGATGACGCGCAAGCCGATCCTGCCGTTCTTCACGGTCGGCGCTGCCGCAAGCTCCGATGCCGCCGCGGTCGAGGCGGCCGAATTGAAGCGGCAGGCGGAGGAGGGGCTCGCCAACCGCCTACGCGTGCACGGACTGTCGCAAGGCACGACGGAAGAAGATTACAGCGCGCGGCTTGCGTTCGAGCTCGACGTCATCATGCGCATGAAATACGCGGGCTACTTTCTGATCGTCTCCGACTTCATCAAATGGGCGAAGGGCCAGGGCATCCCGGTCGGGCCGGGTCGCGGCTCCGGCGCAGGCTCGCTGGTTGCGTGGGCGCTGACCATCACCGACCTCGATCCGATCAAGTTCGGCCTGCTGTTCGAGCGCTTCCTCAATCCGGAACGCGTCTCGATGCCGGACTTCGACATCGACTTCTGCCAGGACCGCCGCGGCGAGGTGATCAAGTACGTCCAGGACCGCTACGGTCGCGATCAGGTCGCGCAGATCATCACGTTCGGTACGCTACAGGCCCGCGGCGTGCTCCGCGACGTCGGCCGCGTGCTGCAGATGCCCTATGGCCAGGTCGACAAGCTCACAAAACTCGTGCCGCAGAATCCGGCCGCTCCGGTGACGCTTGCGGCCGCGATCGAGAGCGAGCCGAAGCTCCAGGCGTTCCGCGACGAGGACCCGGTGGTGGCGCGCGCCTTCGACATCGCACAGCGCCTCGAAGGCCTGACCCGTCACGCCTCGACGCACGCGGCCGGCATCGTGATCGGCGATCGGCCGCTGAGCGAACTCGTGCCGATGTATCGCGACCCCAAATCCGACATGCCGGTGACCCAGTTCAACATGAAATGGGTCGAGCCCGCGGGCCTAGTGAAGTTCGACTTCCTCGGCCTGAAGACGCTGACCGTGCTCGACGTCGCGTGCAAACTGCTCAAGCCGCGCGACATCCATGTGGATCTCGCCACGCTGCCGATCGACGATGCCGAAAGCTACCAGATGCTGGCGCGCGGCGAGGTGGTCGGCGTGTTCCAGGTTGAAAGCCAGGGCATGCGGCGCGCGCTGGTCGACATGCGCCCCGACCGTTTCGAGGACATCATTGCGCTGGTCGCGCTCTATCGACCGGGTCCGATGGCGAACATCCCGACCTATTGCGCGCGCAAGCACGGCGACGAGGAGCCGGAATATCTCCACCCCGTGCTGGAGCCGATTCTCAAGGAGACCTTCGGCGTCATCATCTACCAGGAACAGGTGATGCAGATCGCGCAGGTGATGTCGGGCTATTCGCTCGGCGACGCCGACCTGCTGCGCCGCGCCATGGGCAAGAAGATCCGCGCCGAGATGGAGAAGCAGCGCGAGATCTTCGTCGCCGGTGCCGTGAAGAACGGCGTGCCGAAGGGGCAGGCCGATACGATCTTCGAGCTGTTGGCGAAATTCGCCGACTACGGCTTCAACAAGAGCCACGCGGCGGCCTATGCGCTGGTGTCCTACCACACCGCCTACATGAAGGCGCATTACCCGGTGGAGTTCATCGCGGCGTCGATGACGCTCGATCTCAACAATACCGACAAGCTCTCCGAATTTCGCGCCGAGGCGCAGCGCCTCGGCATCAAGGTCGAGCCGCCCAACGTGAACCGTTCCGGCGCGACTTTCGAGGTCGGCGACAAGACCATCTACTACGCGCTCGCGGCGCTGAAGGGCGTCGGCATCGCGGCCGTCGAGCAGATCATCGCGGAGCGGACCAAGAACGGCTTGTTCACCTCGCTCGCCGACTTTGCCGCGCGGGTGTCGCCGCGCGCGATCAACAAGCGCATCATCGAAAGCCTCGCCGCCGCGGGCGCGTTCGACACGCTGGAGCCGAACAGGGCACGGGTCTTCGCCGGTGCCGACTCGATTCTCGCCGCATGCCAGCGGGCGAACGAAGCTGCGACCATCGGCCAGAACGACATGTTCGGCAGCTCGGCCGACGCGCCGACCATCATGTTGCCGCAGATCGAGCCCTGGCTGCCGGCGGAGCGGCTGCGCCGTGAATATGACGCGATCGGCTTCTTCCTGTCGGGACATCCGCTCGACGATTACGCCACCGTGCTGAAGCGGCTGCGCGTGCAGTCCTGGGCCGAGTTCTCGCGCGCGGTGAAGACCGGCGCCACCGCCGGCAAGGTCGCCGCCACCGTGGTGTCGCGCATGGAGCGGCGGACCAAGACCGGCAACAAGATGGGCATCATGGGGCTCTCTGATCCCACGGGTCACTTCGAGGCGGTGCTGTTCTCCGAAGGCCTCGCGCAATATCGCGACGTGCTGGAGCCGGGCGCCGCGGTGCTGCTCCAGCTCGGCGCCGAGCTCCAGGGCGAGGACGTCCGCGCGCGCGTGCTCCACGCCGAACCGCTGGACGAGGCCGCGGCCAAGACGCAGAAGGGCCTGCGCATCTTCGTGCGCGATACCAAGCCGCTGGAATCGATCGCCAAGCGTCTCGCCGGTCCCGACATGGCCGCTTCGAACGGCGCCGCGCCGAAGGTCGGCAGTCCGGGCATCGCGCCCCGCTCCAACGGCGACGGCGAGGTCTCGCTGGTCATGATGCTCGACCTCGAGACCGAGGTCGAGATGAAGCTGCCCGGCCGCTTCAAGGTCTCGCCGCAGATCGCCGGCGCCATCAAGGCGGTCGCCGGCGTGGTGGACGTGCAGCAGCTCTAGCAACACGCACCGTGTTGCAGGCGGCTGCATGTTTTGCGCGGGGTGATGCTGCGGCCCTGTTGCAACCTGTCGCTGATTTTGATTAGCATGCACTCGGGGAAAATCTGGGGGCGTGATGCTATTGCGTGGGCTGGTATTGCTCGTGGCTGCAGCACTGCTGTGCGGCTGTGAGACGGCGAGGAGCGGGCTCGGATATTCGGAGACGGTACGAAAGCTGGGTCCGCCGAAAGCCGGGCAGGCCCGCGTCGTCGTGTTTCGCGAGAAAGGCTTCGGCGGCATCGGCGATCCGGACTGGGAATTTTCCCTCGACGGTACGCCGATCAAGGGCCTGAAGACCGGGACCTACGTCTATGTCGATCGCCCGGCAGGCCAGCACCAGTTCGTAGCAGAGGAAGCGGCGCTCGGCGTCACGCGCGTGGACTTCTCGGCTCAGTCCGGCCAGACCCTGTTCTTCGTGGCGCGCTTCAGTGAGCGCAAGAGCGCCATGATCGCGAACGCGAGCACCGGGGTGCTGGGGTGGGGTCTCACGCTTGCGATGACGTCCGGCTATAAAAATCAGGGGCCGCTGGATTTCCTGCCCTTGGATGAACCGGCCGCCCGGACGACGATCGCAGAGCTTCGGTTGGCGCAATAGCCCCCGCGCGAATTCGGCCCAGCCCGCACCGTCATTTGTGGTGTCGTCACATTGTTGCGGCTATGATCGCAGTGAGGCCGTTCGTCCATCGCGCCGGGAGGGAACGTGACATGTGCGACAAGTGCAATGAATCCCCACATGAGATGATCGCGCCGTCGCGACGATCCGCGATGTTGTTTGGTGCCTCGGCGCTCGGCCTCGCCCTGACCGGCAGAGCGTTCGCCAAAGAGACCAAGGCGCCGCCCAAGCCGCAGAACGTGCTGTCGCCCGACGCATCATTGAAGCGCCTGACGGAAGGCAATGCGCGCTATGTCGACGGCGTGTCGCGGCGGCACGATTTCAAGCACGAGCGCGAGGCGCTGGTCGGCGGACAGAATCCGTTCGCGGCCGTGCTGAGCTGTGCCGATTCGCGCATCGCGCCGGAATATGCCTTCGACACCGGCCGCGGCGATCTGTTCGTTTGCCGCGTCGCAGGAAATTTCGCCGGCACCGAAACCATCGCCAGCATGGAATACGCGGTGGCCGTGCTGAATACGCCGCTGATCCTCGTGCTCGGCCATGACGCTTGCGGCGCGGTCGATGCGACGCTGAAGGCGATCAAGGACAACAAGCCGCCGCCGGGCCATATTCCCTCGCTGGTCGATGCGATCACGCCCGCTGCCAAGGCTGCGATGCAGCAGGGTGGGGACGTTCTCGACAAGGCGATCCGGCAGAACGTCATCGACAACGTCGCGAAGCTGAAGTCGGCAACGCCGATCCTCAATGCGGCCGTGGAGCAGGGCAAGCTGAAGGTCGTCGGCGGCATCTATCGGCTCACGACAGGAACGGTGGATATGATCGCGCAGGGCTGAACCGGTGCGTCGCCGCGTCGCTTACGCGGAGCTGACGGCGGAGCGGGGTGGCCATCCCACCGCCTCAATCCAAGCCTTCGCTATTTGGAAGTCTTTCGTTCAAGTGCCATTCAGCTGGCCGCGCGTCTGATGCGTCGCGGCACCCTCAACAACAAAACGGGCAAGCAAGCCATGCGTGGGACGCTCAGAGCCTTCATTTGCCTTCTCCTGCCGATCGCGGTCCTTGCCGCGGGCGCGCCGGATGCGGCGCGTGCGCAGCAGCAGGAAAAGCGTATCGCGCTCGTGGTCGGCAACGGCGCCTATGCCAAGTCGCCGCTGGCGACGACGGCAAACGATGCCGGCCTGATCGCGCAGACGCTGCAGGCGGCGGGCTTCGACGTCGTCGGCGCCCGCGATCTCGACGGCGACACGCTGCGCAAGAGCTTTCGCGATTTCATCCAGAAGGCGCAGGCCTCAGGCCCGGGCACCGTCGCGATGGTCTATCTCGCCGGCTATGGCGTGCAGCTCGCCGGTGAGAACTACTTCATCCCGGTCGATTCGAACATCACCCGCGACACCGACATTCCGACCGAAGGCCTGCGCATCGGCGACTATCTCCGCCAGTTGGCCTCCGTTCCGCTGAAGGCCAACATCGTCGTGCTCGACGCCGCGCGCGCGCAGCCCTTCGTTGAGGGCGGCCAGCAGATCGCGAGCGGACTTGCGCTGGTCGAGCCCGAGGCCAACATGCTGATCGCGTTCAACGCCGCGCCCGGCACGGTGGCGCCCGAGGAGCCCGGACCTTACGGCATCTATGCTCAGTCGCTGGCGGAGATGATCCGCACCGGCGGCCTGCCGCTGCCTGAGGTGTTCGATCGCGTTCGCCTGCGCGTCAACGAGGCCAGCAAGGGCGCGCAGGTGCCCTGGAACGAGCAGAAGATATCGGCGCAATTCTCGTTCTTCGAGCGCGGGCCCGACGCGCCGCCGCCGCAGGCCACGCCCGACCAGGTCGCCGCGATGCGCAACAAGCCGATCCGCGATCTCGGCGTGCAGGATGCCTATGCAGCCGCGCTCACGCGCGACACGCTGCCGGCCTACGAAGAGTTTCTCACCGCCTATCCCGGCGACCCGCTGTCGAAGCGCGTGATGGTGATCGTCGCGGCGCGCCGCGAGGCCATCACCTGGCGGCGGACCTATCGCACCGACACGCCGGAAGCCTATTGGTCGTATCTGCGTCGCTATCCGCGTGGTCCGCATGCGGCGGATGCGCGCCGGCGCCTCGCGATTCTCACCGCGCCGCCCGAGCCGCCGCCGAGCTTCGCGATGATCGACTACGACGTGCTGCCACCGCCGCCGGAGGAGGTGGTCTATGTCGACCGTCCCGTGCTGTATTTCAGCGATCCGGATTTTGGCTTCGCGCCGCCACCGCCGCCGCCGGTCTATTATCTGCCGCCGCCGCCACCGGATTTCGTCGTGCTGTCGCCGCCGATGCCGGTGATCGGCCTGTTCGTGCTGCCGCAGCCGATGTTCGTGCCGATTCCTGTGTTCGTCAGGCCGCCGGTCTATGTCGCACCGCCGCCCAACAACATCATCTATCAGAACATCCATAACAGGACGGTCATCAACACGGTGATCAACCAGCCGCCGGCACCGCCGGCGGGTGCGGGTGCCGGACCGGGCAATCTCACGCCGGCCATTGCCGGGCGCATCAATCCGTCTGGTCCAGCCATGCCGCAGGCGGCCGTGCAGCGCGCCGCCCTGATTCAGCAGGGCAAGGCGCCGATGCCGCCGAGCGCGACGATGCAGCCGACGACGAGGCCAGGAATGCCTCCGGCGACGCCGGCCAAGGTCGTCCCAACCGGGACGCCACCTGCTCCACCACTTGCTACACCCCCTGCCACTCCACCTGCGACGCCACCTGCCAAGCTGCCCCAAGCCAATACGCTCCCGGTTCCCGGCACCCATGGCGGTCCGCCCGTACCGCCAGCGGGAGCCGGGCCACTGCCGGGCGGCAAACCCGGATTGCCGGCGGCCACTGCACCCGGCACACCGCCGCCGACCCATTCGGGAGGGCCTGCGGGAGGGCCTGCTGGAGCGCCGACAACTGCTGCTCCCGGCACCACGCCGGCAGCCCATCCCGGTGCGCCGACCGCCACGGCGCCGGTGACTGCGCCCACGGCGACAAACCCGGCCGCTGTGCCCGGCCAACCGCCGAAGCCGCCGGTGGCACAGGCTCCGCCCGGGACCGGCCCCGGGGACCATGGCAAGTCCGCGACCCGCGAGCCGGCTGGTTCGCCGCCGGCTGCCCGCACGCCTCCCGGCGCAGTTGGACGACCGGTCACGCCGCCGCCTGCGGCCGCGCGGGAGCCGATCCGGCCGCAGCATCAGCCGACCGCTGCTCCCGCCCAGGCTACCCGGCCGTCGGCACCACCACCGCGGCCTCAGGCCGTGGCCCGGCCGACGCCTCCGCCTCCGCCGCGTATTGCGCCGCCGCCACCGGCACGGGTGGCTCCGCCCGTGGCGGTCGCTCGGCCGGCGCCGCCGCCAATGGCACGACCCGCGCCGCCGCCGCCGGTCGCCCGGCCGGCGCCACCTCCGCCGCCCCGGGTGGCCGTCGCGCCACCGCCGCCGCCGCGCCCGGCAGCGCCCCCACCGCGTCCTCCGGCTCCGCCGCCGGCGGCAAAGAAGTGCCCGCCGAACCAGCCCAGATGCTAAGCAGGGGCTAGGCCGCAGCGTGGTCTTTACGGAAGGGGGGCTCTCGCGGGCGAAAGCCGCCCCGAAAGGCCCTTATTTCCTTGCTTCTGGTCGAAATCGCGCTATACACCGCGCCATCTCACACGGAAGCATGGCTCACAAGGCCGTCCGGTGGCAGCCGGGGCGACAACGCTCTGTCCTGCTCACACGCTTCCGGAGGAACCAACCGGAGAACTAGAACGATGGCACTACCCGATTTCACTATGCGTCAGCTCCTCGAAGCCGGCGTGCACTTTGGTCACCAGTCTCACCGCTGGAATCCGAAAATGGCGCCGTTCATTTTCGGCGCCCGCAACAACATCCACATCGTCGACCTCGCGCAGACCGTGCCGTTGCTGCACAACGCCTTGCAGGCGGTCAGCGACACCGTCGCCAAGGGCGGCCGCATCCTGTTCGTCGGCACCAAGCGCCAGGCGCAGGACGGCGTTGCCGACGCGGCCAAGCGCTGCGCTCAGTACTTCGTCAATTCGCGCTGGCTCGGCGGCACGCTGACCAACTGGAAGACGATCTCGGGCTCGATCAAGCGCCTGCGTCATCTCGACGACGTGCTCGCCGGCGGCGATGCCTCCTCCTACACCAAGAAGGAGCGCCTGACGCTTCAGCGCGAGCGCGACAAGCTCGACCGCTCGCTCGGCGGCATCAAGGACATGGGCGGTCTGCCCGACCTGATCTTCGTGATCGACACCAACAAGGAAGACATCGCGATCCAGGAAGCCCAGCGGCTCAACATCCCGGTCGCGGCGATCGTCGACACCAATTCGGATCCGAAGGGCATCACCTATGTGGTGCCGGGAAATGACGACGCCGGCCGCGCGATCGCGCTCTATTGCGATCTGATCGCGCGCGCAGCCATTGACGGCATTTCGCGCGCCCAGGGCGATTCCGGAATCGACGTCGGCGCTTCGGTTCGGCCGGTCGCAGAAGAGCTGCCCGCCGCCACGAGCGGCTTCCAGGGCCTCGCCGGTCCGCGCGGCACCTCCGACGACCTCAAGAAGCTCCCGGGCGTGTCGGGCGCGATCGAGAAGAAGTTCAACGACCTCGGCATCTTCCACTTCTGGCAGCTGGCCGAGCTCGATCACGACACCGCGCACAAGATCGGCGAAGAAGTCGGCCTGCCGAGCCGCGCGGACGCCTGGGTGGCCAAGGCCAAGGCGCTGACCGCGGAAGCGGAATAGTCAAAAAGAGCGATGGGTTGGCCGGACAAGTTCCGGCCACCATTTCAGTTGACGCGAATTCCTGAGATGGACCGCGGCGAGGCGATCTGGCCGCGCCGCGGCAAACCGGCAGGCAAAAAGGATTTTGAACGATGGCAACGATCACAGCTGCGATGGTCAAGGACCTGCGCGAGTCGACCGGCGCAGGCATGATGGACTGCAAGGCCGCGCTGACCGAAAACGACGGCAACATGGAAGCGGCGCAGGATTGGCTGCGCAAGAAGGGCCTGTCGAAGGCCGCCAAGAAGTCGGGCCGCGTCGCCGCCGAGGGTCTGATCGGCGCGCTCACCAAGGGCAACAAGGGCGTCGTGGTCGAGGTCAATTCCGAGACCGATTTCGTCGCGCGCAACGGCCAGTTTCAGGGCCTCGTCAAGATGATCGCGCAGGTCGCATTCAACGCCGGCGCCGATGTCGAGAAGATCAAGGCCGCCAAGGTCGGCGACGTCACGATCGAAACTGCGATCAATGACGCGATCGCCACCATCGGCGAGAACATGACGCTGCGCCGCGCAGCTTCGCTCGAGGTCAGCCAGGGCGTGGTGTCGAGCTACGTCCATGGCGCGGTCGTCGAGGGCGCCGGCAAGATGGGCGTGATCGTGGCACTGGAATCGCCCGGCAAGGCCGACGAGCTCGCAACGCTTGGCCGCCAGATCGCGATGCATGTCGCGGCCGCCAACCCCCTGGCGCTCGATCCGTCCGGTCTCGATCCGGCGGTCGTCAAGCGCGAGAAGGACGTGCTCGCCGACAAATATCGCCAGCAGGGCAAGCCCGAGAACGTGATCGAGAAGATCGTCGAGTCCGGCCTGAAGACCTATTACAAGGAAGTCTGCCTGCTGGAGCAGGCCTTCATCCACGACACCGGCAAGTCGGTGGCGCAAGCGGTGAAGGAAGTCGAAGGCAAGGTCGGCGGCGCGGTGAAGATCGCGGGCTTTGTGCGCTATGCTCTCGGTGAGGGAATCGAGAAGCAGGAAAGCGACTTCGCGGCCGAGGTCGCGGCGGCCAGCGGCAAGAAGTAAGCGCCGGAACGTTCCTTCCGGCGTGCCGCCGGAAGCGGCGGCCGGACAAGGAAAGTGCTCATGACTGATCCGGTCTATCGTCGCGTCGTGATCAAGCTGTCCGGCGAATATCTCGCGGGACCGCAGGGTTTTGGCATCGATCAACCGACCATCGACCGGGTCGCCGACGATCTGATCGCCGCTCGCCATCTCGGTACCGAAGTCGCCGTCGTGATTGGCGGCGGCAACCTCTTTCGCGGCGTCGAGGTCTCCTCGCGCGGCGTGTCGCGCCCGACCGGCGACACCATGGGCATGCTCGCTACGATGATGAATTGCCTCGCGCTCGAAGCCACGATCGAGCGCAAGGGCACGCCTGCGCGCACGCTGTCGGCCTTCGTCATGCCCGAGATTTCCGAGCTGTTTACCCGCACCGCGGCACACAAATACCTCGCTGAGGGTCGGATCGTGCTGCTGGGTGGTGGAACCGGTAATCCGTTCTTCACCACCGACACGACCGCGGTGCTGCGTGCCGCCGAGATCGGCGCCCAGGCGGTGCTGAAGGCGACCAATGTCGATGGCGTCTATTCGGCCGACCCGAAGAAGGACCCGACGGCGACGCGATTCGACCGGCTGACGCATTCGCAGGCGATCGAGGGCGGCTACAAGGTGATGGATGCGACCGCCTTCGCCCTTGCCCGCGAGACGTCGCTGCCTATCATCGTGTTCTCGATCGCGGAGCCGGGTTCGATCGGCGCTGTACTGCGTGGCGGCGGCCACGGAACCATTGTCGCCGGCTGACGGCTTGTCGTTGCACCCTGAGAGAAGGGGTGCGGAGAGGTCGCCGGGATTTTGAAGGAGAAACGTGATGGCCACGGATAATTTCGATCTCAACGAAGTCAAGCGCCGCATGCAGGGCGCGATCCAGTCGCTCAAGCACGAACTTGGCGGCCTGCGCACCGGTCGCGCCTCCGCCTCGATGCTCGATCCGGTGCAGGTCGACGCCTATGGCAGCCACATGCCGCTGAACCAGCTTGCCACCGTCAGCGTGCCGGAGCCGCGCCTGATCTCGGTGCAGGTCTGGGACAAGTCGATGGTCAAGGCGGTGGAGAAGGCGATCGTCGATTCCAATCTCGGCCTGTCGCCGGCGACCGAAGGCCAGGTGCTGCGCCTGCGCATCCCCGAGCTCAACGAGGAGCGTCGCAAGGAGCTCGTCAAGGTCGCGCACAAATACGCGGAAGCCGCCAAGGTCGCCGCGCGCCATGTCCGCCGCGATGGTCTCGACGTTCTCAAGAAGCTCGAGAAGAATCACGAGATGTCCGAGGACGATCAGAAGCGCCACGCCGACGAGGTGCAGAAGGCGACCGACGGCACGATCTCCGAGATCGACCAGTTGCTGGCCGCCAAGGAAAAAGAAATCCTTACCGTCTAAAGCGCGGTGGATCGCGCTTTAGGTTATTGTTCGTGCATGATCTTTTCGGAAAACCGTTTCGCACTTTGCGCTAACGCGGCCCTTCGGGTCCGGATCATGCTTTAAGGCAGCCTCATGTCCAACGCCGCCGCGCCCGCAACGGAAGGACCAGATCGGTCCGATGCGCCTGCGCATGTCGCCATCATCATGGATGGCAACGGACGTTGGGCGGCCGCGCGCGGCTTGCCACGGGCGGAAGGCCATCGCCGCGGCGTGGAGGCCCTGCGCCGCGTGGTTCGCGCGTCGCATGAACTTGGCATCCGCTATCTCACCATCTTCTCCTTCAGCTCGGAAAACTGGTCGCGTCCGGCGAGCGAGATCGGCGATCTGTTCGGCCTGTTGCGCCGCTTCATCCGCAACGATCTGGCGAGCCTGCATCGCGACGGCGTCAAGGTACGCATCATCGGCGAGCGGGACGGGCTGGAGGGCGACATCTGCGCACTTCTCAACGAGGCGGAGGAACTGACGCGCGATAACACGCGCCTCACGCTCGTCGTCGCCTTCAATTACGGCTCCCGGCAGGAGATCGCGAAGGCGGCGCAGAAGCTCGCGCGCGAAGTCGCCGAGGGCCGGCGCAGTCCCGACACGATCGATGCCGAGACATTGGGGGCGCATCTCGACGCCCCCGACATTCCCGATCCCGATCTCATCATCCGCACCAGTGGCGAGCAGCGCCTGTCCAACTTCCTGATGTGGCAGGCCGCCTATAGCGAGCTCGTCTTCGTGCCGATTCACTGGCCCGATTTCGACAAGGCGGCCCTGGAAGGCGCAATCGCCGAATTCGCCAGGCGCGAGCGCCGTTTCGGCGGCCTGGTCGCGAAAACCGCCTCGTGAGCGAGCCCGACTCCGCACCGGCCGGTTCTCAGCCTGCCCCCAGCAATCTCGTGATGCGAATCCTCGCGGCGCTGGTGCTGGCGCCGCTCGCCATTGCGCTGGCTTATGCCGGCGGCTGGCTGTGGGCGCTGCTCGTCACCCTGGTGTCGATCGGACTGTTCGCGGAATGGCTGATGGTGGTGGGCGCAGGCTCGACCGCGCTGACCGGGACGGGGACGATCGTCATCGCCACGATGGGCTTGTGCGTTGCCTTCGGCGCGCTGAAGACCGCAATCATCACCGGCCTGATTGGCGGTGCGGTCGTGACGGTGATCGCGCGGGGCAAGTTCGTCTGGGCGGCCTCCGGATTTGCCTATGCGTCGGCGGCGCTACTCGCCTCGATCCTGCTGCGGAAGGATCTCGTGAACGGCTTCGCCGCGCTGATGTTCGTGCTGCTCGTGGTGTGGGCGACCGATATCGGCGGCTATTTCGCCGGCCGTGGCATCGGCGGACCGAAACTGTGGCCACGCGTGAGCCCGAAGAAGACCTGGTCGGGGGCGCTCGGCGGCTTTGCCGCGAGCCTTTTGGTCGCGGCCGGCTTTGCCGCTTGCGGGATCGGAAAGATGGCTCCATTGCTGCTCGTCGCCGCGGTCCTCTCGGTCGTGTCGGCCTGCGGCGATCTGTTCGAATCCGCGGTCAAGCGGCGCTTCGATGTCAAGGATTCCAGTCACTTAATTCCCGGCCACGGCGGGCTATTGGACCGTCTGGACGGTTTTGTCGCCGCCATCCTGGTGGCGTGGATTATCGGCTTCCTCCGCCATGGTGTGCATAGCGCCGGAAGCGGTCTTATGGTTTGGTGAACATATGAGCGCGGTTCCATTGCGTAACAACAAGGCTGCGGCGTCGACCATCCGCAGCGTCACGGTTCTCGGCGCCACCGGCTCGATCGGCGACAGCACGATGGATCTGCTGCGCGCCTCTCCCGGGCGCTACCGTGTCGAGGCGCTGACGGCGAACAGCAATGTCGAGGCGCTGGCAAAGCTCGCGAAGGAGTTTTCCGCGCGCTTCGTCGCGATCGCCGACACCTCAAAATTTGCCGAGCTCAAGGCTGCGCTCGCTGGCACCAGCACCGAATGCGGCGCCGGCGAAAGTGCGGTGATCGAGGCCGGCGCGCGTCCGGCCGATTGGGTGATGGCCGCCGTGAGTGGCGCGGCCGGGCTGAAGCCGGCACTGGCGGCGGTCGATCGCGGCGCGCATGTCGCGCTCGCCAACAAGGAATGTCTCGTCTGCGCCGGCGATTTCTTCATGCAGCGCGCGGCGAAAGCGGGGGCCTGCATCCTGCCTGCGGATTCCGAGCACAATGCGCTGTTCCAGGCGCTCGCCTCGGGCAACCGCGACGAGCTCGTCCGTGTCATCATCACGGCCTCCGGCGGCCCGTTCCGCACCTGGAAGCCCGCCGACATCGAGCAGGCGACACTCGAGCAAGCCCTGAAGCATCCGAACTGGAGCATGGGCCAGAAGATCACGATCGATTCCGCCTCGATGATGAACAAGGGGCTTGAGGTGATCGAGGCTTCCTATTTGTTCGCGCTCTCGCCCGACGAGATCGACGTCCTCGTCCATCCGCAATCGATCATCCACGGCATGGTCGAGTTCTCTGATCGCTCGGTCGTCGCCCAGCTCGGCGCACCCGACATGCGCACGCCGATCGCGCATTGCCTCGGCTGGCCCGACCGCATCAAGGGTCCGGCCGCCAAGCTCGATCTGGCCAAGATCGGCCAGCTGACCTTCGAGGCGCCGGATTTCGAGCGCTTCCCCGGGCTGCGCCTGGCCTTCGATTCGCTCCGGACCGGGAAGGGGGCGACCACCGTCTACAACGCCGCCAACGAGGTCGCGGTCGCCGCCTTCATCGCCGGCAAGATCCGGTTCGGCGCGATTGCCCGGCTGGTGGAGGCGACGCTGGACGACTGGATCCGCAGCGGGAACCAGGCCCCGCTGACGTCGGCGGACGATGCAATCGCTGTTGACCATGTTGCGCGAAATAGGGCTGCCGCCCTATTGCCTCAAATTGCCTTAAAGGCATCCTAGATGGTTCGGGGCCAGGGCCTTGCGGCGCTGGATGAGGGAATTCGATGATCGACTTTTTCGTCCATAGTTTTAATACATTGAGCCATGGGCTCCTCGGCTACGCGGTTCCCTTCCTGTTCGTCCTGACCATCGTCGTGTTCTTCCATGAGCTCGGCCATTTCCTGGTCGCGCGCTGGGCGGGCGTTCGCGTGTTAACTTTTTCGCTCGGTTTCGGACCTGAGCTGGTCGGTTTCAACGACCGCCATGGCACTCGCTGGAAGATCTCGGCGATCCCGCTCGGCGGCTATGTCAAGTTCTTCGGCGACGAGAGCGAGGCTTCGACACCATCGTCCGAGAAGCTCGCGGCCATGACGGCCGAGGAGCGCGCCGGCAGCTTCCATCACAAGAAGGTCGGCCCGCGCGCCGCCATCGTTGCCGCCGGACCGATCGCCAATTTCATCCTGGGCGCGCTGATCTTCGCCGGCATGGCGCTGTATTACGGCAAGCCGAGCACGATCGCGCGCGTCGACGGTGTCGTCGCCGACGGCGCTGCGGCGGCAGCCGGCTTCAAGATCGGCGACGTCGTGGTCCAGATCGACGGCAAGCCGATCGAAAGCTTTGCCGACATGCAGCGCATGGTTGCGATGAATGCTGGTTCGCCGCTTGCCTTCCAGGTCAAGCGCGACGGTGCCATCGTGTCGCTGACAGCGACGCCGGCACTGCTTGAGCGCAAGGATCCCTTCGGTAACAGCCACCGTCTCGGCGTGCTCGGCGTCGAGCACAAGTCTCAGGCCGGGGAGACCTCCACGTCGCCGGTCGGCGTCGGCGAAGCGCTCAAGATCGGGGTGGAGCAGGTCTGGTTCATCATCACCAGCACCTTCAAGTTCCTGGGCTCGTTGTTCGTCGGGAACGGCAATCCGAATGAGGTCAGCGGCGTGCTTGGCATTGCCAAGATGTCGGGGCAGGCGGCCAGCGCCGGGTTCCAGTTCGTGATCAACCTCTGCGCGGTGCTCTCGGTGTCGATCGGCCTGCTGAATCTGTTCCCGATCCCGCTGCTCGATGGCGGTCACCTTATGTTCTATGCGGCGGAGGTTGCCCGTGGTCGGCCGCTATCCGAGCGGACTCAGGAGATGGGGTTCCGAATCGGGCTTGGCTTGGTGCTGATGTTGATGGTGTTTGCGACCTACAACGACATCCTGCGAATGGCCGCATCCTGATAGGGGCTTTTTTGTGGCGTTGCCCGGGCGTTGCTCTTGGGCAACGTCTTGGAATGAAAATGAAATTACGGCGCGCTCGACCGTTTGCGGCGTCGGTGAAATTGTCTACAAGCGGCTTGAACTTGGGGAATCTCCAGACCGGCGTTGGGGTTGGGTCTGGTACGGAATGATAAGGGCGCGTTGCGCAATGAAGTTTGGACTGCGACTCCGGGGGGGCTTGCTCGCAACCCTGATCATGTTCGGCGCGCCGGTGCTTGCCCCGGTTGGGGCTGCCTTTGTGTCTTCGTCTGCGCTTGCTCAGACCGTGCAGTCGATTTCCGTCGAGGGAAATCGCCGGGTCGAGTTGGAGACGATCCGCTCCTACTTCAAGCCGGGTCCCGGCGGTCGTCTGGATCAGGGCGCCATCGCCGACGGCCTCAAGGCGTTGATCGAGACCGGCCTGTTCCAGGACGTCAGGATCAACCGCGGTGCCGGTGGCCAGATCGTCGTCTCCGTGGTGGAAAACCCGGTGATCGGCCGCATTGCCTTCGAGGGTAACAAGAAGATCAAGGACGAGCAGCTCACCCTTGAAATCCAGTCCAAGGCGCGCGGCACCTTCTCCCGCGCCATGGTGCAGTCCGACACGCTGCGAATCGCTGAAATCTATCGCCGGTCCGGCCGCTACGACGTTCGCGTCACGCCTGAAGTCATCGAGCAGCCGAACAACCGCGTCGATCTCGTCTTCACGGTCGAGGAGGGCGCCAAGACCGGCGTCAAGTCGATCGAGTTCGTCGGCAACAGCGCATTCTCGTCCTACCGCCTTCGCGACGTCATCAAGACGCACGAAACGAACCTGCTGAGCTTCCTCGGCAGCGGCGACGTCTACGATCCCGATCGGGTCGAGGCCGACCGCGACCTGATCCGCCGCTTCTATCTCAAGAACGGTTTCGCCGACGTCCAGGTCGTGGCCGCGCTCACCGAATACGATCCGGAGAAGAAGGGCTTCAACGTTACCTTCAAGATCGAGGAAGGCTCGCAATACCGGGTCGGCTCAATCGACTTCCGCTCCAGCATTCCGAACTTCGATCCCAGCTCGATGCGCAACTATTCGCGCGTCAATGTCGGCTCGCTCTATAACGTCGAATCGGTCGAGAAGTCGGTCGAGGAGATGCAGATCGAAGCCTCGCGGCGCGGTTATGCCTTCGCCGTGGTCCGTCCCGGTGGCGACCGCAACTTCGAGGCGCATACCGTATCGGTCGTGTTCAACATCGATGAGGGTCCGCGCACCTATATCGAGCGCATCAACCTGCGCGGCAACACCCGCACGCGCGACTACGTGATTCGTCGCGAGTTCGACGTCTCCGAGGGCGATGCCTACAACCGCGCGCTGGTCGACCGTGCCGAGCGCCGATTGAAGAACCTCGACTATTTCAAGAGCGTGAAGATCACGACGGAGCCCGGCTCGTCGAGCGACCGCGTGATCCTGCTCGTGGACATGGAAGAGAAATCGACCGGCGATTTCTCGGTTTCGGGTGGTTACTCCACCACCGACGGCGCGCTGGCCGAAGTCTCGGTCTCCGAACGCAATTTGCTCGGCCGCGGCCTGTTCGCCAAGGCCTCGGTGACCTATGGTCAGTACGCCCGCGGCTATTCGCTGTCGTTCGTCGAACCCTATTTGCTCGACTACCGTGTCGCTCTGGGTCTCGACCTCTATCAGCGTGAGCAGAAGTCCAACAGTTACATCTCCTACGGCACCAAGACGCTCGGCTTCTCGCCGCGCCTCGGTTTCTCCCTGCGTGAAGATCTGTCGCTGCAGGTGCGCTACTCGATCTATCGGCAGGAAATCACGCTGCCGTCCTACCTGTCGAACTGTAACAACAATCCCGCTTCCGCGGCGTTCAACCCGAGCCCGGCCTATGCCAATGCAAACGGCATCGACCTGAGCTCGACCAACGGCCTCGGCTGCTACAGCGACGGCGAAGCTTCGCTGCCGGTGCGCAAGGAGCTTGCCAATGGCAAGACCCTGACCTCGGCGCTCGGCTACACGCTGACCTACAATACGCTCGACAACAACAAGAACCCCACCGACGGTCTGCTGGTCGATTTCCGGCAGGACTTCGCCGGCGTCGGCGGCGACGTCTCCTACCTGAAGACTGTGGTCGACGCGAAGTATTACACTCCGCTGGTGTCCGATATCGTCGGCCTCGCTCGCATCCAGGGCGGCATGCTGAACAAGATGGGCAGCGATTTGCGCATGCTCGATCATTTCCAGATGGGCCCGAACCTCGTCCGCGGCTTTGCCCCGAACGGCATCGGACCGCGCGATCTGAATCCCTTCGGTACGCAGGACGCGCTTGGCGGCACCAAATATTGGGGTGCTTCGCTCGAATTGCAGATGCCGTTCTGGTTCCTGCCGAAGGAAGTCGGTCTGAAGGGCGCCGTCTACGCCGACGCCGGCGGACTGTTCGACTATCAGGGCCCGACGACGTGGTCGGTGACCAACGAAATGACCACGACCAGGAATTCGGGCTGCACGCCGTCAACCGTCAATCCAAACTCGGCTGGAACCTGCACCGGCCTGGTGTATGACAACGGCAATGTCGTCCGCTCGTCGGTCGGTGTCGGCTTGATCTGGGCCTCGCCGTTCGGTCCGCTGCGCTTCGACTACGCCGTGCCGCTGACCAAGGGCAAGAGCGACCGTACCCAGGAGTTCCGGTTCGGCGGCGGCACCTCGTTCTAATTCGAACAGCACGGCACGATCCGGACCACCGGAGCCGGTTTCCGAAAGGGATCGTGCCAATCCAGGAGATGAGGCATGATGCGGCTTGGCCGCTTCATGCCGAAGCCGGACCGCGACGGGGTGGAATGGCGCAGCCGACCTTCTTCACACAACCGCCCGCCTCAGCGCTGGCTGACATAGCCACGCTGACCAAGGCGGAGCTGGTCGATCCCGCCAGGGGCGGCCAAATCATCAGAGGCCTTGCTTCGCTCGGCGAAGCCGGCCCGATGCACCTGTCGTTCTTCGACAATCTCAAATATGCCGATGAGCTCAAGGCGACCAAGGCTGGTGCTTGCCTGGTGAGCCCACGCTTCGAGGCTCGGGTGCCCGCGCACGTCGCCGTGCTGCGGGCGCCACAGCCGTTCCGCGCCTTCGTCAGGATCGCGCGGGAGTGGCATGGCGACGCGCTCCGGCCGCAATCCTGGACCGGCAATGAGGGCATCGCGCCGTCGGCCATCATCGATGCCACGGCCAGGCTCGAGGACGGCGTGATCGTCGATCCCCTGGCCGTGATCGGCCCTGACGTGGAGATCGGCAGCGGCACGGTGATCGGTGTGGGGGCCGTGATCGGCCCCGGCGTCAAGATCGGCCGGGACTGCAATGTCGGCGCACGCACCGCCATCCAGTGCGCGCTGATCGGCAACGACGTCCTGATCCACCCCGGCTGCTCGATCGGCCAGGATGGCTACGGCTTCATCTTCTTCGGCCCCGAGGGGCATCTGAAGGTGCCCCAGACCGGCCGCGTGCTGATCCAGAACAATGTGGAGGTCGGCGCCGGCACCACCATTGATCGGGGCTCCTTGCGCGACACGGTGATCGGCGAGGGGACCAAAATCGACAATCAGGTCCAGATCGGCCACAATGTGACCATTGGCCGGCACTGCCTGCTGGCCGCCCAGATCGGCCTTGCCGGTAGCCTCACCCTCGGCGACAACGTGGCGCTGGGAGCGAAGGTGGGCATCAACAATCACGTCAAGATCGGGGATGGAGCTCAGGTGACTGCCATGAGTGGCGTCAAGGACGACGTTCCTCCCAACGGACGCTGGGGTGGTTTTTTTGCCAAGCCGACCAGGCAGTGGTTCAAGGAAATTTTGGCGGTGGAGCGCCTGGCGCGCGACAGCAAGGCCGATCCGAAGCAGGAGGAACGGGAGTGACGGACGAAGCACCGGTCAGGTTCGAGCTTGTGGACATCAACATGATCCTGCAAACGCTCCCGCACCGCTTTCCGATGCTGCTGATCGATCGCGTGATCAACATCCGCACCGATTACAGCGGCATCGGCATCAAGAACGTCACCTTCAACGAGCCGCCGTTCCAGGGCCACTTTCCCGATCGCCCGGTCTATCCCGGCGTCATGATGATCGAAGCGATGGCGCAGACCGCGGGTGTGATCGGCATCAAGTCGGTCGAGGGCACCGAGAAGCCGCGCGCGGTGTATTTCCTGACCATCGACAAGTGCAAGTTCCGTAAGCCGGTGCTGCCCGGCGATACCATCGAATATCACATGCGCTCAATCGGCCGCCGCAAGGCCATGTGGTGGTTTCACGGCGACGCCAAGGTCAACGGCCAGGTGGTTGCGGAGGCCGACGTCGGCGCCATGCTGACCGACTGAGCGGGATCAACTTCTCTGGATACGCTCGCGCGCAGGACACGCGTAGCGTCTGCCGCTGACCTCGCGCTTGATGTTCTGGTTGAAGAACTGTCCCATGGACGGCGCGCCCAGCAGGCGCTCGACGGTGTCGACCGGCACGCCGCAATAGCGATCGTAAGCGCCGTTCACTGCTACGACGAGGCCCTGCTGCGCACGGTCGTAGCAGACCCGTTGGAGCACCGTGCTGCGGCTGATGTCGCGGCATTCGAATGTCGCGAGGTCGATGGGGCGGTGTTCGGCGGTCTCGATCGTCTCGGACACGATCGGCGCGGTCACGAGCTGTGCGAGGAGAAGTGCCAGGGCCCTGACCACGATACCTGAAGCTCCGCATGAACTTGTTGATGAGCCGGGAAGACTGCTTCACCCGGCCCTTGAAACACGGAGAGATCATACGTCACTGGACAGATCGGGCATAGTCGCGCTAACCAGCGGAAAACCGAGCGACTTCAACACCTAATCAGACCTTCTTGATGAGTCAGATTGCTTGATGAGTAAGATTGATCCCACCGCACGGATCGCGGACGGCGCCGTGATCGGCGAGGGCACCGAGATCGGCCCCTTCTGCATCATCGGCCCGCATGTCGTGATCGGCAGTAACTGCAAGCTGATCGGACATGTGCATATCACCGCGCAGACCACGATCGGTGACGATTGTACCATCTATCCGTTCGCCTCGCTCGGCACGCCGCCGCAATCGCTCAGCTATCGTGGCGAATTGACGAAGCTCAAGATCGGTTCGGGCTGCACGATCCGCGAGTCCGTGACCATGAACGCCGGCACGGTCGCAGGCGGTGGCATCACAGAGGTCGGCGACCGCAACTATTTCATGAATTGCAGCCATGTCGGCCATGACTGCCATGTCGGCAACGACGTGATCTTCGCGACCTCGGCCACGCTCGGCGGTCACTGCGAGATCGGTGATTTCGTCTTCATCGGCGGTCTGTCCGCGGTGCACCAGTTCACCCGCATCGGCCCGCAAGTTATGGTCGGCGGCGTGTGCGGCGTGCGCGACGACGTCATTCCGTTCGGCCTCGTCAACGGCCAATATGCCGTGCTCGAAGGCCTCAACCTGATCGGCATGAAGCGGCGCAAGTTCACCAAGCAGCGGCTTGCGACCGTGCGCGCGTTCTATCAGAAGCTCTTCCATGGCCCCGCGACCTTTGCCGAACGCCTGGAGGCGGCGCGGCCGCTCGCCGGTGAAGATCCGGCGATCGGCGAAATTCTCGACTTCATCGGCAAGGGCAAGCGCCCGCTCTGTCTTCCCGCCATCGCGAAGTGATGATGGGATGGCCGCAGGCATGACATCGGCGGCTTCGGAGATTTCATCGCCGGTCGGCGTGGTCGCTGGCGGCGGTGCGATGCCGTTCGCTGTCGCCGACTCGCTCGCCGCCCGCGGCATCACGCCGGTGTTGTTTCCGCTTCGGGGAGCCTGCGATCCGGCACGGGTGGAGAAATTCCGTCATCGCTGGATCTCGGTCGGCCAGCTCGGCCGCGCCATGCGGCTGTTTCGCGAGGAGGGCTGCCGCGACCTGATCTTCATCGGCACGCTGGTGAGGCCTTCGCTCTCGGAGGTCCGGGTCGACTTCACGACGCTTCGGCTGCTCGGCCATGTCATCCGCGCCTTCCGCGGCGGCGACGACCATTTGTTGTCCGGCGTCGGGCGCATTCTCGAGCAGGGCGGCTTTCGCATGGTCGGCATCAAGGATGTCGCGCCCGACCTCTTAATGCCCGAGGGCTGCATCAGCCGCGCCTGGCCGAGCGACACCGGCAAGACCGACATCGAGCGCGGACGCGCGGTGCTGACCGCGCTCGGTCCGTTCGACATCGGCCAGGCTGCGGTCGTGATCGACGGCCATGTGGTGGCGGTCGAGGACATCGAGGGCACCGATGCGCTGCTCGCGCGCGTGGCACGGCTGCGCGAAGAGGGTCGCATCCGCGCGGCCACCGGGCGGGGCGTGCTGGTGAAGGTCCCAAAGAGCGGGCAGGATCTGCGCTTCGACCTGCCGACGATCGGCCCGCGCACCCTCGAGGGCGTCGCCGCCGCAGGGCTGGCTGGGATCGCCGTCGTTGCCGGCAACACCATCGCCGCCGAGCCGGAGGCGATGATCGCGCTCGCCGACGCCAAATATCTCTTCGTCATCGGCCTGCCGGCGTGATGCAAGGCCGCGATCCCAAGCGCAAGATCTTCCTGATCGCCACGGAGGAATCCGGCGACCGGCTTGGCAGCGCCTTGATGAAGGTGCTGCGCCAGCGCCTCGGCGACGGCGTGCAGTTCGTGGGCGTCGGCGGCCACACCATGGCGCGCCAGGGCCTCGAGACGCTGTTTCCGATCGAGCAGCTTTCGATCGTGGGCTTCGCCGCGGTCGTGCAGCAATTGCCGAAGATCCTGCGGCTGATCCGCGAGACCGCGGAGGCCGTGACCGAAGCCGCGCCGGACGCGCTCGTCATCATCGACAGCCCCGACTTCACCCACCGTGTCGCCCGCCGCGTGCGGACGCGCAATCCGGCGATCCCGATCGTCGACTACGTCTCGCCGCAGCTCTGGGCCTGGCGGCCGGGGCGAGCGCGGACCATGCTCGGCTATGTCGACCATGTGCTCGGCCTGTTGCCGTTCGAGCCGGAGGAATATCGCAAGCTCGGCGGCCCGCCATGCAGCTATGTCGGCCATCCCCTGATCGAGCAATTGCCCTCGCTGCGGCCGAACGCGGAGGAGCAGGCGCGCCGCGACGGCGAGGCGCCGGTCTTGCTGGTGTTGCCCGGCAGCCGCCGCAGCGAGATCAGGCACCATCTCGATGTGTTCGGCGCCACGCTCGGCCGATTGCAGACGGAGGGCCGCACGTTCGAGCTGATGCTGCCGACCATGCCGCATCTCGAAGCCACCATCTGCGAAGGCATCGCGAGCTGGCCGGTCAAGCCTCAAATCGTGGTCGGCGAGAACGAGAAGCGCGCCGCCTTCCGCATCGCGCGCGCGGCACTGGCAAAATCCGGCACGGTGACGCTGGAGCTCGCGCTATCGGGCATCCCGATGGTGACGGCCTATCGCGTCGGCGCGATCGAAGCCTTCATCCTGCGCCGCGCGATCCGCGTCTCCTCGGTGATCCTCGCCAATCTCGTGATCGGCAAGGATGTCATCCCGGAGTTCCTGCAGGAAGACTGCACGCCGGAGAAGCTGGCGCCTGTGCTGTCGGAGCTGCTGACCGATTCACCGCTGCGCCGGCAGCAGGTGGAAGCGTTCGCCCAGCTCGATGCGATCATGTCGACCGGCAACACGTCGCCGAGCGTGCTCGCAGCGGATATCGTGCTGGCGACCATGCGCAAGGGCAGGCGGGTTAGCTAGGACGTGTACTCCCAAGCGTCGGCTTGCCAGCGCAAAGCGGAAGCCTCCTGAAGCGGGATCGGCGGCTTGTGGACCCAAAGCGGTCCTCCAGCGGTTCACCGGCTGAATTTTTGAGTGGCACCTTCAGGTGCTTGCAGCGTTTGGTTTGCTGGCCAGTCCGCACCGGCAACCTAGGTATTGAGGAGTGGGTCAATGAGGCCCCAGAGCGCAGATGATATTATCAGCAAAGTACCTGCCGTCACGTTCGGCTTCTGGATAATCAAAATCTTAGCCACCACGCTGGGCGAAACGGGCGGCGACGCGGTGACCATGAGCTGGCTGCACGCAGATCAGAACGCCCAAAACGGCGGATATCTGATCGGAACGGCTATCTTTCTGGCCATTTTCGTTGCCGCAGTCATTGCTCAGATTTCGACGCCGAAGTTCAATCCTTGGGTCTACTGGCTGGCCATCGTTGCTTCCACCACCGTGGGTACCGCGTTGGCGGATTTTTTTGATCGTTCATTGGGGATTGGTTATGTGGGAGGCTCATCCATCTTGCTGGCCTGTGTGCTTTGTTCCCTTGCTGCATGGTACACGACCTTGGGCTCGGTGAATGTCGACACGGTAACGTCCCCAAAGACCGAACTATTCTATTGGATCACCATTACGTTTTCGCAAACCTTGGGTACCGCTCTCGGAGATTGGGTCGCTGACGACTCCGGGCTGGGATACGATGGAGGCGCTCTACTGTTTGGTGCGGGACTTTTGGTGCTTGCGGCGCTGTACTACTGGACCAGGGTATCGCGGGTTTTTCTATTCTGGGCGGCCTTCATTCTCACGCGTCCTCTGGGGGCCACCGTTGGAGATTTTCTGGACAAGCCAGTCAGCCATGGCGGGCTCGCCCTGAGTCGTCCTTTAGCTTCCGTGGTCCTTCTCGCTGCAATCGTCTTGCTCGTCGCTATCCTGCCGCAGCGGCCAGGGCGGCATTCGGTCGATTGGGCTTCGCAGCCAAGGACCGAGTAGTCCAGTTCATCGGGGAGGTCGCCTTCTGGCCCCAACTCGGACCCAGGGTGAGGTACGCCAACGCGACTGCTCTCGGATGCGGAGTGGACCTCTACGAGGCAACTCGGGTTTGTGAGTACAGGCTCTAGCCGAGACCCGCGTCGACCTGAAAACACTGCCGCGTGACGCGCTGGCTCTCATCGGAAGCGAGGAACAGCGCCATGTTGGCGATGTCATCGGGCGTCACCGCGTCGGGAATAGCCTGACGCGTGCGCAGCTCGGCGATCGCATGGTCGTCCGGATACCACAGCCGGCGCTGGCGCTCCGTGATCACCATCCCCGGCGCGATCGCGTTGACGCGGATGCGGTCGGGCCCGAGCGACCGGGCCAGGGAGTTGGTGAAGCCGACGATGGCGGCCTTCGCAGCGGCGTAGACCGGCAGCCCCGGCGCGCCGCGCATCCAGGCAATCGATGACATGTTGATGATCGAACCGCCGCCGCGCGCCTGCATCTGCGGCACCACCGCTTGCGCGGCAAAGAAGACGTGCTTGAGGTTGACGCCGATCATCCAGTCGAACTCGGCCGGGGTCACCTCGGCCAGCACCTGACGCTGATCATTGGCGGCGTTGTTGACGAGAACCGCGGCATCGCCAAGCGATCTGTGCACCTGCGCCATGGCGCCGCGCAAGGCGTCGATGTCGAGGAGGTCGCAGGGCACGTACAGGGGTACAGTTCCGGTCGCCGCCTTCACTTCCGCGACGAGCGCCTGGCCGGCTGCTTCATCGAGATCCAGGAACGCGACGCGCGCCCCTTGCGCCGCGAACGCCCGCACGAAGGCGGCACCGATGCCGCTGGCGCCACCGGTGATCAACACCACGCGATCCCTAAGACCGGCATAGCTCGTTCTTGTCATGCGATCAGTCGCTCCGTCTCGGGGTCGAACAGGCAGATGCGGCGCGTGTCGAGCGCAAACGGGGCGGCGGCGCCCGGTGTGGGGCGGATGTCCGGCGTGATGCGCGCCAGCGCAGGCTCGCCCCCAAGCCGCAGCAGCACGATCGTTTCGGCCCCCGTCGGCTCGACCATCTCCACCGGCGCGTTGACGACGACGGGCGGATCGGCGGAGAACACCCGGCTGCCCTCGGCGATGCATTCCGGCCTGATCCCGATCACCACGTCACGGCCGACGAAGGGGGCCGCCGCGTCGTATTGGCCAAGGCGGAGGTGGACCTCGTCCGGCCGTCCCGCGCCGATCACGACCACCGGCCCGCCGGCATCGGCCTCTAGCCGTGCCGGCATCGTGTTCATCGGCGGCGAGCCCATGAAACGGGCCACGAACAGATTGGCGGGATAGCGATACACGGTGTCAGGGTCGGCAAACTGCTGCACCACGCCCCGGTGCATCACAGCAATGCGCGTCGCCATCGTCATCGCCTCGATCTGGTCGTGGGTGACATAGACGATGGTGGCGCCGATGCGCTGATGCAGGCGCTTGATCTCCATCCGCATCTCGACGCGCAGCTTGGCGTCGAGATTGGAGAGCGGCTCGTCGAACAGGAAGAGCAGGGGATCGCGCACCAGCGCCCGGCCCATCGCCACACGCTGACGCTGGCCGCCGGAGAGCTGCGACGGCTTGCGGCCGAGCAGCGGCTCGATCTGGAGCAGCCTGGCCACATTCGCCAGGGCTTTCTCCTGCTCCGCCTTTGGTACGTGGCGGCATTCCATGCCGAAGGTGATGTTCTGGCGCACCGTCATCGACGGATAGAGCGCGTAGGACTGGAACACCATGGCGATGTCGCGGTCCTTCGGCGGAACGTCGTTGACGATACGCCCGCCGATTTCCACGGTGCCTGCACTCGGGAGGTCGAGCCCGGCGATGATGTTGAGCAGCGTGGACTTGCCGCAGCCGGATGGTCCGACGAGCACAGTGAATTCACCGCTCTCGATGTCGAGATCGATGCCCTTCAGCACCTCCAGATTGGCGTAGCGCTTGGACAGGGAGCGAATGCTTAGTGCTGCCATGACAATCCGATCATTTCACGGCGCCGGCGGTGAGGCCGCGCACGAAATATTTGCCGCCGATCAGATAGATCAGCAGGGTCGGCAAGGCGGCGATCATCACCGCCGCGCTTTGCACGCCATGCTGCGGGATGTCGGCGACCGCGGCGGATAGCGCGATCAGCGCGGCGGTGACCGGCTGCTGCTGACCCGTCGTGAATGTCACGCCGTAGAGAAATTCGTTCCAGATATGCGTGAACTGCCAGATCACGGTGACGACCAGAATAGGCGGCGAGAGCGGCAGGATGATGCGCCAGAAAATACGAAAGAACCCTGCGCCATCGATGCGCGCGGCTCTTATCAAATCCTGCGGGATGGCAGTGTAGTAGTTTCGGCAGAACAAGACGGTAAAGGAGAGCCCCTGGATCGTATGGATCACGACCAGGCCCGTGAGCGTGTTCATCAGGCCCGTATCGCGCAACACGATGGTCCAGGGAAGCAAGCGCATCTGCTGGGGAAGGAAAAGCCCAAGTGTCACGATACCGTAGATCCAGCTATCGCCGCGAAAACGCCAGAGCGACACGGCGTAACCGGCGACTGCACCGAGCAGGGTCGAGAAGATCGTCGCGGGAATCGTGACCAGCGCGGAGTTCAGCATGTACGGCCGGATGCCGGCGCAGGTCTCCGCGACGCAGAAGCCGCTCCAGGCCGCGGCGTAATTGCTCCATGCCCATTGCTTCGGCCAGCCGATCATCGAGGCCTGCGCGATCTCCTCGTTGGTGCGGAGCGAGTTCAGCACGACAACAGCCAATGGCGCGAGCCATGCTGCAGCGATCAGCGAGACGACGAGATAGATCAGAATTCGGCCTGGCGCGAGGGTTCGCTCACGCATGGATCGCCCGCCGCCGCTGGACATAACGCCACGCTGCATAGGGCAGCAAAACCGCGAGAAGAATGAGCAACATGAGCACTGCCGCCGCCGCTCCGCGTCCGAGCAGGCTGCGCTGGAACATCAGGTCGTAGACGACGAGGGCCGGCAGCTGGGTGGCGATCCCAGGCCCACCATTGGTGAGCGCGCGGACGAGGTCGAAGGTCGAAATCGCGAACTGCAGCTGGATGACGATGACGGTGATGGTGATCGGCCAAAGGGTCGGCAGGATGACGCGCCGGTACATTCGGATCGGTCCGGCGCCGTCGATCTGCGCCGCCTTGATCAGGTCGGCGTCGACGGAGCGGAGGCCGGCGAGGAACAGCGCCATGGCGAAACCGGAGGATTGCCAGATCGCAGCGATGACAATGGTCCAAATGGCCATGTCGCGGTCGATCAGCCAGTCGAACCGGAAGGAGCTCCAGCCGAGGTCGCGAACCAGCTTCTGGATCCCGAGGCCAGGATTGAGCAGCCAACTCCAGACCGTGCCGGTGACCACGAATGACACCGCCAGAGGATAGAGGAAGATGGACCGCAGCAGGTTCTCGCCGCGAATGCGCTGATCGAGCAGGATCGCAAGGATGAGACCGGCCGCCAGACTCAGCAACACGAAGGCGCTGCCAAACAGCAGCAGATTGTCCAAGGCAATCTGCCAGTTCCGCGATGCTGCAACCGAAGAATAGTTGCGTAAGCCGACCCAGCCCGAGACCGGGACCAGAGTGGACGGCGTGAATGATATCCAGATCGTCCAGAGCGAGAACGCAATGAGGTGCGCGGCGGACAACAGCAGCGGCACCCAGATCGTCAAATATTCGGGCAGCCGGCGTACCCAGTCAGGGGCTGCCGGCCGGCCCGGTGTTGTCGGGATAGCGATGGTCAACGTGCGCCCTCGACGGCCTCGGCAAGGCGAGTGACCGCTTGCTCGGGCTTGATCGTCTTGTTTTTCACGTACTCCGTGATCACGTCGATGATCGCTGCGGTCATCCCGTTTTCCTGCGCCATGTTGTGCGCGAGACTGAGGACGGCCTGATTGCTGGCGATCGCGTCTTTCAGGGCTGCTGCGGTCCGCCGTTGCCCGTCCGACCAGCCTTCGCCGGACAGATCGACATCGGTGCGCACGGGTATCGATCCCGTGATCTGCGAATACATGGTCTGGATCGCCGGATCCATGACGAGCTGGGCCATCAGCTTCTGACCGGCTTGCAGGTCGGGCTCCTTGCGCTGCCAGAATATGAAGGCATCGGCATTCAGCAGGAAGACAGGCTTGCTGTTGTCGCTCGGGCCCGGGGCGATGATGAAGTCCTCGAACTTGAAACCCGCGTTGCGCAATACGCCCTGCGCCCACCCGCCCATGATCATCATGCCCATCTCGCCGTCGACGAAACGCTTCAGGTTGGTCGAAAAGTGCTGGGCGCCGACGTTGGGGTCCATCCAGTCGGCAATCTTGCGCACCTGGACGAAGGCGGCCTTTGTCTCCGGGCCCTCCAGGGCCTTCTTGTCCAGATTCATGAGGGCTGCGCGGTATGCAGTGGGACTGATGCCTGCCAAAGCGGCTTCGAATTTTTGGCCGTCGTCCGGGCGGGTGCCACCGTTGGCGATCGGATAGGGGACGCCGCCTGCTTTCATCTTCTCGGCAAGGTCGTTGAACTCGGCCCATGTGACGGGGATCTTGTCGGCCTTGGCCTTGTCCATCGCGCGTTTGGAGAGAAACAGCATGTTGGTGCTGTAGATCTGCAAGGGCAGCGCAATCCACTTGCCCCCCGGCTTGTGCAATTTTGCAAGGTCCGGAGCGATAACCTTTTCGTAGCCGGCGGCAGCGACGACGGCATCGAGATCGACCGTCGGGGCAATCTTGGACCAAGCCGCGATCTCGGGACCTTTGAGCTGCGAACAGGCCGGTGGATCGCCAGCCATGATCTGGGCACGCAGCTTGTTCATCATCTCGGTGGTGAAGCCGGGGACGGGCGAGTGCTGCCAAACCCCGCCTTTCTCCTCGAATTTCTTGCCGAGCGCCGTGATGGCAGCCCCATCGCTGCCCGCGGACCATTGCGAGATCGCAGTCAGACGCGGCTTGATCGCGCCTTGCGCTCGCGCAAAGGCCGGCAGTGCGAGCGCAGCCGCGGATCCGGCGAGCAGTTGGCGCCTTGTTGTCGTGATCGGCATGGCAGTTTCCTCCCGGTGTGAACTCTTTCGCGCGAGAGCCGCGCGGCATCAGGTATCTCAGGCGGCCTCGATTGATGCGGCCGGCATGCCGCCGCGGCAAGCGAGGCAGAAAGCCGCGAATGCCAGCGCCGCCCGCGGATCGTTGCCATTCGACGGCGGCACGAAAGCGAGCGACACTTGCGCGTGCTTGCGCCCGCCCAACAGACAGGCGTCGATCCCCTCGACGAGCGCGCTGCGATCGTCGTCGGCGAGAAGCGATGGCCAGCCGCTGATCGCGACGCCCTTGCATGGCTTCACGTTCAGCGTGTTGCCGATCGCAAGGCCAAGCCGGAACAGCCGCCGGCGCAATTCCTGCCGCACACGCGACGAGAGCGGTATCGCGGTCACCCATTCGCTGCCGGGTTGAAGCAACTCGGCTTCCGCGACGCCAAGAAGCTCGGCCAGGGCCGGAAGCGACGTATAGGCCTCGACGCAGCCATGATGACCACAGCGGCAAATTGGACCGTCGGCTCCGAACACCATGTGGCCGAGCTCGACCGGCTGGAGGGCATCGTCCTCCATCGGATCATCCATCCAGGTGCCTGCGACGCCCTGACCGACGAAGACGAAGAGATGCGCGCCGCTGAATGGATAATGCTCCGTGCGGCAACGGTGAAAAATGGCGTGCGCGACGACCGAATTGGTGAACTCGACCGGCACGCCGGCAAAATTCTCGCCGAACATCTCGCTGATACGCCCGATGTCGCAGGGAATGATCGGATTGCTTGATGCGCTCGAGCGGCCGAGGCCCGGAATTGAGACGCCGATCTGCGCGAGGGGGATGTGCCGGCGCCGCGTCCAGTCGCGCAGCAATGTCATCGCCTCGCGAAACGCCTGGCCGACCGTTGCGACCGTCGGCGTCTTCGGCAGCGGCACATGCCCGGTGTCGTGCAGTTCGCCCGACAGGCCCCCGACGCCGACGCTGAGCCGCTGGGTGGTCAGCTCGAAAGCCGCAAGCGCCACCGTCTTATCAAGCGACACGAGGCCGGTCGGGCCGCCGACATAAGGGGCAGGGCGCCGGACTTCCTCGATCAGGCCTTCGGCCTTCAGGTCGAACAGGATGCGCGACAGGCTCGCTTCCGACAGGCGCACGGCCTTGGCCAGCGGCGGACGAAACGACCCGCCCGACTGAAGCAGATGAGTCAAAATGGCAGCACGCGTCTGCCGCCGACTTCTCGGCTGCTCCGGCATTTCCATCCCTGTCGTCATTCTTACTTAGAGTAAGAATTTGCGCGCGAAGCGTTTCGACGTCAAGCGTCGGCCGACGCATTGCGCCGACTTGTTGTTGTGCGCGGCAGCAAGATTGTGTCGGCGCAAAACAAAAACGGCGCCATCGGGAGATGGCGCCGCTTCGAAAGCCGTGATGGCTCGACCTTACTTCCGGTTGTTGATCGCGACGTAGTCGCGCTTGGTAACGCCGGTGTAGAGCTGGCGCGGACGGCCGATCTTCTGCTGGGGATCCTCGATCATCTCGCTCCACTGGCTGATCCAGCCGACGGTGCGGGCGACCGCGAACAGCACGGTGAACATCGAGACCGGGAAGCCCATCGCCTTCAGCGTGATGCCCGAATAGAAGTCGACGTTCGGATAGAGCTTGCGGTCGATGAAGTACTGGTCGCTGAGCGCGATCTTCTCGAGCTCGAGCGCCACCTTCAGCATCGGATCGTCGCCATGGCCGGTCTCCTTGAGCACGGCGTGACACATCTTCTGCATGATCTTGGCGCGCGGATCGTAGTTCTTGTAGACGCGGTGACCGAATCCCATCAGGCGGACTTCGGAGTTCTTGTCCTTCACCTTGGCGATGAACTCGGGGATCTTGTCGACCGAGCCGATCTCGGCGAGCATCGCGAGCGCGGCTTCGTTGGCGCCGCCATGCGCCGGGCCCCACAGGCAGGCGATGCCGGCGGCGATGCAGGCGAACGGGTTGGCGCCGGAGGAGCCGGCGATACGCACGGTCGAGGTCGAGGCGTTCTGCTCGTGGTCGGCGTGCAGGATGAAGATCTTGTCCAGCGCGTCAGCCAGCACCGGGTTGATCTTGTAGTCCTCGCACGGCACGGCGAAGCACATGTGCAGGAAGTTCTCGGCGAACTTCAGCGAGTTTTTCGGATACACGAAGGGCTGGCCGACCGTGTACTTGTAGGCCATCGCAGCCAAGGTCGGGATCTTGGCGATCATGCGCATGGAGGCGATCATGCGCTGCTTCGGATCGTTGATGTCGGTCGAGTCGTGATAGAACGCGGCGAGCGCGCCGACAGCCGCCACCATGATCGCCATCGGATGGGCGTCGCGGCGGAAGCCCTGGAAGAAGCGGGCCATCTGCTCGTGCACCATCGTGTGATGGATCACGCGGTCGTCGAAATCCTTCTTCTGCGCGGCGGTGGGAAGCTCCCCGAACAGCAGCAGATAGCAGGTCTCGAGGAAGTCGCCGTTCTCGGCGAGCTGCTCGATCGGATAGCCGCGGTATTCCAGCACGCCCGCGTCACCGTCGATATAGGTGATCTTGGACTGGCAGCTCGCGGTCGAGGTGAAGCCCGGGTCGTAGGTGAAAAGGCCGGACTGGCCGTAGAGCTTGCCGATATCGATGACGTCGGGCCCGACGCTGCCGCTGTGGATCGGAAGATCGAAATTCTTGTTTCCGACCGTCAGTGTGGCGGTCTTATTGCTTGGTTTTGCGTCCATCAGAGGTCCCCGATGTATGGTGAAACGGGCCGGACCCGGAGGCCCCGATGAGATATCGCGGGGCAGGCCGGATGTTCCAGAAGGTACGGCTGAGATGGGTATATTATTGCTGTGTGCGCTGCAAGATGGCGCCACGCATGGTCGACTTACGTCGTAGCCCGGTTCTTGGCCCCGGTCCTTGGCCTAGTCCTTGGCCTGATCTTTAAGCCGGCCCAGGCTTTCCTGGCGTCCCAGGACGTCCAAAACCTCGAATATGCCGGGCGACGTCGTCCGGCCGGTCAGCGCCGCCCGCAGCGGCTGGGCGACCGCGCCGAGCTTGAGACCATTTTCCTCGGCAAAGGCGCGCAGCGCGGCTTCCGCATTGGCCGCGCTCCAAGTTTCGACTTTCTCCAGCGCGGAATGAAGCTGGCCGATCAGCTTGCGGTTCTCAGGCGTCAGCAGCGCTGCCGCCTTCGGATCAAGCTCCAGCGGCCGATCGGCGAAGATGAAATAGGCGCCGTCGATCAGCTCGATCAGCGTCTTGGCGCGCTCCTTCAGGGCCGGCATGGCCTTCAGGAGCTGCGCGCGCGTGGTGTCGTTTAACTTGGCCTTAAGCTCGTCGCGGCTCGGCACGACGTGGTCGAGCACGTCCTCGAACATCTTCACGAGTGATTGATCGTCGGCATTGCGGATGTAGTGGCCGTTGAGGTTTTCCAGCTTGGCGAAATCGAAGCGCGCTGCTGCGCGGCCGACGCTGGCGAGGTCGAAGGCGGCGATCATCTCCTCGGTGGAGAAGATCTCCTGGTCGCCGTGGCTCCAGCCGAGCCGGACGAGATAATTGCGGAGCGCGGCCGGGAGGTATCCCATGGCGCGGTAGGCATCGACGCCAAGCGCGCCGTGCCTCTTGGAGAGCTTCGAACCGTCCGGGCCGTGGATCAGGGGGATGTGGGACATGCTCGGCAGCGTCCAGCCCATCGCGTCGTAGATCTGCTTTTGGCGGGCCGCGTTGATCAGATGGTCGTCGCCGCGGATGACATGGGTGACACCCATGTCGTGGTCGTCGACCACCACGGCGAGCATGTAGGTCGGGTTGCCATCGCCGCGCAGCAGGACGAGGTCGTCGAGATTCTCGTTCTGCCAGACCACGCGGCCCTGGACCTGATCGTCGATCACGGTCTCGCCGGTCTGCGGCGCGCGGAGCCGGATGGTGGGCTTCACGTCGGTTGGGGCCGTCGCCGGATCGCGGTCGCGCCACAGACCGTCATAGAGGCGGGTACGCCCCTCTGCGCGCGCCTTCTCGCGCATCGCGGTCAGCTCCTCGGCGGTGGCGTAGCAGCGATAGGCCTTGCCGTCGGCGAGCAGCTGCTCGGCGACCTCGCGGTGGCGGGCGGCGCGGCTGAACTGGTAGATGACGTCGCCATCCCAGCCGAGCTCCAGCCATTTCAGGCCGTCGAGGATGGCGCCGATCGCGGCCTCGGTGGAGCGCTCCCGGTCGGTGTCCTCGATCCGGAGCAGCATCTTGCCGCCGTGCTTCTTCGCATAGAGCCAGTTGAACAGGGCCGTGCGCGCGCCCCCGATATGGAGGAAGCCGGTCGGCGAGGGAGCGAAGCGGGTGACGACGGGAGAGGTCATTCTTGGCAAGGCCTATGCATTGGAGGCGGTGGTATATAACAGGACCGGTGCATAACTAAAGCCCGGCAGCGGACGGCTTAAGGCCTTGCTTAAGCCCTTGGCTCAGCGTCCCGAATTTGGCAGAAGGGCCGCTGATTTCCCTACAGGATTTTCGTAATGACAGAACCGGTGGCGAACGAGGTTGGGCGCGATTTCATTCGTGACATCATCCAGGCCGACCTCGAGCAGGCCAAATACAAGGAGATCGTGACCCGGTTCCCGCCGGAGCCGAACGGTTACCTGCATATCGGCCACGCCAAGTCGATCGCGCTCAATTTCGGCATCGCCCAGGAGTTTCCGGGCCGCTGCCATCTGCGCTTCGACGACACCAACCCGGTGAAGGAAGAGCAGGAATATATCGATTCCATCCAGGCCGACGTGCGCTGGCTCGGCTTCGACTGGGGCAAGAACCTGTTCTTCGCCTCGGACTATTTCGACCGCCTCTACGAATGGGCGGAGCAGCTGATCCGCGACGGGCTCGCCTATGTGGACGACCAGACCCAGGAGGAGATCCGCGCCTCGCGCGGCACGCTGACCGAACCCGGCAAGAACTCGCCGTTCCGCGATCGCAGCGTGGATGAAAATCTCGATCTCTTCCGACGCATGAAGGCGGGCGAATTCCCGAACGGCGCGCGCGTGCTGCGGGCCAAGATCGACATGGGTGCGGGCAACATCAATCTGCGCGACCCCGTGCTGTACCGCATCCTGCATGCGCACCATCCGCGCACCGGGACCAAGTGGAGCATCTATCCGAGCTACGACTATGCCCACGGCCAGTCGGACGCCATCGAGGGCATTACGCACTCGATCTGCACGCTGGAATTCGAGGACCACCGGCCGCTCTACGACTGGTTCATCGAGAAGCTGCCGGTGCCGTCGAAGCCGCACCAGTACGAATTCGCGCGGCTGAACCTGACCTACACGCTGCTGTCCAAGCGTGTGCTGACCCAGCTCGTCCGCGAGGGCCATGTCGCGGGCTGGGACGATCCGCGCATGCCGACCATGGCGGGGATGCGCCGCCGGGGCGTGCCGCCGGCGGCCTTGCGGGAGTTCGTCAAGCGCATCGGCGTCGCCAAGGCCAACAGCGTCGTTGATGTCGGCATGCTCGAGTTCTGCATCCGCGAGGAGCTGAACCGGACGTCACAGCGGCGGATGGCGGTGCTGAAGCCGCTCAAGGTCGTGATCGAGAATTATCCGGAAGGGCAGACCGAGGAGCTCGAGGCGATCAATCATCCGGACGATCCCTCCGCCGGAACCCGGAAGATCACGTTCGGCCGTGAGCTCTATATCGAGCAGGACGACTTCATGGAGAACCCGCCGAAAAAGTTCTTTCGTCTGTCGCCGGGCAACGAGGTGCGGCTGCGCTACGCCTATTTCGTCAAGTGCACCGGCGTGATCAAGAACGATGCCGGCGAAGTGGTGGAATTGCGTTGCACCTACGATCCCGCGACCAAGGGCGGTAACGCGCCCGACGGCCGCAAGGTCAAGGCCACAATGCACTGGCTGTCGGCGGCAACATCCGTGCCCGCGGAAATCCGCGTCTACAACCAGCTATTTGCCAGTCCGAGCCCGGACGCCTCGAACTTCGCCGCCGACCTCAATCCGCAGTCGCTGGAAATTCTCGCTGATGCCTGCGTCGAGGCGTCGGTTGCGAAAAGCAATTCGACCGAGCCGATGCAGTTCGAGCGCCAGGGCTATTTCGTGCGCGACAAGGACTCGACCCCCGGCAGACCGGTATTTTCCAGGACCATCGGCCTGCGCGACACGTTCGCGAAGGAAGTGGCTAAAGGCTGAAAAGAGCTGCGAGACCACAATGAGCGACGAAGCCGACGCCATCGTTTCCGCCATCATCGCGAAATGGCGCGCCGGCTTCGCCATGCTCGACGCCGCTGCCCTCTCGTCTCTGTATTCGAAGAATGCCTTCTTCTTCGGCTCCAACCCGAAGCTCTACCAGGGCAGGGACGGCGTCGCAGACTATTTCAATGGCCTGCCACGCTGGCGCAAACCGAGCGCGGTGTTCTCCGAAGTGAATGCGGCGAGGGCAGGTCCTGATCTGATCAACATGGCTGCAACCATCTCGTTCGATCTCGCCGGCGAACGTCCCGATTTCTCGGTCAAGATGAGCTGGGTCATCATTCGCGAGGACGGCGACTGGAAGATCGTCAATCACCATGCTTCGTCGCAGGCGCCGCTGATCTGACCAGCCGGGCACACGGCTTCGTCATTCTCGTGAGAGAACGAACTTGCATCCCGCGCGTTGGGGTGGGTCCAACAAGGAACCCACCATGCAGAACATCGCAGAGCATATGGAAGTCATCGGCGCCGATGGCGTCCACATCGGCACCGTCGACAAGGTCGAAGGCAATCGCATCAAGCTGACCAAGAAGGACAGCGGCGAGGGCAGCCACAAGGGACATCATCACTTCATCGACAAGGGCCTCGTCGCCGACATCGAGGGCAACAAGGTCCGGCTGTCGGCCAAGGCGGATGTCGCGGTGACGATGGAAGAGGAAAAGTAGCGGTCGCGCCCTTTCGTTCCTGATCCGTACCGCTATCCGCCCGCCTGCACGTTCCGGTAGCTTCTCGCTTCGTTGCGTATTATCGAGTGCAGGGAATGGCGGAGCCGGGCCGGACGGTACGGTCGCAGGGGATCGCGGGGACGTGGCCCGGGGGCCGCACCGCGTCTGCGGGCGGCCTTGCGGCTGCAGGCCTCGACCTCTGGACATCGCTGGCCGAGACCCTCCGCGCGTGGCTACGCGCCGAGGCTGGCGCCGGGCGGCTGTTGCCGTGGGTGCCCGTGGCGTTTGGCTGCGGCATCGCGCTTTATTTCTCCGCAGATCATGAGCCGGTGCTGTGGGTCGTTGCCACGAGCGCCGTCGCGCTCCTGCTTGGCGCGGCTCTGTTGCGGCGGAGCCGGTTGTTCGCCCCGGCCATCATGATCGCGGCGGTCGCGGCCGGCTTTGCCGTCGCGACCTGGAAGACGGCGCGCATCGCCCACCCCGTGCTGGCAAAGGCGCTCTATTCGGTGTCGTTGTCGGGCTTCGTCGAGGCCCGCGACATTCGCGAGCGTACAGATCGTTTTGTGCTGCGCGTCACCGCGATGGAGGCGCAGCGCAGCGACGTCAGGCTCGAGCGCGTGCGCCTGTCGGTCCGCAAGGGCACCGCGCCGGAGGTAGGCAGCTTCGTTCAGCTGAAGGCGCGGCTGATGCCGCCGCTCGCGCCGGTGCGGCCTGGCAGTTACGACTTTTCGCGCGACATGTTCTTCCAGGGCATCGGCGCCTCCGGCTTCGCAATGGGCGCCATCACGGTGGCGGCGCCCCCTGAGACCGCCGGCTTGCGGCTGCGTTATGCGGCCTTCATGCAAGGCTTGCGCGATGCGATCGATGCCCGCATCCGGGCGACGCTCGACGGCGACAACCGGGCGATCGCGACCGCGCTGCTCACCGGGCGACGCGATGCGATCACCACGCCCGTCAACGACGCGATGTTCATCTCCGGTCTCGGCCACGTGCTCTCGATCTCCGGTTATCACATGGCCGTCGTGGCCGGTGTCGTGTTCTTCGCGGTGCGCGCGCTGCTCGCTTTGGTTCCGGGATTGGCGGCCGGCTTCGCCATCAAGAAATGGTCGGCCGCCGCCGCGCTGGTCGCCGCCGCGTTCTACCTGCTGCTGTCGGGCGCGGAGGTCGCAACGCAAAGGTCGTTCTTCATGACGGCGGTGGTGCTGATCGCGGTGATGGTCGATCGCCGTGCCATCACCTTCCGCACGTTGGCTGTCGCCGCGCAGATCGTGCTGGCGGTCGCGCCGGAAGCGCTGGTGCATCCGAGTTTTCAGATGTCGTTTGCGGCAACGCTGGGGCTGGTGGCGCTGGTGCAGATCGGCATGCCCAATTTGTTTGCCTCGCCGGACCATTCGGCGACCGCGCGCATTGCGATGTGGGGTGGCCGCGAGATCGCGATGCTGTTCATGGCCTCGCTGATTGCGGGACTTGCGACTACGCCCTATGCCGCGTTCCATTTCCACCGTGTCACGCCGTTCGGCGTGCTCGCCAATCTCGGCGCGATGCCGGTGGTCTCGGCGCTGGTGATGCCGGCGGGACTGTTGGGGCTGCTTGCTGCGCCGTTCGGGCTGGACAGCGTGTTCTGGTGGCTGATGGGGATCGGCATCGAGTGGATGGTCGCGGTCTCCCGCTGGGTCGCGGCATTGCCGGGCGCGGTCGGCCGCATCCCGGCGTTCGGGATCGCGCCGCTGATCGCGGCGAGCCTGGGAATCATCGTGCTGGGCTTGTTGCGCACGCCGCTGCGCTGGTCCGGCGCCCTGGTGCTGCTGGCAGCGATCCTCTGGGGACTGTCGGCGCGGCAGCCCGACATCCTGATTGCCGGGGATGGCGCGAGCGTCGCGGTGCGGGGCAGGGACGGATATCTGCACCTGATCAGGACCAACAAGGACAGCTTTCTGCTGAGGGAATGGCTCGCTGCCGACGCCGATCCGCGCGATGCCGGCAGAGCCTCGCTGGCCGATGGCGTGTCCTGTGACGAATCCGGCTGCGTGACGCCACTGGCCGACGGGAGGCTGGTCGCGCTGGCACTGCGCGTCGACGCTCTCGCGGACGATTGCAGTCGGGCCGCGCTGGTGGTGACGACACGTCCCGCGCCGTCCGATTGCGCGGCGATGGTGGTCGATCGGCAGCGGCTCGCCAGCCAGAGCGCCCTGGCGCTGACGCAGCGTGGTGACGGGTTTGTAGTTCAGGCGGTGAGGGCGAGAGGCACGAGCCGCCCCTGGTTGCCGGCCGGCGCCGGTGAGGGTGATTTCGACGGCAGCCTTGCGCCGAAGGCGACCGCGTCCCGCATCAAGGACGCAACGCCCGCGGAGACGGACTTGCAGGCCGACGATTGATCTGATGGTGCGGAGCAATGCAGTGGGTTGGCGCATCCGCTCGGATTCGCCGGGCGCAAACCACACCTTCTCGCCGGCCACGGCCGGCGATGGCGATTCAATCCTGACCTCCGACCTCGTAGCCGGAGGGCGGCTGTGTCAGCCGATCGGCAGGTGCGTGACGGTCGGCTGCCTGTCGGCGATGATTTGCGCCTTGTTCTCGCGCTCGGTGACCGACTGAGTCACCGGCAGTTGCAGCACGGTCGCTCGCTGGCCTTCGACGAGCTGCGTCACCAGCACGTATTTGCCGTCGGGGAATTCGATCGCGTCATGATGGCGGTCGGGAACGTGCGGATCGATCTTGCCGAACTTGCCCACGCGGGAATTGATGGTGCGCGTCCAGATCCAGCGATTGTCGTAGCGGACGTCGTCGGCGAAGGCGAGCTCCGTTCCCGGCAGCAGGCAGACGGCAACAGACGGATCGGCTGCGGAGGCGAAGCCGCGCGTCGAGGTGCCGCGGAAGCTTGTCGTGACGATCGTCTCGCCGACTTCGGCGGGGCGCGACGCGACGGCATGCAGGCTGTAGTCACACATCGGGTGCTCCTCATGCTGGGATAGCAACCCGCGTCTCTCAATCGAGGCGCAGGCCTCTATCAGAGTTGAAGCACGAACGCTCTGCTTGGTTGTGGGCAAATCTGCGGCTGGTTTCTGCAGGCCGCGATCACATTATCTTTCCCGAATTCAATAGGAACAAAGCCCCTTGCGATGCATTCGGGAGGCGCATGCGCGAATATTGCCGGCTTGGCTGCAACGGTCGAACTTGACCGCTGGTCGTTGTTTCCTCGAACGCGCGAGCCGCGAAGCGGTGCTGTTTGAAGCGGTACCGCTTCGTCGGCGTCGCGAGGAGCCAGCGGCGGAGGAGGGGCCGGATAGTCTGTGCAGAACCAGAACGACTATCCAGCCGGAGCGGACGATCATCCGATCCAATCTCTGACCGGCGCTGCAGATCGGAAGCGCGCGAGGCGCCAAGCACTTCCGGTATGAAGTACTTCCGTTATCAGTACTTCCGGTAAAGCCCGATCAGCTTGCCCTGAATCTTCACCCGGTTGGGCGGCAGGATGCGGACCTCATAGGCTGCGTTGGCGGGCTCGAGCGCGATCGAGGCGCCGCGACGGCGGAAGCGCTTCAGCGTCGCTTCCTCGTCGTCGATCAGCGCCACCACGATGTCGCCGGTATCAGCGCTCTCGTTGCGCTGGATCAGCGCCATGTCGCCGTCGAGGATGCCGGCCTCGACCATGGAATCACCGCGTACTTCGAGCGCGTAATGCTCGCCCGAGCCGAGCATGTCAGGCGGTACGCTGATGGTATGGCTGCGGGTCTGCAATGCCTCGATCGGCGTGCCGGCCGCGATGCGGCCCATCACCGGCACCGCCACGGGACGTTCGCCCTCGTCCGCGGGCAGGCTGGAGCCCGCACGCACCTTGCCGAGATTGCCCTCGATGACGCTCGGCGTGAAGCCGCGGCGGCTGCCGGCCGCCGCCTGGAGCTCCGGCAGCTTGATGACTTCAATCGCGCGGGCGCGGTTGGGCAGGCGTCGGATGAAGCCACGCTCCTCGAGCGCCGTGATCAGGCGATGGATGCCCGACTTCGAGCGCAGGTCGAGCGCATCCTTCATCTCGTCGAAGGAGGGCGGTACGCCGCTTTCCTTCAGACGTTCACTGATGAATCGCAGAAGCTCGTATTGTTTGCGCGTTAACATCTCGACCAAAGTCCCCCGGTTGATGTCGTCCGATTCCGAGACGCAGAATTCGGCCATAAGCCGCCACATGCTCGAAACAAATCATGAACGGACACTATATGTTCGATACATGTTCCGCAACTGCTTAATTTACCGTGAACAAGGCAAACGTCGCGGAACGCGCGTTGCCGAGGCGGTCAGACGGGGAGCCGCAACACTTCGCAAGCCGTGCCGGTCTCGGCCTTCGGCGCGAATGGTGCGCGCACGAGAAGTACCTGTGCTGCAGCGAGATTCGCAAGCAGCGAAGAGTCCTGATGATTGACGGGAAGAACGACGCGTGTGCCATCGTCACGCTCCTCCAGATGCGCCCGCAGATAGTCCTCGCGCTGGTCGTTGGCGCCGACGTCGCGGCCGAGCACGGCGTGTTCACGGCGATGGTGAATCACCGAACGGCCCGACAGGGCGCGAATCAGCGGCACCATGAACAGGAAAGCGCACACGTAGGACGACACGGGATTGCCCGGCAGGCCGATCACACCCATTGCGCCGAGTCGCCCGTGCATCATCGGCTTGCCTGGCCGCATCGCGATCTTCCAGAACGCCATCGCGATGCCTTCGTCCCGCAGTGCCTGCTGGACTAGATCGTGGTCGCCGACCGATGCGCCGCCGGTCGTGATCAGGATGTCGGCGCCGCTCTCGCGGGCGCGGCGGATGCCGGCGGTGGTCGCCTCCAGCGTGTCGGCGGCAATCCCGAGGTCGATGGTCTCGGCGCCCTCGCTGCGGGCGAGCGCGTGCAGGGCGTAGCCGTTGGAATAGACGATCTGGCCGTGGCCGGGCGTGGTGCCCGGCATCACCAGCTCGTCGCCGGTGGCGAGAATGGCGACCTTCGGACGCCTGAAAACGGCAAGGTGCGGATGGTTCATCCCAGCGGCGAGCGCGAGGTCGCGCTCGGTGAGACGGCTTCCCTTGCGCAGGAGCACGTCGCCTTCGCGGAAATCAACGCCGGCGCGGCGGATGTGCCGTCCGGCGATCGCGGCTTCCTTGATCGTGATACGCTTGCCGGCGGCGACCGTGTCCTCCTGGATCACGACGGCGTCCGCGCCAGCGGGAACGACGCCGCCGGTGAAGATCCGCACGGCCTCGCCGGCGCCGACCGTCCCCGCGAACGGCCGGCCCGCCGCGACTTCGCCGATGACGGTGAGCTCCGAATCGATCGTCGCGGCATCGGCCGCGCGCACCGCGTAGCCGTCCATCGCGGACATCGCCTGCGGCGGCTGCGTGCGTCGCGCGGCGACGTCACGCGCGAGCACGCGATGGTAGGCCTCGTCGAGAGAAATCATGTCTTCCGGCAGCGGCTCTGCACCCGCCAGCACCGCGGCAAGCGCGTCAGAAACCGGCATCAAGGCCACGGCGAAAACTCCTGCTCGGCACGTTCGGGCGAATGTTCCGCAAGTCTTCTAGCCGAGCGCGGGCGCGGAGGCAAAAACGGCTCAGCGGGCGCAGTCGTCCCGTCGCTTCACATTGTTCCGGAAGGCGGCATTAAGCGCGTCGGGGCACGAGGTGACGGATCGGCAGGAGAGTGGTCATGGAAGCGACGAAAATCATGACAAGAGGAGAACGACGAGCGCCACTGATCAGCTCCCTGCCCGCCCGGGAGTTACGTCGGGCGCCTTCGGCCCCTGGTCTTTGTCTGGCAGCGGATCGGCCTGGGATTTCAGGTCGGCGGCCTTGCTCACAAGCTTGGCGGAAAGGTCCGAGTCTGAAGTTGTCCTGGCGAATTCAAGGAGAAGAGAGGCCTGCCTAGTGAGGTAGTTTTTGCCCAACACGGTGATGCACCCGTTCGTAGAAGTCCCAACGGGCTGTAGACTCCTGAAGACGGTATTCTGTTCCGGGAACTCTGTATAAAAATGCACAAAGTGATTGGTTCCAAAATCTTTCGAATTAGTTCCGTCGGGCGCACTTCCATGGGCTTCGCGCCGACGGATCGTCGTCAGATGCCCAATGCCCTCAATGCGTTCCCGACGTCACGCGGCGAGGTCACATGCACCGCCGTCAAGCCGCGCGCCCGCGCTCCCTCGATGTTTTCAGCAAGATCATCGAAGAACACGATGCGCCCGGCGGGCACGCCGATCGCCGCAACGACGTGGTCGAAGGCTTCCGCATCCGGTTTGCGCAGGCCGATGCTGGACGACAAATACAGCTCTCGGAAATGGCCGAGGAGGTCGGCATACTCCCTCGAGAAATGGTCCACGTGCGGCCGGTTGGTGTTGGAGAAAGCGTAAAGCGGCATCTGCTTCGCTGCCTGCGGCAGCAGCTCGGAGATCTCAGGCATTTCGCCGGCGAAGATCGCGTTCCAGCCTTCCAGGAACTGCGCGTCCGAAATGCCGATTCCGAGCGAGGCTCGCAATGAGGCGAAATAATCCTCATCGCTGATCTTCCCCATCTCGTGCAACCGATAGGCTTCGCTGTCCCGCACATAACGCGCGACGATGGCGTCGGGCTTGCAGCCGGCATGTCCCGCCCAGCAGGCGATCGCCTTGGAAAAATCGATATCGAGGACCACGCGGCCGAGATCGAATAGAAGCGCATCCGCGCTGCCGGGAGAGAGCGATGTCACCTGCGTCCTTTCACTCAGTATCGATATGGCTCGTGGTCGAACAGCGGAAACGCGCTGAACACACTCGGCGCATTGGTTGCGGTCGCCTGGTGCAGGCAGGATTTGTTGACCTCGGCGAACGAGGTCGCACCCAGGAGGCCGAGGCAGCGCAGCACTTCATCTTCGAGCAGCTCCAGCATGCGCGCCACGCCGGCTTCGCCGGCCGCCGCCAGCGCCCAGCATTGCAGCCGGCCGATGCCGACGACGTCGGCGCCCGCCGCGATCGCCTTGACGATGTCGGTGCCGCGACAGATGCCGCCATCGACCATGATCTTGGCGCGGCCGTTCACGGCGTCAACGATCTCCGGCAGTACGTGCATGGCGCCGCGACCGTGATCGAGTTGACGGCCGCCATGGTTGGAGACGTAGATCCATTCGACGCCGTGATCGATCGCGATCAGCGCGTCCTCTGGCGTCGCGATGCCCTTGAGGATCAGCGGGATCTTGAACTTGTCCTTGATCATCTTCACCGTCCGCCACTCCAGACCCTTCTGGTAATCGCCGCCGGTGGCGCGCAGCCGGCTCTCGCGAACGTAGCGCTTGGCGATGTCACGTTCACGACGGCTGTAATGGGCGGTGTCGACGGTCAGGCAGAAGGCGGCGTAGGCGTTCTTCTCGGCCCGGCTGACGACGTCGGCGACGAAGGCGTCGTCGCCCCGCACATAGAGCTGGTAGAGGCGCAGCGCGTCGGGCGCAGCTTCGGCCGTCTTCTCGAGGCCGGGCTCGGACACGGAACTGAGCATGTGCGCCGCACCGAAAGTGCCGCAGGCGCGTGCCACGCTCGCTGCACCATCCGGATCGAAGATCTCGAGCGCGCCGACGGGGGCGAGCACCACCGGCAGGCGCATCTTGCGGCCGAACTGCTCGACCGAACCTGTAACCGTGCGGACATCGCGCAGCACGCGCGGGCGGAAGGCGATCTCGTCCAGCGCCATGCGGTTGCGACGCATCGTGGTCTCGGTCTCGGCCGCGCCGACGATATAGTCCCAGGCATTCTGGTTGAGGTTGGCGCGGGCTTTCCGGATGAATTCATGCAGATTCTGGAACGGCTCGGTGCTTGCGCCGAGCTCGACGTTCCTGTCTGGTTGGATGCGGGGTGCTTCGTTCATTGTTATCCTCCCGAGAATTTGAAGCCTTCCCTCATCGCCTAACCCGTCCGGGGCGCCAAAACCATCCTAAAATGGCATGGCTGCGAGGCGTGGGCCGGCCGGCCGACCCCCGCTGCGCACGAACCGGGTCCTGCAACGTTGCCGAAAGTTTAGGTCCGGACGAAGCGATTTTTACGGTGTACCCGCCGGCGTGGCATCCCGGCCTTGAAGAAACCAGAATGGTATTGTGAGAAGCAGGCTGGATCGCCATTTGCATGGCGGCTCCCAGCCCCACCGAACCGCGAAGCAAGAAGGCCAGCCTATCCATGCGGAAAACCCTGCTGTTTCCACTGGGCGCGCTCACCGGAGCGTGTCTGACCCTTTTGGCAGCCAGTCCGCACGGCGGCGTATGGGCGGCACGGGCGGCAGCGAGCGCGGATGACGCCTATTCCAAGCTCAATTTGTTCGGCGAAGTGTTCGAGCGGGTGAAGGCGAGCTATGTCGAGAAGCCCGACAATGCCAAGCTGATCGAAGGCGCGATCACCGGCATGGTGACCTCGCTCGATCCGCACTCGCGCTACATGAACGACAAGGCCTGGACCGAGATGCAGGAGACCACCTCCGGCGAGTTCGGCGGGCTCGGCATCGAGGTCACGATGGAGGAGGGGCTGGTCAAGGTCGTCTCGCCGATCGACGACACGCCGGCGTCCAAGGCCGGCATCATGTCGGGCGACCTCATCAGCAAGATCGACGGCGATGCCGTGCAGGGCATGACGCTCGAGCAGGCCGTCAACAAGATGAAGGGGCCGGTCGACACCCAGACCAAGCTCACGATCATGCGCAAGGGCGCCGACGCCCCGCTCGACGTCGCGATCAAGCGCGAGATCATCCATGTGCGCCCCGTGCGCTTCCATGTCGAGAACGGGGATATCGGCTATATCCGCGTCACCTCGTTCAACGAGCAGACCACCGATGGCCTGAAGAAGGCGATCGCATCGATCTCCAAGGACGTTCCGCCGGAGAAGCTGGTGGGCTACGTGATGGACCTGCGCAACAATCCGGGCGGATTGCTCGACCAGGCCGTGTCGGTGTCGAGCGCGTTCCTGCAGCGTGGCGAGGTCGTCTCGACCCGCGGCCGCAATCCTGAAGAGACCCAGCGCTTCACCGCGCATGGTGGCGACCTCACCAAGGGCAAGCCGCTGGTGGTTCTCGTCAACGGCGGCTCCGCCTCAGCCTCGGAGATCGTGGCCGGCGCGCTGCATGACCACAAGCGCGCCACGCTGATCGGCACGCGCTCGTTCGGCAAGGGCTCGGTGCAGACCATCATTCCGCTCGGCACCGGCAACGGCGCGCTCGCGCTGACCACGGCGCGCTACTACACGCCCTCGGGCCGCTCGATCCAGGCCCAGGGCATCGCGCCCGACATCGAGATCCTCCAGGACGTGCCGACCGAGCTGAAGGGCCGGATGGACACCATGGCGGAGTCCCAGATGCGCGGTCATCTCCAGGCGGCCGATGGCACCGAGCAGACCGGATCGCAATCCTATGTCCCGCCGGAAGCGAAAGACGACAAGGCCCTGCATACGGCCTACGACTTCCTGCACGGCCAAACCGCGAACGCGGTCGCCGCCAAGCCGGCGCCGAAGGCTGCGGTGCCGAACTAGGCGCTCGCGACGGTAAGGTGTTGATCGCCCGGGAGCGGATAGCCGTTCCCGGGCGAACTTGTTTCGGGGCGCTGTGTCAGTGCGGGTTCATGGCCGCGAAGGTGGCCTCGTAGCAGCCGTCGTGCTCGGCCCAGCGGCGGGCGCGATCGCGCTCGACCAGCACCTCGCCGCCGGGATGGACACTTTGGCCTGATCTCACCGTCAAGCTGGACGGGCGGATCCTGGCCCTAGCTTGCCTCGCGGCGGCGGCTTTCGTTGCCGCCGCGCCGGGCGAGACGGCTGCGATGGAGCGCGAACAGCTCCAGCACCTTGTCGGCGGGTTTTGCGGCGCTGAACAGATAGCCCTGCATCTCGGAGCAGCCGAGTGCGCGCAGCAGACGCTGCTGCTCCTCGGTCTCGACACCCTCGGCCGTGGTGGTCATGCGGCGGGCGGCCGCCAGATTGACGACGGCCTGCACGATGCTGGCGGAGCCGTCGGGGCCGGCGATGTCGTTGACGAAGCAGCGGTCGATCTTGATCTTGTCGAACGGGAAGCGGTGCAGATAACTCAGCGAGGAGTAGCCGGTACCGAAATCGTCGAGCGCGATGCGAACGCCGATAGCGCGGAGTTGGTGCAGGATCGCAAGCGCGGTGTCGTCGTCGCGGATCAGTACCGCCTCGGTGATCTCGAGCTCGAGCCGGCTCGCCGGCAAATTGGAGGCGGCAAGCGCCGCCATGATCTTCAGCGCCAGCGTGCCGCTCTTGAACTGCACCGGCGAGACGTTGACGGCGAGTCGGATGTCGTCGGGCCACTTCGCCGCATCCCGGCAGGCGGTCGCCAGCACCCATTCGCCGATCTCGTTGATCAGGCCGGTGTCCTCGGCGATCGGGATGAACTCGGCCGGCGAGACCGTGCCGCGCTCGGGATGGCGCCAGCGCACCAGCGCCTCGCAGCCGGTGATGCGGTCGTCCTTCAGGCTGAGGCAGGGCTGGTAATACACCTCGAGGCCGCCTTCGAGCCCGCCTTGGGCGATGGCTTGGCGCAGGTCGATCTCGAGCTGCCGCCGCTCGTGGATCTTGGCGTCCATCTCCGGCTCGAAAAAGCGATAGGTGCGGCGCCCTGCGGCTTTGGCGGCGTACATCGCCATATCTGCGTTCTTCAGGATCTGGTCCAGCGCCGTTCCATGTTGCGGCGCCAGCGCGATGCCGATACTGGCGTCGGTGGCAAGATGATGTCCCATGCAGTCGAACGGCGCCCGGATGGCCTCAAACACCCGCGCGACGAGCTCGTTGACCTGATCCAGCGATGTCACAGCGCTCTGGACGATGGCAAATTCGTCGCCGCCGAGGCGCGCCACGAAGTCCGTCGGACCCGCACACCGGTGGAGGCTCTGCGCGACCGACTTCAGGAGCTCGTCGCCGACGAGATGTCCGAGCGCGTCGTTGACGCCCTTGAACTCGTCGATGTCGATGTAGTGCACCGCGAGTTGTTCGCCGCCGGCGACCAGATCGAGTTCCTGACGCAGATGCTCGTGGAACAGGGTGCGGTTGGGCAGGTCGGTCAGCGCGTCGTAATGAGCAAGATGGGTGATGCGCTCCTCGATACGCCGGCGCTCCGTGATGTCCTCATGCGTCGCCACCCAGCCGCCGTCCGTGAGCGGTTCGTTGACGATCTGGATCGAGCGACCGTCGGAGGTCTCGACCACCATGGAATTGCGCACATGGATGTCGCGCAGGACCCGTGCGACATATTGGTCCGCATCGCCGGTGAACGAGCCGGTGGCTCTGCGGTGCGCAATGATGTCGCGGAAGCTGCAGCCGGGCCTCACGATTTCGGACGACAGCCCGTACATCTCGATGTAGCGCTGGTTGCAGATCACGAGCTGCTGCGAGGCGTCGAACAGCAGCAGGCCCTGGGTCATGTTGTTGACGGCGCGGTCGAGACGCTGCTTTTCCAGCGTCAGCCGTTCCCGCGAAAGACGATGCTGCTCCAGGAGCTTGCGTACGATCGCGATCAGCACGCCCGCGATGGCGAGCGCGGAAGAGGCGGCGACCGAGATCAGGATTCCGATCTGCTCGCGCCAGTCCGTCAGGGCCGTCGCGCGTGTCGTGGTGGCCATCATCAGGATCGGGAAGTGAGGCAGGGCGTGCGAGGAAATCAGCCGGTCCTCGCCGTCGACGGGGCTCATGAAGCGGCCAGTAAAATGGTCGAGCCCGAAAATCCTTTGATGCGCGAACGGACCGTTCTTGAAATTCCGTCCCATCAATTCGCTGGAATGGGGATAACGAGCGAGCATCGTGCCGTCCCGGTGCAGCATCGAGATCGTGGTGCCTTCGCCGAGCACGGCGGACTCGAAGAATTTTTCGAAGTTTGCCGGCTCGATGCCGCGTCCGACCACACCCATGAATTCGCCGTTCGGTCCGACGATCTTGCGCACGATCAGGATGGTCCACGCGCCGGAGATGCGGCTGTAGAGTGGCTCGATCAGGACGTCTGGAGCGTCGGGATCGTACCGGAACGTCCGAAAATAGGCGCGATCGGCAACGTTCACGTTCGGGGCCGGCCATGCCGTCGACGAATTGATCAAATTGCCTTCGGCATCGATGATGTTGACGCCGCCCATGTAGGGCAGTGCCTCGATCTTCGAGCGCAGCATCCGGTGGAGGTCCTGGCCGGCGAGGCGCTTGCGATAGTCCGCCGCACTGATGATGCCGCTCGCACGGACGTAGTCGACGAAATCCTTCTGGATGACCGCGAAATCCTGCAATTGCTGGTCGAAATGATGGGCCAGCATCAGCACGGTGTTTTCCAGCTCGCGGCCGGAACTGCGCAGCGCGCGTTCGCGGAAATTCTGCGCCATCAGCGTCGCGCCGACGGCGATCGCAGCGATCAGCAGCGTGCCGCCCACCACCAGCCAGCGGATCGGTCCGCTGCGCACGAAGGCCTGGTCAAAAAGGCGACTGCCGAATCCCGTCATCATGATCGATCGTTGTGTGCACACGTCAGGGTCAATTCCTGGCCCCGTAAACATCCGTTGGTTTACGGGAACGGAGTGGAGGCGAAGTTAGCAAGCTGGGTTAACGCGCCGTGAACGGACGGTCGCAAAAGCAATCAATATGCGAGCGAGTATGGCCTGATCGCCGCCGGCATATTGCCGTGGTGAACGCCTGCGCAGCAAGCTCAATTCAAAATTCGGGTCGATCAGCGCGTCCCTGAAGTAGCAGCCGCAATCAGACGCGGTAATGGCCGGACTTGCCGCCGAGCTTCTCGACCAGGTGGATGCCTTCGATGCGCACGCCGCGTTCCACCGCCTTGATCATGTCGTAGATGGTGAGGCAGGCGACCGAGACGGCGGTGAGCGCTTCCATCTCGACGCCGGTCGGGCCGGTGACCTTCACGCTGGCGCGGACGAGGCAGCCCGGCAGCGTCGCGTCGGGCTCGATCTCGACCGTCACTTTCGACAGCGCGAGCGGATGGCAGAGCGGGATCAGCTCCGCGGTGCGCTTGGCGGCCATGATGCCGGCGATGCGGGCGGTGCCGAGCACGTCGCCCTTTTTGGCGTTGCCGGACACGATCAGGTCAAGCGTCGCCCTGGTCATGACGACGCGTCCTTCCGCGACCGCGAGCCGCTCGCTCGCGGGCTTGTCCGACACGTCAACCATCCGCGCCTCGCCGGAGGCGCCGATATGGGTGAGGGCAGGGCCGGACTTGGTCGGTTTGGCCTTTGCGGGCTTACGCGCCATCAGTTCGTGCCTGTGGCGCGCGCGGTCTCGCGCGCCAGCAGCGTGCGGGTCGCAGCGGTAACGTCGGCTTGCCGCATCAGGCTCTCGCCGACCAGGAAGGTCGACATGCCGACGCGCTCGAGGAGGGCGAGATCGGCGGGCGTGAAGATGCCGCTCTCGCCGACCATCAGTCGATCCCGGGGGATCAGCGGCGCCAACGTTTCGCTGGTCGCAAGCGTGGTTTCGAAGGTGCGCAGATTGCGATTGTTGACGCCGATCATCGGCGAACGCAGCTTCAGCGCGCGGTCAAGCTCGGCGCGGTCGTGGATCTCGATCAGCACGTCCATGCCATGGGCGATGGCGGCGTCCTCGAGCTCGTTGGCCGTGGCATCATCGAGCGCCGCCATGATGATCAGGATGCAGTCGGCGCCGTGCGCGCGGGCCTCCGCCACCTGATAAGTATCGAACATGAAATCCTTGCGCAGCACCGGCAGTGACGTTGCCGCGCGGGCCGCCACCATAAAGTCGAGATGGCCCTGGAACGAGGGCGTGTCCGTCAGCACCGACAGGCAGGCAGCGCCGCCGGCCTCATAGGCCCTGGCCAGCAGCGGCGGATCGAAATCGGCGCGGATCAGGCCCTTTGACGGCGAGGCCTTCTTGACCTCCGCGATCAGCGCGAAGTCGCCATTGGCGTGCTTGGCCTTGATCGCACGCACGAAGCCGCGCGGTGCCGCTTGCGCCTTGGCCTTCGCCTCCACCGCCGATAGCGGCTGCGCGCGCTTGGCCGCCGCGATTTCCTCGCGCTTGTAGGCTTCGATCTTGGTCAAGATGTCCGACATGTCAGGCTCAGCCGTTCGAGACCGCGATCAAATGTTTCAGCCGCGCGCTCGCCGCGCCGCTGTCGAGCGATTTTGCGCCGATCACGACTCCTTCCTTGAGATCCCTGGCACGCCCCGCCACGACCAATGCGGCAGCGGCGTTGATCAACGCGACGTCACGATAGGGGCTCGGCTTGCCGTCGAGCACGCCCTGCAAGGCGATCGCGTTGGCGTCGGCGTCGCCGCCTTTGAGTGCACCGGCCTCGCAGCGCGGCAGGCCCGCGTCCTCCGGCGTCACCTCGAAATTCCGGATCTCGCCATTGTGGAGCGCGGAGACGAAGGTCGGGCCTGTGAGGGTGATCTCGTCGAGGCCGTCGGAACCGTGCACGACCCAGGCGGATTCGGAGCCGAGGTTCTTGAGCACTTGCGCCAGCGGCTGCACCCATTGCCGGGAGAACACGCCGACCATCTGCCGCTTCACGCCGGCGGGATTGGACAATGGGCCGAGCAGGTTGAAGATCGTGCGTGTCGCAAGCTCCACCCGGGTCGGGCCGACGTTCTTCATGGCGGGATGATGGGCGGGGGCGAACATGAAGCCGATGCCGCATTCGCGTATGCAGCGGCCGACCTGCTCCGGCCTCAGATCGATCTTCACCCCGAGCGAAGCCAGCACGTCGGCGGCGCCCGAGCGCGACGACAGCGCGCGGTTGCCGTGCTTGGCCACCGGCAGACCGGCGCCCGCAACGATGAAGGAGGCACAGGTCGAGACATTGACCGAGCCGGAGCCGTCGCCGCCGGTGCCGACGATGTCGACGGCGTCCGCGGGCGCATCGACCGTGAGCATCTTGGAGCGCATGGCCGAGACCGCGCCGGTGATCTCGTCCACGGTCTCGCCGCGCACCCGCAACGCCATCAGCAGGCCGCCCATTTGCGAGGGCGTAGCCTCGCCGGACATCATGGCGTCGAAGGCGGAAGCCGCTTCGTCACGCGACAGGCTGGCGCCGGTCGCCACTTTTCCAATGATCGATTTCAGGTCGTCCATCGCGTGCTTTCAACTCACTGGTTCGCGCCGGTCACCTGCGCGAAGGCGGCCTGATTGATGCTGGTTCCGATGTCTGTTTCAAGCCTGTTGACGTAGGACGCGACCTGCTCCTCGGTCTGCGCGCGGTCGAGAGTGTCCTTCAGCTTCTTGACCGCCTCGGAAGCGGCATCGACCGTGGGATCGACGATCTCGGTGACGCGGAACACGATCACCTCGGTGCCGCCGGTCACCGGCGACTGCCCGACGCCGTCCTTGGCGACGCGGAAGGCGGCCGAGACGACGGTTGCGGGCACGCTGGCGGGCGAGTCGTCGCGCTTGAAGCCGGTGGCGGTCTCGACCTTGGCGCCGATCGCGGCTGCTTCGTCGGCGAGCTTGCCGCCGGATTCGAGCTTCTGCACCATCTCGGTCGCCTTGGCCTTCAGCTTGGTCGCGATCTGGTCCTGGCGCCAGCGCGCCTCGACCTGGTCGCGGACCTCGTCGAGATTGCGGTCGCGCGACGGCGTGATGGCAAGCACGTCGTACCAGACATAGCCGCCCTTGAACGAGATCGAGTCATTGTCGACGCCGACATCGGTGTTGAAGGCCTGTGACACCACGTCGAGGCCCTGCGGAATGCCGGAGACCGGCTGGCCGCTCGGGGCGCGGCCGGAACGGTCGACGGCGTCGATCGTGACGGCGGTGAGGCCGAGCTTCTGCGCCGCATCGATCACGCTGGCACCGCCGCCGCGCTCGTCTTCCATCTTGTCGCGGAGATCGGCGACCTTGACGCGCGCACGCTCGGTGGCGATCTCGCGCTTGATGTCGGCGGCAACGCTCGCGTAGTTCGCCTCAACGCCCGGCTCGATCTTTTCGACCTTGACGATCGATGTGCCGAGCCGGCCCTGGATCGGCTGGCTGATTTCACCGGCGGGAAGCGCGAAGACGGCGTCTCCAACTGCGGGATCGAGCGAGGATTTGGTCACGAGCCCGAGATCGACGTCGGACGCGCTCAGTCCGCGCTCCTTGCCGAGGTCCTCGAACGACGTCCCGCTGGTGAGCCGCTCGCGTGCGGCCTGCGCCTCGGCGGCGTTGGGAAATACGATCTGCTGGATCTGGCGCTTCTCCGGCGTGCCGAGCCGGTCCTTGCGCTGGTCGAACACCTTCTTGGCGTCCTCGTCCGACACCTCGCTCCACTTGCCGATCTCCTCCGGCGAGACCACGACGAACGCGATCTTGCGATATTCGGGCGCGCGGAACTGAACCTTGTGATCCTCGAAATAGGCGGCGAGCGCCTCGGGCGACGGCGCGTCGATGGTGCCTGCCTGGGCTGCGTCGAGCCTGACGAATTCAATGGCGCGCTGCTCGTTCTGGAAGCGCGTCAGCACGTCGAGCATCGCCTTCGGCGGCTCGAGGCCGGCACCGATCGTGCCGGTGATCTGCCGGCGCAGCGAGACCTTGCGCTGCTCCGAGACGTAGCGCTGCTCGGTATAGCCGAAATTGCGGATCACGGACTGGAAGCGGTTCGGATCGAAGCTGCCGCCGACGCCCTTGAAGTTCGGATCGTTCATGATGAGCTGGCGGATCTGGTCGTCGGACTGGCCGAGCCCGAGCCGGCGCGCCTCTTCGTCGAGGGCGGCTTCCGCGATCGTCTGCTGCAGCACCTGACGGTCGAGGCCGAAGGCGCGCGCCTGTTCAGGCGACAGCGGGCGGCCGAACTGGCGGCTGATCTGCTGGAGGCGATCGGTGTAAATCTGGCGGAACTCGTTCAGGGAAATCTCGGTGCCGCCGACCTTGGCCACGGTGGATTGCCCAAAGCCCTTGAAGATGTCGGCAATGCCCCAAACGCCGAAACTGATGATCAGCACGCCCATCACAACGGCCATAATGGTCTTGCCGAGCCAGTTTGATGAGGCCTTGCGCATTCCTCGAAGCATTTGGTCCAACTTGTTTGGCAGGAGGGGAACGGGAGCGCGTCTTAATGCAGATTCCGCAAAAGCGCGTCACCAAATTGATCAATCATCATAAAGTGGTGGCTTTCCCCCCGCAACCTCGGGTCCGGCAGGCTTTCGATCCCTGCGGTTAAAAGCCCCTGGTCTCTGGAACTGCCACGGGACCTCTGCTAGCGCATGAACAAACGAATTTTGCTGGAATTTGACATGACCGATGCCATCCGCCCCCTGATCGCCGGCAACTGGAAAATGAACGGCCTGAAGGCCTCGACTGCCGAATTCGACGCCATGCTCAATGGCGCGGCAGAGGTGGCCGGCAAAGCCGACCTGCTGGTTTGCCCGCCGGCGACCCTGATCGCAGCTTTCGCCGAGAAGGCGCGCGGCAGGAAGGTCGCGGTGGGGGCCCAGGATTGCCATCCCAAGGCCTCCGGCGCCCATACCGGCGACATCGCCGCCGAAATGCTGGCGGATTCGGGTGCGACCGCGATCATCGTCGGCCATTCCGAGCGCCGCGCCGACCATGGCGAGGGCGATGCCCTGATCCGGCAGAAGGCCGAGGCCGCCTGGCGCGCCGGGGTGACGGCGATCGTGTGCATCGGAGAGACGCAAGCGCAGCGCGATGCCGGCCAGACCCTGGATATCCTGCGCGGCCAGCTCAACGGTTCGCTGCCGGATGGCTCGACGGCCGCCAATCTGGTCGTGGCCTACGAGCCGGTCTGGGCGATCGGCACCGGCCTGACCCCGACGTCCGGGGATGTCGAGCAGATTCATGGCTTTATACGGGAATTCCTGACCTCCAGGTTCAAGTCCGACGGCGCCGGGATGCGCATCCTCTATGGCGGCTCGGTCAAGCCCTCAAACGCGGCCGAGCTGATGGCCGTGAAGAACGTCAATGGCGCGCTGGTCGGCGGTGCCAGCCTGAAGGCGGCCGATTTCCTTGCGATTGCGCAGGGCTGTCCCTAGCTAACTCCAAACCTTAGGACCCGGCTGATCGGGGGTGGCAATGCCCCGTCCGATCGTGTAACACCGCGCAACTTCAGGAAAACCCCGCGAAGCACGATTGGCCGCCGTCTCGGCGCTGTCGGCTTGTGACGGAAGGACACTATGCAGACTGTTGTCATCGTCATTCACCTCATGATCGTCACTGTCATGATCGGCGCCGTCCTGCTCCAGAAGTCGGAAGGCGGGGGCCTGGGCATGGGAGGCGGCGCAGGCTTCATGTCGAGCCGCGGCACCGCGAACCTTCTGACGCGGACCACCGCGATCCTGGCCGTCGGCTTCTTCCTCACCAGCCTGTTCCTGTCCTGGTATGCCGGCTACGACCGCAAGCCGTCGTCGATCATCGGCGCGCCGGCGTCGCAGACCCAGCCGGCCGGTGGCGGACCGATCGCGCCGCCGACCTCGGGCGGCATCCTGGATTCGCTGAAGAAGGCCGACGAGCAGCAGCAGGCTCCGGCACCGAGCGGCCCGCAGGTACCGCGTTCGCAATAAAGCAGGGGGGCCATGCAGGGGCGGCTTCTACCGTCCTGCATCAACAATCCCCATCAAGGCTCTGTCACCACTCTCAGTTCTGGCTCACCCACAGCCCCGCAAAATGTTTGGGGCGGAATACGAATCGCTTTGGCGAATCGAATTCGAGGGATTAGAGGTTAAGCCCCATGGCGCGGTACATATTCATCACCGGCGGCGTGGTTTCTTCGCTCGGCAAGGGTCTGGCTTCGGCGGCACTCGGTGCCCTGTTGCAAGCCCGGGGCTACAAGGTCCGCCTCCGCAAGCTCGATCCCTATCTCAACCTCGATCCCGGAACGATGTCGCCGTATCAGCACGGCGAAGTGTTCGTGACCGATGACGGCGCGGAGACCGACCTCGATCTCGGTCACTATGAGCGCTTCACCGGGCGGCCGGCGACCAAGGCCGACAACATCACGACCGGGCGCATCTACCAGGACATCATCTCCAAGGAGCGGCGCGGCGATTATCTCGGCGCCACCATCCAGGTGGTTCCGCATGTCACCAACGCCATCAAGGATTTCGTCCTCGACGGCAACGACGATTACGACTTCGTGCTGGTCGAGATCGGCGGCACCGTCGGCGACATCGAGGGTCTGCCGTTCTTCGAGGCGATCCGCCAGCTCAAGAACGAGCTGCCGCGCGATCACGCCATCTACATTCATCTGACGCTGCTGCCTTACATCCCGAGCGCCGGTGAGCTGAAGACAAAGCCGACGCAGCACTCCGTCAAGGAGCTGCGCTCGATCGGCATCCAGCCGGACATCCTGCTCTGCCGTACCGATCGCGAGATCCCGAAGGAGGAACGGCGCAAGCTCGGGCTGTTCTGTAACGTGCGCGAGAGCGCCGTCATCGAGGCGCGCGACGCCGACAGCATCTACGCTGTCCCTCAGGCTTACCACGCCGCAGGCCTCGACGACGAAGTGCTTGCGGCCTTCGGCATCGGCTCGCGGATTCCGCCCGAGCTGCGGAGCTGGCAGCAGATCAACGAGCGCATCCGCAATCCCGAGGGCAACGTCACCATCGCCATCGTCGGTAAGTATACCGGTATGAAGGATGCGTATAAGTCGCTGATCGAGGCGCTCTCGCATGGCGGCATCGCCAACAAGGTGAAGGTCAATCTCGACTGGATCGAAAGCGAGATCTTCGAGAAGGAAGATCCCGCGCCGTTCCTCGAGCACGTCAACGGCATTCTGGTGCCTGGTGGCTTCGGCCAGCGCGGCGCCGAAGGCAAGATCCGCGCGGCGCAGTTCGCGCGCGAGCGCAACGTGCCGTATTTCGGCATCTGTTTCGGCATGCAGATGGCCGTGATCGAGGCCGCGCGAAACCTTGTCGGGATCGAGGAGGCCAACTCCACCGAGTTCGGCCCGACCAAGGAGCCCTTGGTCGGCCTGATGACGGAATGGCTGCGCGGTAACGAGCTCGAGAAGCGCACCAACGCCGGCGATCTCGGCGGCACGATGCGCCTGGGTGCCTATCCGGCGGCGCTCAATCGCGGCAGCCGCGTCTCGGAGGTGTACGGCGGCGCGACCGAGATTTCCGAGCGCCACCGCCATCGCTACGAGGTCAATACCGCCTACAAGGATCGCCTCGAGCAGCACGGGCTGAAATTCTCGGGCCTGTCGCCCGACGGCGTGCTGCCGGAGATCGTCGAGTACGAGGATCACCCCTGGTTCATCGGCGTCCAGTTCCACCCCGAGCTGAAGTCGCGGCCGTTCGAGCCGCATCCGCTGTTCGCCTCGTTCATTCAGGCGGCGATGGTGCAGTCGCGGCTCGTGTAATTAAGACTTAGGCGGAACGATTGAATCGTTCACGCCGGAAAATCAACGGCTAGTCTCAGATTCAGCGGAGCAGGGCGCTCACACCTCGCCTGACATCTGGTGGGTCGATCTGAATATCTAGCTTGTCCAAGCCAAAGATGTCGCAAAGGCCGGTCTGGCCAGCAGTTGTCAATTGCACGGCCCGTGTATCAGTCACGCGAACCAGCCAATTCAGCTCCATGCAGCATCGTTGGATCTCGGCTCCGACATGGCCGGCGATGTGATATCGGCGCTCGCTCCAGTCGAGGCACGGCTTGCAAAAGATGCGTTTGTTTTGGCGCTTTCGATTCAGGTCGACGCCAAATTCTGTCAGTAATTTTGCGCCGGCATCGGTCACGTCCCCACCATCCTCACCCAGAACGATGTAGCCGCCGGCGGCCAAAGAGTCTGCAATCGCAACGCCCAATCGACCCGCCAAATGATCGTAGCAAGTCCGGCCGAACCGCAACGCCGAGTCACGCGCCGATCGAGGTTGATATCGCTGAGGAACCTCGAGAGCAGCCACTAGCTTGATGCTCTCAAGCATGCTGGCAACCAGCGGTGAGGAAATTCGGTAGTACCGATAGCTGCGCTTCCTGGTCACTGAGATAAGCCGGGCGTCGACCAGCTTGGACAAGTGCTCGCTGGCCGTCGGTCGCGAAATTCGCGCGAGAAACGCCAGCTCACTTCCGGTCAAGGATTGTCCACCCATGAGGGCTGCCAACATGGTCGCGCGCGCGGTATCGCCAACGAGCGCTGCAACCTCGACCATGTTCGCCGCTGCGACCATTGCCCCCTCTACCATCGTCGCCATCGGGTCAACAAGCGACATGAGTTCGGTATGCACCAAACTCATGAATGGAGACAATGGGCGCCTCGGATGCGACAGCCGGGCCGTGTTGAGTCCACTTCATCGATAGTGACCTGCAGGAGCCGGCCGTGAAGCGCGAACCAGTCAGAGTTGAACCCATTTCCACCTATTTGGAGCAACGGCGGAAGGGGCCGATCTGCCCAATCATTGTCGCCGGTGAGACGGTTTATGTGTCAGGCCTTCCGCCATTTGATCCGGTCACCGGTGAGGTTAAGCGATTGCCGTTCGTGCAGCAGAGCGAGATCGTGCTCGACCAACTGAAACTTTGCCTGGAGGCTGCCGGCTCGTCGTTGCGGGATGTCGTGAAATGTAATGTCTACTGTACGCCTGAAAGTTCAAATTTCGATGCGTTCAATGATGTCTACCAACGCTATTTCCCGGTTTCGCCTCCTGCGCGGATCTATTTAACGGTCCCTTCCTGGCCGGGTGAGTTTGATGTTGAGGTCGATTGTGTTGCGATCAAATCCGATCTGGAAGATCGGCCGGCGACCGCAAGGGACATGAACCAACTAAAGCATCTCAATGCCGGCTATATGCGCTCGGTCGCCTTGAAGGATGTCGATTGGTTTCGCGAAAATCTGAGCGATGATTTCGTCAACAGCAACCCTGACGGATCGATGGTTGATCGTGCCGGGTTCATTGAACAAATTGCCAAGCCTGCAGCCATATCGAATTTGGGATACGAGGACGAGCGGATCCGGATTATGGGTGATATGGCGATTATCCATGCGAGGACCACCTATACCAAAGCCGATGGCTCGGCCGGACTCGGACGATATACCGACAGTTGGGCGCGTCGCGAGGGCGTCTGGGTTTGTGTTGCCGCCCACGTGACCCGGGGGTGAGCAAAGGCAGGATTTGCGGCAACCTGAGTTCGTGGTTGTCGTGCTGCCGGAGATCGTCGCGTCGGAGGATCACCGTGGTCCACCGGCGCACAGTTCCCGCCGAGCTGAAGTCGCGGCCTTCGAGCCGCACCCGCTATTGGCCTCGCTCGTCCAAGCTGCGATGGATGCAGAGCCGGCTGGTCTGACTTCCCACCTTTACGATCGCGTCATTTGTTGCGACAACTCCCTGCCGCAAGAACAACAATACAGGGATTGAACTCCGATGATCTACGAAATGCGCATCTATCGCTGCGTGCCCGGCCGCCTGCCGGCACTGCTCAAGCGGTTCGAGACCGTCACGCTGAAGGTGTGGGAAAAGCACGGCATCAAGCAGGCCGGGTTCTTCACGACGCTGATCGGTGAATCCAACCAGGAGCTGACCTATTTCCTGGCCTGGGAGTCGCTCGCCGAACGCGAGAAGAAGTGGGCCGCCTTCATGACCGATCCGGACTGGATGAATGGGCGCGCCGAGAGCGAGGCGGACGGCCAGATCGTCGGCAACATCGTCAGCCAGATCCTGGCGCCGACCGCCTTCTCGGCGGTGAAGTAGAGGGTGCCGGTGCGAGGCGTCGCGGGGGCCTGGGCGCAACCCTGATATTCTGGGAGCCCAGGCCGAATGGGGTTGATCCGCCCTTCATCGCGGCTATGGTCGCGCCGAAACGAGGGATTTGCCTTGAGCTCTTCGACGTCAGCGGCGCCGGTCGTTACCATTGGCAAGGTCAAATTCGGCAATGATCTGCCGATCTCGATCATTGCCGGGCCGTGTCAGCTCGAAAGCCGCCAGCATGCGCTGGAGGTGGCCTCCGCGCTGAAGGAGATCGCCGCGCGGCTGCAGATCGGCCTCGTCTACAAGACCTCGTTCGATAAGGCCAATCGCACCAGCGCGTCGGCTGCGCGTGGCCTCGGGCTTGCCCAGTCGCTGCCGATCTTCGCCGAAATCCGATCGTCGCTCGGCCTGCCGGTCCTGACCGATGTGCATGACGCCGCGCAGTGCGCCGAGGTGGCGCAGGCGGTGGACATCCTGCAGATCCCGGCGTTCCTGTGCCGGCAGACCGATCTGCTGCTGGCGGCGGCCGCGACCGGCAAGGTCGTCAACGTCAAGAAGGGGCAATTTCTCGCGCCCTGGGACATGGCGAACGTCGTGTCCAAGATCACGAGCGCGAACAATCCCAACGTGCTCGTCACCGAGCGCGGTGCGTCCTTCGGCTACAACACGCTGGTCTCCGACATGCGCGCCTTGCCGATCTTGGCGCGCACCACCGGCGCACCCGTTATCTTTGACGCCACTCATTCCGTGCAACAGCCGGGCGGGAAGGGGACGTCTTCCGGAGGCGAGCGCGAATTCGTGCCGGTGCTCGCACGCGCAGCCGTCTCCGTCGGTGTTGCCGGTGTCTTCATCGAGACCCATCCCGACCCTGACAGCGCGCCGTCGGACGGTCCGAACATGGTGCCGTTGCGCGAGTTCGAGGCGCTGATCCGAAGGCTGATGGCGTTCGACGCGCTCGCCAAAGATTCGACCAAAGCCGACCCGCGCTGATGCAGCAAGGCGAGGCGCGGCCGCACGATCACGGCCTGCCGGCCGCGCTCTACGTCATCTCCGGTGCAAGCTTTGCCGCGGCGCTCTCCGCGCGCGCGCTCGATCCGGTGCTGCCGCACGTCGCGGAAGACTTTGGCGTCAGCATCGCGACCGCGGCCGGTTTTGCCGCGGTGTTTGCCTTCACCTTCTCGATCATCCAGCCGATCGTCGGCGCCGCCGCCGATCTGTTCGGCAAGACGCGGCTGATGATCGGCTGCCTCGCGCTGCTCGGCCTTGCCAACATCCTGGGGGCGCTCTCGAGCTCGTTCTCGGTTCTGTTCGCGACCCGTATCCTCGCCGGCATCGGCTCCGGCGGCGTATTTCCGGTGGCGTTGAGCCTGACCAGCGATCTCGTCGGCCCGGAGAAGCGCCAGGTCGCGATCAGCCGCACGCTCGCCGGCGCGATGACGGGCAATCTCCTCGGCGCCTCGGCCTCCGGCCTGATCGGCGATTTCCTCGGCTGGCGTGGCGTGCTGGCGGTGCTCGGCGCGCTCGTGATCGTTGCGTCGATCGCGGTCGCCGCCGGTTTTCGTGGCGCCAAGGTCAAGCATCCGCCGAAGACGAGCCTGTCGGCGCTGAAGGCCGGCTATCGCACCATCTTCACCAACCCGAACGCCTATGTCTGTTATTCGGCGGTGTTCATCGAAGGCTGCTGCGTGCTCGGCCTGTTTCCCTACATCGCTTCGTTCCTGTTCGAGCTCGGCCAGACCTCGCTCTCGATCGCGGGCATCGTCATCGCGGGTTTTGCGGTCGGCGGCCTGTTCTACACGCTGACAGTGTCGCGCCTGCTGCCATGGCTAGGCATGAAGCGAATGATGATCGCGGGCATGACGCTGGTGGCCTCGCAGCTCGTTGTCGTCGCCTTCGGCCTGCGCTGGGAAGTGCAGGCCCTCAATCTCATCGTGATGGGATGGGGCTTCTACATCGCCCATGGCTGCCTCCAGATGTTTGCCAGCGAGCTCTCGGTCGAAGCACGCGCGACCGCGCTGTCGCTGCACTCGTTCTTCTTCTTCATGGGGCAGACGGTCGGGCCGCTCGCCTATGGTCTTGGCCTCCAGCATGGCGGCAAAATGCCGACCCTGTTCGCGAGCGCCGCGATCATGGTGGTATTGGGCCTTGTCTGCGCGCGCCTGCTGAAACAGCGCGCGCCGTCCGACGCGCGCTGAGGCTATTCGGTCCCTCAAGGGGGATCGGCCCCACCAAGACACCGTCGGCCCCGTATACATGGCACACGAATTGCTTCGATTTTGGGCAAATCGAGGTGTGAGATCGTGGACGCCCAGACCAGCCGTTCGCCCAACGCAGCCAGCGTGCCCCGATCGACGGGATATCCCACCAAACCCCCGCTCCGGCGCTTCCTGACCGCGTGTTACGAAGAATTCCGGGCCGACAATTCGGGCGAACTTGCCGACTACATCCCCGAGTTGAAGCGCGCCAACCCCGACCACTTCGGCATCGCGCTCGTCACGATCGATGGCCACGTCTACGAGGTCGGCGACAGCGCGGTGCCATTCACGATCCAGTCGGTCTCGAAGGCCTTCGTGTTCGCCCTGGCGCTGGAGACGGTGGGCGAGGAGCGCGTCGCGGCCACCATCGGAGTCGAGCCGAGCGGCGAAGCCTTCAATTCGATCCGGCTCACCAACGACAACCGCCCCTTCAATCCCATGGTCAACGCCGGTGCGATCGCCTGCTCGGGCCTGATCTACGAGGTGGATGGGAAGGGCGCCTTCGAGCGCGTCCGCTCAAAGCTCAGCCAGTTCGCCGGCCGCGAGCTTGGCGTCGACGAGGCCGTGCACGCCTCGGAGACCGCGACCGGCAATCGCAATCGTGCGATCGCGTGGCTGTTGCGCAATTACGCGGTGCTACCTGACGACGTCGATGCGGTGCTTGACGTGTATTTCCGTCAATGCGCGATCCTGGTGACTGCGCGCGATCTGGCGGTGATGGCGGCAACGCTCGCCAATCGCGGCATCAACCCGGTGACGGGTGCGCAGGTGATCACGCCGCACATCGTCGCCCGCACGTTGTCGGTCATGACGAGCTCGGGCATGTACGACTATGCCGGCGAGTGGACTTATCGTGTCGGCATCCCCGCCAAGAGCGGCGTCGGCGGTGGCATCGTCGCGGCGCTGCCTTCGCAACTTGGGCTCGGCACCTTTTCGCCGCTGCTGGACAATCATTTCAACAGCGTGCGCGGCCTCAAGGTCTGCGAGGCGCTGTCGGCGCGGTTCGACCTGCACATGCTCAACCGCAACGCCGACGTACGCAGCAGCGTCATGGCCGACTATGATATCTACGGCATCTCGTCGCGTCGCAGCCGCCAGCCGCACGAGCAGCAGATTCTCGACGATCGCCACAGCGATATTCGCATCCTCGAGCTCGTCGGCGCGCTCAATTTCGGCACCATTGACTACGTCACACGAAGACTCACCAGTGAGCCGCCGAACGCGCCGCTCCTGATAATCGATTTCCGCCGCGTCCCCGACATCACCGCAGCCGGCGCAGAGCTTCTGGGTGAGACGCTGACGGCGCTCAACAATGCAGGCATCACCACGGTTCTATCAGGCATCGAGGAGACGTCCGCGGTATGGGCCGCGATTTCCGCGCGCACGGCGGATCCGCGAAGGCTGCGGCGCTTTGCGCTGCTCGACGATGCGATCGAATGGGCCGAGGACCAGGTGATCTATCGCTTCGGCGGCTTTACCGACATGAAGGAGAGCGTGCATCTCGGCGATCAAGCGCTGCTGGCCGAGCTCGACGCCGACGAGATCGCGGCCATCGTCAAGCTCTCGACCACGCGCCACTACTATGCCGGCCAGCGCATCGTCGCGGCCGGCACGCTCGCCAATTCGCTGTTCTTCCTCCAGAGCGGCATGGTCAGCGTCAAATTGCGAAGCGGCGTGCGGCTGGCCTCGCTCGGCCCCGGCATGGAGTTCGGCGAGATGGCAATCCTCGAGAGAAGCCGCAGCGCCGATGTCTTCGCCGATACGCTCGTGACCTGCCTCGAACTGCCGCTCGACAGTTTTGCCGACTACCGCCGGCTGCATCCCGAGACCGCGCTGAAGATCATGCGCAACCTCGCCGCGATCCTGGCACGGCGGCTGGTGGCGGCCAACGCCAAGGTGGACCTGCTCAGCGCTTATTAGCCGGAACGCACTGCTTCCTGGAGACTGGAAACGTTCAGCCCCGCCCGCGATAGGGCGCGACACCCTGTTCGGGCACCCACAATCCCTTCGGCGGGCGGCCGGTCTGCCAGAACACGTCGATCGGGATGCCGCCGCGCGGATACCAGTAGCCGCCGATGCGCAGGAACTTCGGCTTGATCTCGCTAGCGATGCGCTTGCCGATCATCACGGTGCAGTCCTCGTGGAAGGCGCCGTGATTGCGGAAGCTCGCGATGTAGAGCTTGAGCGACTTCGACTCCAGCAGCCATTGGCCGGGCGCGTAGTCGATCATCAGATGCGCGAAATCCGGCTGTCCCGTGACCGGACAGAGCGAGGTGAACTCGGGCACGGTGAAACGGACCAGATAGTCGGTGCCTCCTTGCGGATTGGGCACGCGATCGAGTTTCGCCTTCTCGGGCGCATCCGGCCATTCCACGGCGCGGCCAAGCTGCAGGGCAGCTGAATCCGAGCTTGAGTTCTTCGATTTGCTGGGCTTTTTCGACATCAGTCCGCCTCCGTGGCGCCCTCTTAGCCAATCATCGTGCGGCCGTCACCCGGCCTTTTCCGCTTCGATGCATTGCGGTAGAAGCACCCCAACTGACCGCTTAGTCCCCCGAAAAGAGGCCCTCATGACCGCCATCATCGACATCATCGGACGCGAAATCCTGGATAGCCGGGGCAATCCCACCGTCGAGGTCGACGTCGTGCTGGAAGATGGTGCGCTCGGCCGTGCTGCCGTGCCGTCCGGCGCCTCCACCGGCGCCCATGAGGCGGTGGAACTGCGCGACGGCGACAAAGCCCGTTATCTCGGCAAAGGCGTCACCAAGGCGGTCGGCGCCGTCAACGGCGAGATCTTCGAGGCGTTGAGCGGCCTCGATGTCGAGCAGCAGGCCCAGCTCGACCAGATCATGATCGACCTCGACGGCACGCCGAACAAGAGCCGGCTGGGCGCCAACGCCATCCTCGGCGTGTCGCTCGCCTGCGCCAAGGCGGCCGCGAACTCGCTCGACATGCCGCTCTACCGTTATGTCGGCGGCACCTCGGCGCGTCTCTTGCCGGTGCCGATGATGAACATCATCAATGGCGGCATGCACGCCGACAACCCGATCGATTTCCAGGAGTTCATGATCCTGCCGGTTGGCGCGTCGTCCTTTGCCGAGGGCCTGCGCTACGGCGCGGAGGTCTTCCACACCCTGAAGTCCGAATTGAAGAAGGCGGGCCACAACACCAATGTCGGCGACGAGGGCGGCTTTGCCCCGAACCTGCCATCGGCGGACGCCGCGCTCGAATTCGTCATGAACGCGATCGGCAAGGCCGGCTACAAGGCGGGCTCCGACATCGTCATCGGCCTCGACTGCGCCTCGACCGAGTTCTTCAAGGACGGCAAGTACGTCTACGAAGGCGAGGGCAAGACCCGCTCGATCTCCGAACAGGCCAAGTACCTTGCTGACCTCGTCTCGCGTTATCCGATCGTGACCATCGAGGACGGCATGTCGGAAGACGACATGGACGGCTGGAAAGAGCTGACCGACCTCATCGGCAAGAAGTGCCAGCTCGTCGGCGACGATCTCTTCGTCACCAACGTCAAGCGCCTCGCCGAAGGCATCAAGGCCGGACGGGCCAATTCGATCCTGATCAAGGTCAACCAGATCGGCACGCTGACCGAGACGCTCGCCGCCGTCGAGATGGCGCACAAGGCCGGCTACACCTCGGTGATGTCGCATCGCTCCGGCGAAACCGAGGATTCCACCATCGCCGACCTCGCGGTCGCCACCAATTGCGGACAGATCAAGACCGGCTCCCTTGCGCGCTCCGATCGCACCGCCAAATACAACCAGCTCCTGCGCATCGAGCAGCAGCTCGGCAAGCAGGCGCTCTACGCGGGCAAGGCGGCACTGAAGGCGCTGGCATAAGCCAGCGCTCGGACAAAAACAGGGGAGGATCGACATGAGCGACGGCAAGACCGGCCTGCAACTGCGTTCGCGGATCAAGACGAGCGGTGAGCTCGAAATCTCGCTGCTCGACATGCCGACCCCCGAGCCCGCCGCGGACGAGGTTGTCGTCCGCGTCGAGGCGGCGCCGATCAATCCGTCTGATCTCAGGCTCCTCATCGGCGCGGCGGATATGAGCACGGCAAAGGCTTCCGGCACCAAAGACGCGCCCGTCATCACCGCGAACGTGCCGGAAGGCGCGATGCGGGCGATGGCAGGCCGGCTCGATGAGTCCATGCCGGTCGGTAACGAAGGCGCGGGCGTCGTAATCAGGACCGGCTCGTCGGATGCCGCGAAGGCGCTGATGGGCAAGACCGTAGCCATGATCGGCGGCGCGATGTATACTCAGTATCGCACGTTGAAAGTGCGCGAGTGCCTGCCGCTGCCGGAAGGCACCACGCCGGCCGAAGGTGCCTCCTGCTTCGTCAATCCGTTGACCGCGCTCGGCATGACCGAGACCATGCGGCGCGAGGGTCACAAGGCGCTGGTGCACACTGCGGCCGCCTCCAATCTCGGCCAGATGCTGAACAAGATCTGCATCAAGGACGGCATCCCGCTGGTCAACATCGTGCGCAGCAAGGAGCAGGCCGACATCCTGCACAAGATCGGCGCCAAATATGTCATCGATTCCACTGCGCCGAGCTTCCTCGATGATCTCACCAACGCGCTGGTCGAGACCGGCGCCACCATCGCATTCGACGCCATCGGCGGCGGCAAGCTCGCCGGCGACATCCTCAACTGCATGGAAGTCGCGATCAACAGGACCGCGAAGGAATACAGCCGCTACGGCTCCAACGTGCACAAGCAGGTCTACGTCTATGGCGCGCTCGATGTCCGCCCGATCGAGCTGCCGCGCGGCTTCGGCATGGCCTGGGGCGTCGGCGGCTGGCTGCTGTTTCCGTTCCTGATGAAGATCGGGCAGGCGGACGGGGCCAGGCTGCGCCAGCGCGTGGTCGACGAACTGAAGACCACGTTTGCCAGCCACTACACCAAGGTGGTGTCGCTTTCCGAGGCGCTCGATCCCGCCAACATCGCGGTCTACGCCAAACGCGCCACCGGCGAAAAATTCCTCATCAACCCAAATAAATAATCGCCACGTGCGACGGCACGTCACCCAAAGAAGGACTTGCCTTCTGAGCGAGGCGGGAGATTATTCCGCCGCCATTGAAAGCGGAAAACCGCAAGGCGCGCTCAGAAGGGGACTTCTCCATGACCGATCTCAACCGCCGCCATTTGCTCGCAGGCGCCGCCGCCCTCAGTGCGGCTGCGATTACCAAGCTTGGATCGACCACCGCCAATGCCGCGGTGCCGCAAGCCGGCACCCAGGCGCCTGGCTTCTACCGCTACAAGGTCGGCAGCTACGAGTGCACCTCGATCAATGACGGCGCGCGCACTTTCCCGATGCCGGACAAGTTCGTCGTCAACGCGCCGAAGGAGGAAGCGCTGGCCGCGGGCGAGGCGGCCTACATGCCGAAGGGCATGGTCACGGTGCCGTTCAACCCGCAGCTCATCAACACCGGCTCCAAGCTCGTGCTGATCGATACCGGCAACGGTGTCGCCAATCTCGAGTCCAGCAAGGGGGCTGTCGGCCGCACGCTGCAGAACCTCCAGGCCGCCGGCGTCGACCCCAAGAGCATCGATATCGTGCTGCTCTCGCATCTGCATCCCGACCACACCAACGGCATTCGTCTCGCCGACGGCGCGCTTGCCTTCCCCAATGCGGAGATCATGGTGCCGGGCAAGGACTGGGAGTTCTGGACCAGCGAGGACAACGCCGCCAAGGCCGAGTCGAACGGGATGATGAAGAACTATTTCGCCAATGTGAAGAAGACCTTTGCCGGCCTCGAATCCAAGGTGACGAAGTACGAGTGGGGCAAGGAGGTCGCGCCGGGCATCACGTCGATCGCGACGCCCGGCCACACCCCGGGCCACACCTCGTTCGCGGTCGCCTCTGGCGATGCCAAGGTGCTGATCCAGTCCGACGTCACCAACATCCCCGAGTTCTTCCTGCGCAATCCGGACTGGCATGTGGTGTTCGACACCGATGCTGCGCTGGCGCAGGAGACCCGCCACAAATTCTACGACATGGCGGCGGCCGAGAAGGCGACCGTGATCGGCTTCCACTTCACCTTCCCCTCGGTCGGCCATGTCGAGAAGGACGGCGCCAAATATCGCCTGATCCCGTCGGCGTGGAATCCGACGATCTGAGCCGATTTGCGGATTTGTACCAAGGAGTCAGGCCGCCACTTGGCGGCCTGATTGTTTGGGCAACCGTTAAGAAACCCAGCGTTTCCAAATCCGACCGGTCCATGCACTTGCATCCATCACTCGGGATCGCTTAAGTGCCGCCCCGGCACTCCCGCTGAAGATTTCGAGGACACTCCATGGCCTATAACATCGTCACGATCGCCGGCAGCCTGCGCAAGGACAGCTTTTCGCTGAAGATCGCCAATGCGCTCGCCAAGCTCGCGCCGGCCTCGCTCAAGCTCGAGGTCGTCACGCCGGCCGGCATCTCGTTCTTCAACCAGGACCTCGAGGGCGCGCCGCCGGCCGACTGGCTGTCCTTCCGCGAAAAACTTCAGAAGTCAGACGGCGTCATCTTCGTCACGCCGGAATACAATCGCGCGATCCCGGGCGTGCTGAAGAACGCCATCGACGTCGCCTCGCGGCCCTATGGCAAGAGCTCGTTCAACGGCAAGCCGGTCGGCATCATCGCGAACTCGCCGGGCCCCCTCGGCGGCGTCAGCGCCGCCAAGACGCTCCAGAACATCCTGCCGGGCATTTCCGGCCCGATCATGCAGCAGCCGGAGGCCTATCTGAACGGGGTGGGCGACGCCTTCGATGCCGACGGCAATTTGATCAAGGAGTCCCTGAAGCCCGTGCTCCAGGCCTATATCGACGCGTTTGCGGTGCACGTCGCGAAGCATCACGGCTGAGGCTAAATCGTCCGCAGCCACAGCGTGGGCCCTCATCCTGAGGAGACCGCGAGGCGTTCGTCTCGAAGGATGGCTCCGGGAAATTGCCGGGCCTTCATGGTTCTCGCGGCGATGCGAAGCATCGTCCGCTAGACGGCGCTTTGCGCCTCCTCACCATGAGGGTCCGCTAGCGTCGCGCGCGGGGCCCAGCCGCCCGAAATTAGCACGCCCTTAACCAACCTGTCCCATCTTCCCAGGATGGTCTCCCGCGCGCGCCTGAAATCGATCCTGACCGGTCTTGCCCTCTATGCGATGGCGGCCGCCATCGTCGGCTATTTCGGCGTCAACGCATATACCGGCAAGTACGGCCTCAACGCCCGCCAGGAACTCGACCAGGAGATCGTGGCGCTGACCAGCGAGTTGGCCCAGCTCAAGCGCGAGCGCGCCAGGAGCGAGCAGCGCGTTTCGCTGCTGCGCTCCGCGAAGATCGACCCCGACATGCTGGACGAGCGGGCGCGCTTCCAGCTCGACTACGTCAATCCGCGTGATCTCGTCCGGACGATCCCGGCGAACTGACAACTCTTCCTCAAGCTGAAGGACTGGAACCGGATTGCCGCCTTGACGGGATCGTGGCAACCGGCTCATGGCTTCCAGCGCCATGGCCAGGGTTGACGCAGATCAACCGGGCCGTGCCGGCACGCTCTAAATTGCCACCCGGAGGAAACAGTGATGAATGGGCAATCCCCCCGGCATCACGCGGCCCGTGTCGAGGCCGCCATTACGTCGGGCCAGGCGGCACGCTCGTCGCTCGTGGCCTCGTGGCGCCGTTCATCCCGATTGCATCGTCTCGATCCCGCCGGCCGTAGCTCGCCGAACCGGCTGAGCGAAGCCGAGCTGCACCGCGCGCGGGAGCGCGTCGCGCCGCTGCTCGCCGCTGCGCGAGGTGCGATGGACCGGCTCTACCAGGCGGTCGGCGCCAGCGGCTGCTGCGTGCTTCTCGCTGACGGCGAGGGCGTGCCGGTCGATCGCCGCGGCACCCCGGCGGACGACGCGACTTTTCAGTCCTGGGGCCTCTGGACCGGCGCGCTCTGGAGCGAAGAGCATGAGGGCACCAACGGCATCGGTACTTGCCTCGTCGAGCAGCGTCCGCTGACGATCGACCGCGACCAGCATTTCTTCACCCGCAACACGCTTCTGAGCTGCACTGCCGTTCCGATCTACGACCATGAGGCTGCGTTCGCGGGCGTGCTCGACGTCTCCTCCTGCCGCGCCGACCGCACCGACGTGTTTTCCAGTCTGATCGCGCTCGCGGCCGGCGAGGCGGCCAGGCGTATCGAGGCCGATCTGTTTCGCAGGGCCTTCGCCCATGCCCGCATCGTGCTGACGCAAGCTGCGGACGGCCAGTGCGGCGGCCTCGTTGCGGTCGATGCGGACGATCTCGTGATCGGTGCGACCCGGTTCGCCCGAGCGGGACTCGGGATTGCGCCCGGCCGGGCGTTGCAGCCGATGCCCGCCGCCGATCTTCTCGGCGGCGACACCGCGCGCGACCATCTTGCCGGCGGTCAGCGCGCAGTGTTGCAGCGGGCGCTCTTGCGCGCGGGCGGCAATGTCTCGGCGGCCGCCAAGGCCCTCGGCGTCAGCCGCGCCACGCTGCACAGGAAGCTCAAGCGGTTCGAGCTGAACGCGCATTGAGCTGCTGATAGACCCTCATGGTGAGGATCGCGAAGCGGTCATCTCGAACCACAAGATGCCCTGCCGTCATCCCCAGCCATCCTTCGAGACGCGCGCAAGAGCGCGCTCCTCAGGATGAGGTCAGTATGTGCGGCGGCATCATTACGTGCGGCGGCACGACGTGCAGCCTCGTCACCTGTCGCAGAACTGCGACAGGTCGGTGCCGTCATCGCGCCTATCAGGGCTGACAGAAGCCGCCTCCCGCGACATCGTCGGCCCAAGTCGCGACCACGCGACGAATTGCGCAAACAGCAAACATCGGGAGTGATCAATGAACAAGGTAGAATTCCTCAGCGTCACCAAAATTCCCTTCGCCGAACGCTACGACAATTTCATCGGCGGCAAATTCGTCGCGCCGATCTCCGGCAAGTATTTCGACAACGCCTCGCCGGTGACGGGCCAGATCGTCTGCAAGATCGCGCGCTCCGACGCGCAGGACGTCGAGGCAGCTCTCGACGCAGCGCATGCCGCGAAGGCCGCCTGGGGCCGCACCAGCGTCGCAGAGCGCGCCGCGATGCTGAACCGGATCGCCGACCGCATGGAAGACAATCTCGAGCGTCTCGCCATCGCCGAGACCTGGGACAACGGCAAGCCGATCCGCGAGACCCGCGCCGCCGACCTCCCGCTCGCCATCGATCATTTCCGCTATTTCGCCGGCGCCATCCGCGCCCAGGAAGGCTCGATCGGCGAGATCGATCACGACACCGTCGCCTACCATTTCCACGAACCGCTCGGCGTAGTCGGCCAGATCATCCCCTGGAACTTCCCGCTGCTGATGGCCTGCTGGAAGCTCGCGCCCGCGCTCGCCGCCGGCAATTGCGTCGTGCTCAAGCCGGCCGAGCAGACCCCGGCCTCGATCATGGTCTGGGCCGAGATCATCGGCGACATTCTGCCGCCCGGCGTCCTCAATATCGTCAACGGCTTTGGCCTGGAAGCCGGCAAGCCGCTCGCGTCCAGCCCGCGCATCGCCAAGATCGCCTTCACCGGCGAGACCACGACGGGCCGGTTGATCATGCAATATGCCAGCCAGAACCTCATTCCCGTCACGCTCGAACTCGGCGGCAAGTCGCCCAACATCTTCTTCAGCGACGTCACCGCCGAAGACGACGACTTCTTCGACAAGGCGATCGAAGGTTTCGTCATGTTCGCGCTGAACCAGGGCGAGGTTTGCACCTGTCCGAGCCGGGCGCTGGTCCATGCCGACATCTATGACCGCTTCATGGAGCGGGCGCTGAAGCGCGTCGCCGCGATCAAGCAGGGCGACCCGCGCGCGGCCGACACCATGATCGGCGCGCAGGCTTCCGGCGAGCAGCTCGCGAAAATCCTCTCCTACATCGACATCGGCAAGCAGGAGGGAGCAAAGGTGCTGGCCGGCGGCGGACGCGCCGAGCTCGGCGGCGATCTCGCCGGCGGCTTCTACGTCCAGCCGACCGTGTTCGAGGGCCACAACAAGATGCGCGTCTTCCAAGAGGAGATCTTCGGCCCGGTCGTTTCGGTCACGACCTTCAAGAGCGACGAAGAGGCGCTCGAGATCGCCAACGACACACTCTATGGCCTGGGGGCCGGCGTCTGGAGCCGCGACGCCAACCGCTGCTATCGCTTCGGCCGCGCGATCCAGGCCGGCCGGGTCTGGACCAACTGCTACCATGCCTATCCCGCGCATGCGGCCTTCGGCGGCTACAAGCAGTCGGGCGTCGGGCGCGAGACCCACAAGATGATGCTCGATCACTACCAGCAGACCAAGAACCTGCTGGTCAGCTACAGCCCCAAGAAGCTCGGCTTCTTCTGATCGGGCGGGCGGGCGAAGAGGGCGGCGCTGTTCTGCGCCGCCCGTTCCAAATGTCGGGACCGCGTTGGCAACGTTGCTTGACGCGGTCACGAATCTGCGCGTGCGGCGACCGTGTCGATTTGTTGCCCGATCCGCGTCAAAGATTTTGCAATATTACGATCACGTTGCAGTGCGGCATAATGAAAGTCGTGGCATGCCGCCGCGGTGCTTTCCAAGGGCGTTTGACTTGGGTTAGAGAGGGCTGAAGTTTTCTCTGACCCGGAATTCCCATGGCCGCACCCAAGAAAGCCGCCGCAAGCACTGCACAGGACAAGACCGACGGCGGTTCGCCCCCGGAATTCACCAGAGAGCAGGAGCTCAAGGCGCTCCGCGACATGCTCCTGATCCGGCGGTTCGAGGAAAAGGCCGGCCAGCTCTACGGCATGGGCGCGATCGGCGGCTTCTGTCACCTTTATATCGGCCAGGAGGCCGTGGTGGTCGGGATGCAGATGGCCCTGAAGCCGGGCGATCAGGTCATCACCGGCTATCGCGATCACGGCCATATGCTCGCCACCGGCATGGAGGCCAACGGCGTCATGGCCGAGCTCACTGGCCGTCGCGGCGGCTATTCCAAGGGCAAGGGCGGCTCCATGCACATGTTCAGCAAGGAGAAGCACTTTTACGGCGGTCACGGCATCGTCGGCGCCCAGGTCTCGCTCGGCACCGGGCTCGCTTTCGCCAATCACTATCGCGACAACGACAATGTCAGCGTCACCTATTTCGGCGACGGTGCGGCCAACCAGGGCCAGGTCTATGAGAGCTTCAACATGGCGGAGCTCTGGAAGCTCCCGGTGATCTACGTCATCGAGAACAACCGCTACGCCATGGGCACCTCGGTTTCGCGCGCCTCGGCGCAGCAGGATTTCTCCAAGCGCGGCGCCTCTTTCAACATTCCCGGCCAGCAGGTCGACGGCATGGACGTCCGTGCCGTCAAGGCCGCCGGCGACGAGGCGGCGGCGTGGTGCCGCGCCGGCAAGGGACCCTTCATCCTGGAGATGCAGACCTACCGTTATCGCGGCCACTCGATGTCCGATCCCGCAAAGTACAGAACGCGCGAGGAGGTCGAAAAAGTCCGCCACGACCAGGATCCGATCGAGCAGGTGCGCAACCGCCTGTTGGCCGCCAAGGTCAGTGAGCAGGATCTGAAGGCGATCGACGCCGAGGTGCGCGACATCGTCAACGCGTCCGCCGATTTCGCCCAGCATGATCCCGAGCCGGATGCCGCCGAGCTCTGGACCGATATTTACCGCTGAACGCGCGCAAGCTTTCTTTTGGAGTCGATATGCCAATTCAAGTGCTGATGCCCGCGTTGTCGCCCACGATGGAGAAGGGCAACCTCTCCAAATGGCTGAAAAAAGAGGGTGAGACGATCAAGTCCGGCGACGTCATCGCCGAGATCGAGACCGACAAGGCGACCATGGAAGTCGAGGCGACCGATGAAGGTACGCTCGGCAAGATCCTGATCCCCGAGGGCACCGCCGACGTGGCCGTGAACACGCCGATCGCGACGATTCTGGCCGATGGCGAGAGTGCCGCCGATCTCGCCAAGGCGCCCGCGCCTGCCCAGCAGCAGAAGGCGGCCGAATCCGCAGCTCCTGCCGCCGCGAAGGCCGAGGCTCCAGCTCCCAAAGCTGCGCCGGCACCGCAGGCCGTCGCAGAGCCCGATCCGGAAGTGCCTGCCGGCACCGAAATGGTGACGCAGACCATCCGCGAAGCCCTCCGCGATGCCATGGCCGAAGAGATGCGCCGCGACGCCGACGTCTTCGTGATGGGCGAAGAGGTCGCCGAATACCAAGGCGCCTACAAGGTGACGCAAGGGCTGCTTCAGGAATTTGGCGCCAAGCGCGTCATCGACACGCCGATCACCGAGCACGGCTTTGCCGGCATCGGCGTCGGCGCCGCGATGAGCGGGTTGAAGCCGATCGTCGAGTTCATGACCTTCAACTTCGCCATGCAGGCGATCGACCAGATCATCAACTCCGCGGCCAAGACGCTCTACATGTCCGGCGGCCAGATGGGCTGCTCAATCGTGTTCCGCGGGCCCAACGGTGCCGCTTCTCGCGTGGCCGCTCAGCACAGCCAGGATTATTCGTCCTGGTATTCGAACGTCCCAGGCCTCAAGGTCGTCGCGCCGTTCTCGGCCGCTGATTACAAGGGCCTGCTCAAGGCTGCGATCCGCGATCCCAATCCGGTGATCTTCCTTGAGAACGAGATGCTCTACGGTCACACCGGCGAGGTGCCGAAGCTCGACGATTTCGTGATTCCGATCGGCAAGGCGCGCATCGTGCGCTCGGGCAGCCATGTCACCATCATCTCGTGGTCGAACGGCATGAGCTACGCGTTGAAGGCCGCCGACGAACTCGCCAAGGACGGCATCGAGGCCGAAGTGATCGACCTGCGCACGCTGCGTCCGATGGACACCGAGACGATCGTCAACTCGGTCAAGAAAACCGGCCGCGCCGTTACGGTGGAAGAGGGCTGGGCCCAGAGCGGCGTCGGCGCCGAGATCGCCGCGCGGATCATGGAGCATGCCTTCGACTATCTGGATGCGCCTGTAACCCGCGTCTCCGGCAAGGACGTGCCGATGCCCTATGCCGCGAACCTGGAAAAGCTCGCGCTGCCTTCGGCTGCCGAAGTGGTCGAGGCCGCCAAAGCCGTCTGCTACAGGTAGACCATGGCGGGCCCGAAGGAGCAGCCATTGCCACCCGACGTCCTCGTCCGCGATGATGCGGTCGAGATCCTGCGCGTCTTCGTGCTGGACGGCGGGCTGTCGATGGCGTTCCAGCGGGCTTTCGACGAGCCCGACATGTGGGGCCTGCTGCTCGTCGATCTCGCCCGTCATGCCGCGCGCGCCTATGCGCGCGAGAGCGAATACACCGAGGAGGACGCGCTGAACCGGATCATCGAGATGTTCCAGGCCGAGATCGAGCGTCCCACCGACACCGGCACCACGACGCCGCGCGGGAAGGGGCACTGACCGTGGCGATCGAATCCTATCATTTCGATTTCATGCTGGAGGCGATCCGCGAGGCGGAAGCCTCGATCGCGCAAGGCGGCCTGCCGATCGGCGCCGTGCTGACCCGCGACAACAAGGTGATTGCCCGCGGCCACAACAATCGCGTGCAGGAGAACAACCCGATCCTGCACGGCGAGATGAGTTGCCTGCGCGAGGCGGGTGCGATTTCGTTCCACGATACCGTCATGTACACCACGCTGTCGCCATGCGCGATGTGTGCCGGTGCGCTCGCGCTGTTCAAGGTCAAGCTCGTGGTGATCGGAGAGTCCGTCACCTTCCCGGGCTCCAAGGACATCCTCGACAAGTTCGGCATCCCCTGGATCGACCTTGCCGACGACCGCTCCATCACCATGATGAAGAATTGGCGTTCCATCCCTGCCAATGAGCGCCTGTGGCAGGGCGACATCGGCAACTAACCTGGTCTGTCCGTCTTCGGTCCGGAGACGGATTTTTGCAAAGTTCTTCTTGAGGTCAGCATGCCCATCAACATCCTGATGCCCGCTCTTTCGCCGACGATGGAGAAGGGCAACCTCGCCAAGTGGCTGAAGAAGGAAGGCGACAAGGTCAAATCCGGCGACGTCATCGCCGAGATCGAGACCGACAAGGCGACCATGGAGGTCGAGGCGATCGACGAGGGCACGATCGCCAGGATCCTCGTGCCCGAGGGCACGCAGGACGTCCCGGTCAACGACGTGATCGCAGTGCTGGCCGGCGAGGGCGAGGACGTGAAGGCGGCAGGTGCCGCCAAGCCCAGCGCTTCGGCTGTGCCTCCGAAAGCCGCTGAAGCTACTGCTGCTGCACCGGCTCCAGCGCCTGCCGCGCCCAAGGCCGCGCCGGCGCCCGCCGCCGCACCTGCACCGCAGGCTGCAGCACCGGCTGCGCAGAGCAACGGCCATGCCGGCCGCGTGTTCTCCTCGCCGCTGGCGCGCCGGCTCGCCAAGGAAGCTGGCGTCGATGTTGCGATGGTGACCGGCACCGGCCCGCATGGCCGCGTAGTGGCCCGCGACGTCGAGCAGGCCAAGTCCGGCAAGGGCCTCAAGGCGCCCGCCGCGGCGCCGTCAGGCGCGCCCGCGAGCGCGCCGACCATGTCGGACAAGCAGATCCTGTCGCTGTTCGAGCCGGGTTCTTACGAGGTCGTCCCCCATGACGGCATGCGCCGCACGATCGCGCAGCGCCTGACCGCGTCGATCCAGAACGTTCCGCACTTCTACCTCACCATCGACTGTGACATCGGCAAGCTGCTCGCCGCGCGCGAGGAGATCAATGCGGCTGCTCCCAAGGACAAGGAGAAGAAGCCCCTCTACAAGATCTCGGTCAACGACTTCGTCATCAAGGCGATGGCGGTCGCGCTGCAGAAGATCCCGAACTGCAATGTGAGCTGGACCGAATCCGGCATGGTCAAGCACCACCATTCGGACGTCGGCGTCGCGGTGGCGATGCCCGGCGGCCTGATCACGCCGATCATCCGCAAGGCGGAGACCAAGACCCTGTCGACCATCTCCAACGAGATGAAGGATTTTGCGACACGCGCCCGCTCGCGCAAGCTGAAGCCCGAAGAGTACCAGGGCGGCACGACGGCCGTCTCGAACCTCGGCATGTTCGGCATCAGCCACTTCACCGCCGTGATCAATCCGCCGCATGCCACCATCCTCGCGGTCGGCACCAGCGAGGAGCGGCCTGTGGTCCGCGGCGGCAAGATCGAGATCGCGAACATGATGAGCGTGACCCTGTCCTGCGATCACCGCGCCATCGACGGCGCGCTCGGCGCCGAACTGATCGGTGCCTTCAAGCAGTTGATCGAAAACCCTGTGATGATGATGGTGTAGCCCGGGGGAGGCGCGGGGTGAATGCGAACGCGCTGGCCCTGGATCTCCTTGTTGCTCTCGGCTGTGGTTGCACTCAATCCGGTCGGGCTCGATATTCTGCATTCCGCGTTCTTTGCCGGCGAGCAGCTGGCACGGAGCATCGGCCAGGCGGTCATTATGATCGCGCTGGCTATCATGGCCGGCGCGATCCTGCTCGAATGGCTGGTCAGGGTTTTGATTTCCAGGCGCCGCGCCCGCGGCGCCACTTGAGTTGAACGGGAGCCGCCATGGCCGATACATCCTTCGACATCATCATCATCGGCTCCGGTCCGGGCGGCTATGTCACCGCGATCCGCGCCGCCCAGCTCGGCTTCAAGGTCGCGATCGTCGAGAAATCCTATCTCGGCGGCATCTGCCTGAACTGGGGCTGCATCCCGACCAAAGCGCTGCTGCGCTCGGCCGAAATTTACCACTACATGCAGCACGCCAAGGATTACGGGCTGTCCGCCGATAACATCTCGTTCGATCCCAAGGCCGTGGTGCAGCGCTCGCGCGGCGTCTCGAAGCGGCTGAACGACGGCGTCGGCTTCCTGATGAAGAAGAACAAGGTCAGCGTGATCTGGGGCGCGGCTTCGATCGACGCGCCCGGTAAGGTGACGGTGAAGAAGTCCGACGTCGAGGGACCCAAGGGCACGCTCGGCGAGGGGGCTTATCAGGCCAAGCACATCATCGTCGCGACCGGCGCGCGGCCGCGGGTGCTGCCGGGGCTCGAGCCCGACAAGAAGCTGATCTGGACCTACTTCGAGGCGATGGTGCCGGAGCGGATGCCGAAATCGCTGCTGGTGATGGGCTCGGGCGCGATCGGGATCGAGTTCGCATCGTTCTTCAAGACGATGGGCTCCGACGTCACGGTGGTCGAGGTGCTGCCGCAGATCCTGCCGGTCGAGGACGCCGAGATTGCCGCTCTTGCCCGCAAGCGCCTCGAGAAGCAGGGCATCAAGATCCTCACCAACACGGGCGTGACGAAGCTGGAGAAGAAGAGCGACAGCGTGGTCGCGACGCTCGATGACGGCAAGGCGAAGCAGACCGCCGAGTTCGAGCGCGTGATCTCGGCCGTCGGCGTGGTCGGCAATATCGAGAATCTCGGTCTCGAAAAGCTCGGTGTCAAAACCGAGCGCGGCTGCATCGTGATCGACGGCTACGGCAAGACCAACGTTCCCGGCATCTATGCCATCGGTGACGTCGCGGGTCCCCCGATGCTGGCTCACAAGGCCGAGCATGAGGGCGTGATCTGCGTCGAGGCGATCAAGGGCCTGCATCCGCACCCCATGGACAAGCTGATGATCCCCGGCTGCACCTATTGCAACCCGCAGGTCGCCTCGGTCGGTCTGACCGAAGCCAAGGCCAAGGAGAACGGCCGCGAGATCCGCGTCGGCCGCTTCCCCTTCGTCGGCAACGGCAAGGCCATCGCGCTCGGCGAGGACCAGGGCCTGGTCAAGGTCATCTTCGACAAGAAGACCGGTCAGCTGCTCGGCGCGCACATGGTCGGCGCGGAGGTCACCGAGCTGATCCAGGGCTACGTCGTCGCCATGAACCTTGAGACGACGGAAGAGGAGCTGATGCACACGGTCTTCCCGCATCCGACGCTGTCGGAGATGATGAAGGAAGCCGTGCTGGATGCTTATGGAAGGGTGCTGAATATTTGACATCAGACCCGTCATCCTGAGGTGCGAGCGCAGCGAGCCTCGAAGGATGCACGGCCGAGATACAGCAGCCGGGCTCGTCGCCCTTCGAGGCCTCCGCTTCGCTCCGGCACCTCAGGGTGACGGGATAGACATTGAGAACACCAGAACAAGAAGGAAACCACCCCATGCAGGACAACGACAACCTCACCATCGAACGCCCGAGCTTCGTCACCCATCTCGAATGCGCGATGGAGGGCGACCATTATCCCGCCGACCAGGTCCACAACCTCTCCAAGGCAGGCAAGCCGCTGCTGGTGCGCTACGACCTCGCGGGCGTGAGAAAGGCGCTGACCAAGGACGCGCTGGCGCAGCGGCCTGCCGACATGTGGCGCTACCGCGAGCTGTTGCCGGTGCGCAAATGCAAGGACATCGTCTCGCTCGGCGAGGTCACCACGCCGCTGATCCGGCTGCCCAAGCTCGGCGCCAAGCTCGGCGGCGGCGAGATTATCGTCAAGGACGAGGGGCGGCTGCCGACCGGCTCGTTCAAGGCGCGCGGCCTCGTGATGGCGGTGTCGATGGGCAAGGCGCTCGGCATCAAGCACATGGCGATGCCGACCAACGGCAATGCCGGCGCCGCGCTTGCGGCCTATGCGACCTCCTGCGGCATCAAGACCACAATCTTCTGCCCGGCCGATACGCCCGAGGTGAATGTCAGCGAGATCGAGCTGCAGGGCGCCACCGTCTACCGCGTCAACGGTTATATCGACGATTGCGGCAAGATCGTCGGCGAGGGCAAGGCAAAAGTCGGCTGGTTCGACACCTCGACCTTGAAGGAGCCGTACCGGATCGAAGGCAAGAAGACGATGGGGCTCGAGCTCGCCGAGCAGCTCGGCTGGGACGTGCCCGACGTGATCTTCTATCCGACCGGCGGGGGCACCGGCCTGATCGGGATGTGGAAGGCCTTCGACGAACTGGAGAAGATCGGCTTCATCGGCAGCAAGCGCCCGCGCATGGTCGCGGTGCAGGCCTCGGGCTGCGCGCCGATGGTGCGCGCGTACGAAGCCGGCACCGAGCATGCGACGCGCTGGGAGGACGCTCACACCATCGCGTCAGGCATTCGCGTGCCGCAGGCGATCGGCGACTTTCTCATTTTGCGCGCGGTGCGGCAGAGCAACGGTTTTGCCATTGCAGTCGACGACGACAAGATCTCGTCGGCGCTGAACGAGGTCGCGCGCGAGGAGGGGCTGTTGCTGTGCCCCGAAGGTGCCGCAACCTACGCCGCCTACAAGGACAGCCTCGCCGACGGCCGCGTCTCGAAGGGTGACCGCGTGATGCTGTTCAACTGCGCCACGGGCCTGAAATACCCGCTGCCGCCGGTCACCCGGACGCTCGATCGCCACAAGCCGATCGACTATTCGCAGTTCTAGCGCGTCATTTCGCCTCTTCACGAACGATCCCTCTTCCCGTACGCGGGAAGAGACAAAAGCAACAATGACACCGTTGGGAGAAGACAATGAAGGCCGCCTGGGCTGCGCTGATTGCTATTCTCGCTGTTGCAGGCGCCGCGCGCGCCGACGACTATCCCTCGCGTCCGATCACCATCATCGTGCCCTTCGCCGCCGGCGGTCCGTCGGATGCGATGGCACGGGTGCTTGCCGAGCGGATGCGCACGGCGCTCGGCCAGCCGCTGGTGATCGAGAACGTCACTGGCGCGGGCGGCTCGATTGGCGTCGGCCGTGCCCTGCATTCGGCCCCCGACGGCTACACGATCTCGTTCGGCCATCTCGGCACCCACGTCGCCAACGGCGCCGTCTACAAGCTCAATTACGACCTGGTTGCGGACCTGGAGCCGGTGGTGCTGCTGCCGAGCAATCCCATGATCGTCGTCAGCAAGAACGCGGTGCCCGCGACCTCGCTGAAGGAGCTGCTGGATTGGCTGAAGTCGCGGCCATCGCCGCCGACCGCCGGCACCGCCGGCGCGGGCTCGGGCAGCCACATCGCCGGGGTCTATTTCGAGAGCATCAGCGGCATCAAGCTGCAATACGTTCCGTATCGCGGCACCGCGCCCGCCCTGAACGATCTGATCGCCGGCCAGATCGACGTCATCGTCGACCAGACCTCGAACTCCATCAACCAGGTCCGCGCCGGCACCATTCGCGCTTACGCCATCACCGACGACAAGCGCCTGTCCTCGGCGCCCGACATCCCGACGGCGGCGGAGGCCGGCCTGAAGGGTTTCAACATGACGCTCTGGTCCGGCATGTGGGTGCCAAAGGGCACGCCGAAGGCGATCGTCGCCAAACTCAATGCCGCAGCCGTGGAAGCGCTGAACGATCCCGGCGTGAAGAAGCAGCTCGAAAGCCAGGGGCTGGAGATGACACCCCAGGATCAGCTCACGCCCGAAGCGCTTGGCGCGCGCCAGAAGGCGGAGATCGCGAAGTGGTGGCCGATGATCAAGGCGGCCAACATCAAGGTGGATTGAGGCGGCGCGGCGCTTGTGCGCCACGCCTTCCGACCTCGTCCTGAGGAGGCCGCAAAGCGGCCGTCTCGAAGGATGGCCACGGGGCAGCTGGGCCTTCATCCTTCGAGACGCCTGCTTCGCAGGCTCCTCAGGATGAGGGGATAGAGCGGATGTAAGCGGCTACTCCGTTCCCATAAATCCCACCGGCGTCGCCACGGCCGCCGCGTCCTTGGTCACGACGCGCTGGTCGCTCTTGCCGGCGATCATGCCGCTGCCCTCGAACCGGGCGCGGTAGACCAGCACGTTCTCGATCACGCGCTGGACGTAGTTGCGCGTCTCCGACAGCGGGATGCGCTCGACCCAGTCGACCGGATCGACCTTGGGATCCCTGGGGTCGCCGCGCGCCTGCACCCATTCGCGCACGCGGCCACGGCCGGCATTGTAGCCGGCGAAGGTCATGATCTGGTTGCCGCGGTATTCCGACATCAGTGCGCTGAGCTCGGCCGCGCCCATCTGCGTGTTGTAGACGGGATCGGAGACCATCTTGTCCCAATCATAGGTCAGGCCGAAGCGCTTTGCGGTGTCGCGGCCCGCTTCCGGCGTCACCTGCATCAACCCGACTGCATTGGCGGCCGATTTGTCGCGCTGGTCGAACGAGCTTTCGGTGCGTGCCACCGAATAGATCACGCTGGGGTCGATCGCGGGCGCGACCTGCTTATGTTCAGGAATACCGATGGTCGGGAACGCGTAGTGATCGAGCGCGAGCCCGCGCGCCAGTGCCGACTTGCCGACCTCCAGCATCACCCGCGCATCGTTGCGCCGGCCGGCGAGCTCGCCGAGCGCTTCGAGTGCCGCGACGTCGGTGCTCTCCTTGGCGAAATCCTCGGCGAAGTAAAACACCATGTCGCGCTCACCGACGCCGTAGAGCATGTCGGCGGCGCGCACACGCTCGTCCGCCGGGGGCGTGTCGATTGCTGCCAGCACGGGCGAGGGCGCGCGCAGCTCGATGCGGTCGAGACCGAGCCTGGCGCGGGCGAGTTGGCCGTAATAGGCAGTCGGATAGCGCGCCGCCGCCTGATAGCTCAGGCGCGCATCCGCGGTTGCGTTCATCGCCTCGGCCGCGCGGCCGCGCCAATAATGCGCGCGCGACAGCGCGATCGGGTTGGCCGAGCCTTCGTCGATCGCGGCGAAGTGCCTCATCGCCGCCTTGGGATCGTCGAGATAGCGCAGCGCGATCCAGCCGCACATGAAGTGATAGTCGACGCGATAGACCTCCATCGCGGGCACGGCCGCCGAGCGCACCAAATCGTAGGCGGTTTTGGACTTGCCCTGGTCGAGCAGCTTTCGCGCCAGCAGGCGGCGCTCGCGCCACCAGGCGTCGGTGTCTTGCGCCGCCATCGTATCGGGCGCGGCGGCCAGGATCACCTCGGCCGCGTCGTCGATGCGGTCATTCTGGAGATGCCATTGCGCGCGGCACAGCACATAGCCGAGGTCGCGCCGCGCCTCGGCCGAGACGTCCTCGAGGTAATCCTTGGCCTTGCTGGCCTTGCCGGTGACGGCGGCACAGGCCTTGACGATCGCGAGCGCATCTTCGCCGAGCCGCTTGGCCGCGCGCCGCGCGCCTGCGTAGTCCTTGGCGCCGAGGCGCTTGTCCATGCGGGCGCGATGATCCTCGGCGGTCAGGAGATCGTGAAACGTTTCGTAGGAATCTTCCTCGCTGCGTTCGGACAATTCGTCCGTGCGCCAGGCATCGCGCACCAGGCGCGCGGCCCTGTCGCTGTCGCCCTCGGTCATCAGCACGCGGGCAAGTGCGAACTTGCCCTTGGCGCTGGTCGGCCGGTCCATGGTGAATTTGTGCACGGTCGCCGCGTCGGCCTTCTCCTGCCACAGCCGCGCCTCGGCACGGCGGCGGAGCAGCGCGCTGCTCGGCCAGTCCGGATTGGCGGCGAGGAAGGCGGCGTAGCGCTTGAAATTCGCCGTGCTTTCGGAATGGCGCAGCATGAACCAGTCGGCGAGCTTCTGTCCGGCTGGGTCGGCAATGCGGTCGCGCGCCGCGCTTGCATCCTCGGTCTTGCCCTTCCGCGCGAGATCGATGGCATCCTTCAGCGCGGCGAGATCGCCGGTCAGGGGCGGGGCCGCCGGCTTGTCCCAGGGCGCGTCGTCCTGCTTCTTCGACTTGCGCTTGACCTCGGCATGCTTGCCGTGCCGCGCTTTGCCGGTGGAGGTGTGGCGCTGCTTGCCGGCTTTCGCCTCATGCGTCTTCTTCGGCGCTGACGATTTGTGACTGCTCTTCGCTGCCAGCTCGGTAGGGATGAAGGCCAAAGCGGCCACGGCAACGACGCACGCGAGCGAGCGTAGGCACTGGTTCATTCCGTGGTCCCCCTGCGAAACCAGTACAAACCAAAGTCCGCGACGAGATGCGGCTCGAGAATCAAAACGGCGTCAAAAACGGTGACACGACGTCGTTTCGCATCCTCAAGCTGTTCCAACAATGCGGCGAAATACGGATGGAGCGAGGGAACCTGTGCAACGGCGGGTCGAGCGGGTCTCTTAACCTTCATTAACGAACAAGGCTCGCGCGACGGTTGCGGGCGGCTCTCGGCGTCACACGGGGCGGATTGTGCGTATTCCCTCGGCCAAATAGCGTGTATTGGGTTCCATAGTAGTTCCTTCAGCCCCTTTTGCCGCACATCCCATGCCGCTCTTCAACCAGTCGATCCGGCGCAAGATCGTCGGCATCGCCCTCGGATTGATCGTCCTGATGCTGGTCACCTCGATCCTGTCGATGGTGATGTCGAGCCAGGTCGGCGTCCTGCTGGACGAGCTGACCAACCGTTACATCCCGGCGTACAGCCATCTCGCCCGCGCCAATATCCGCTCGCTGGAGCGGGCGCTGGCGCTGCGGCGCATGGTCATGACGAAGATGCAGTTGCCGTCGGACGAGGAGGGCTACGCGGCGCGGCTTCGCGATTTCGAGGCATTGGACCACAAGTTCGAGGAGGAGGCCGAGACCGCGCGCAAGCTCATCAACGCCATCATCGACGACCCCAGGACCTATTCCGACAACGCCGCACTGGCACGGCTCGACGTTCGTATCGAAAGCGCTGTCGCCGAGCTGCGGCGCAATCTGGACGAGGGCAATATGAAGCTGCTCAAGCAGATCGAGGCCAAGGACATGGCCGAGGCCCGCGGGACGCTCGAACAGCTCGATTCGCTGCGCGATGCGTTCAACCGGAAGGTCGACGCGATCCGCGGCGACATGCTGACGCAGGTCTTCTTCTCGACGTCGCAGGTGATCAGCCGACAATACCAGGCGATTATCGTGTCGGGAGTCGTGACCTTGCTGGCAGCGGTGCTCGGATTTGCCTTTGCGCTCCTGGTATCCAGCGGCATTACGCGCCCAGTGCGGCTGCTGCTCGCCGGCACGCGCGAGGTCGAGGCCGGCCGCTTCGACAAGACCATCACCGTCTCCACCCAGGACGAGATCGGCGAGCTGGCCGCAGCCTTCAACCGCATGACCGAGCAGCTCAGGCACAATGAGCGCGTCCGCGAGACATTCGGTCGCTACATCGATCCCAAGGTGGTGCAAGGGCTGATCGACCGGCCGGAGGTCGCGATCGATGGCGAACGCCGGGTGATGACCATCATGTTCTGCGACATGAGCGGCTTCACCGCGATGAGCGAGGGTATGACTCCGCGCGGGCTGGTCAGGGTGATGAACCACTATTTCACCGTCATGTCCGGTCCGATCAGGAGCAACCGCGGCATCATCGACAAATATATCGGCGATGCCATCATGTCCTATTGGGGCCCGCCCTTCATCGAGGAGGAGGAGCAGGCTCAGCTTGCCTGCTTCGCCGCGCTCGACATGGCCGAGCAGTTGCCGGCACTGCAGAAGCAGTTGCCTGACCTGCTCGGGATCCGCGCCATGCCCGCGCCCTGCGACCTGCGCATCGGCATCGCCACCGGCGAGGTCCTGACCGGCAGCATCGGCTCCGAGCTGATGATGAGCTTCACCGTGATGGGCGATGCCGTGAACCTCGCCTCGCGGCTGGAGGCCGTCAACAAGGCCTATGGCACCCGTATCCTGATCTCGCAGGCGACGGCGGATGCGACCGGCTCGCACTTCGAATTGCGCGAGGTCGATCGTCTTGCAGTCGCTGGCCAGAGCGCGGCGCAAACAATCTTCGAGGTGATGGGCCGGGCAGGCGCACTCACGGCCGCGCATGAGAGCCTGCGTTCGCACTACGCTGGAGGCCTCGCCGCCTATCGCTCCCGCCGTTTCGACGAGGCCCGCGCCGGCTTCAACGCGGCACTTGAAGCCGTCCCGGGCGACGGCCCCTCGCGCGCAATGCTTGCCCGTATTGCGCAATTCGAGGCCAATCCGCCGGGCGAGGGCTGGGACGGCGCCTGGCGGCTGGAGCAGAAATAGCCGCCGCCGCGGGAAAAATTGATTCTACTCGATAACGATGTTCGCCGTGACCTATTTCCCGGGCTTAGGTTTGGTGTCCTTGAGGCGTTTGACGGGGACACGCCGATGACAGAACTTGAGAACAGGCTCGAACGGTTCGAGACGCTCACCGCCGAATGCGAGCTGATCGCCAGGCTCGCCACCGATAGCACCAAGCGTGAGTTTTATCTGAAGCTCTCGGAGCAGTATCGCCAGCTGGCGGTGGACATGCGGCAGGCGATCGCGAGCAAAGCTGCGGCCTGACGCCGGCAATCCGTTCTTAACATTTGGCGCGCATCCTCAATGCAGATGCGGGGACGCTTGCTGTGCTTCTCCGCTGTGGGAATGCCGGGGCACGTTGCGGTGCAACGCGCCTCGCGAGATTGTTTCGTCGTGCCTTACAGGGCGATCCCATGCGCCTCCTTGCGGTCATCATATTTGGACTCATGACGGCAGCCTGCAACCAGGAGCAGGACATCACCGGCACGACCCCGGTCTGCGCGATACGGAACTACACCTCCTTCAATCCCCGCGACATGACCCAGTGCGTTGCCGCCTGCAAGGCGTGCGACCATGGCAACACGGTCACCTGCACCACGTCGTGCACGCTCAAGGGCGCCCATTGATCCGTTCCGCCTCCTGGTGACGGCCCAGGGCGCCTTGACGGTGTCGCAACGGTGTTTTGGCGCCGGAACGATTCACATGGATTAATCATTGGAGGGATGGCAGGACGCGGAGTCCTTTGGAATGGGTATGCTCGATCCCGGTCGGTTCCTGGTGTCATGCTCGCATTGCGCGGCCTGGCCGATGGCGGCCAATGTGAAACGTTCGAGCTGGTCGGCTTCGCCAAACGAGGTCCGCTTCGTGTGCCCGCGCTGCCGTCGCGAGGAGACTGCGATCATCTCCGCCTCCGGCGAGTTGACGCCGATCCGGCGCGTCGACGTCCCGCCGCGCGACGTCACCGCGGCCTGGGCTCAGGCTCAGCGTCCGAGGGGGCGGGCGTAGCCCGCCCGTTTAAGGAGAAGAGGGCGAGGCGCCTAGGTTAAGTCGCTGAGGTCCAGTCATGGCTATGACCGGACCCAGCGCCGCAAGGCGACCGCTGTCCAAACCGTCTCGACAAACCCGACGGCCAGGCGCCACGAAGCCGTCGCGGTTGCCCGTCGGGCAAAACATCTGACCATTTCTCGATACGCCCGTGTCAATCCACTCGGGCAAAATATTCCGCTTTACCGAAATTCGGTTTTGACGTATGTGTCGGTCATCCCGGCTCATCCTTGAGGGGCGATCTCGTTGTCGTCTTGATTGCGAGCCGGGCTTGCGGTGGACGCGGCAGCGTCGGCATGAGAGGTGCGGACAGGGCGGGTAGTCCCTGTGAGCCCGCAACCGCCTGCGGACGAGCGGCGCTGTGAAGTTCGTCTCGTCGGTATTTCGATGGCCACGTGCACAAGGCGGTCGAACCCTGCGGCGAAATGGCGAATGCGCGTACGGCAAAACCGTGTGGTCCTGGCCGTCGTTGCTACGGTCAAGTTTTCGCGGAGGTGTGTGCGAGCCCAACCGGGCGGACAGCATCATCCAAATTCGCGAGGCGAGGGAGGCCAGAAGGAAAGTTCGGCTCCCGGGAGAGCACGGCATAAGCCGTCCGACCATCGCGCAGGGAAGGCCGAGTGATTGGCACCACCTGTATGCTGCTGTGCGGTTTTCCTGCGTGTGCTTTTCGCGCAGCGGACCGCGGGTGCGAGGTCAGCACCCGGCCTTCCCTGCGCCCTCTTGGACAAGAGGGTGGAATGACCAAGCAAAGCTCGGGCGAAACGCGCCGCGAGGCTGCGAATCCGTGTCTGCAAGTTAGATACGAATGCGACGATGGATTTCACTCTCGTGCCCCGGACGCAGCGCAGCGCCCTTGCGGCGCGCTGCAGAGCCGGGGCCCATGTCGCGACATTGGACCGTGTCGTCATCTGGATCCCGGCTCTGCGCTGCAACGCTTCGCGCTGCAGCTTGTCCGGGACACGAGAGACGAAATTGTCCGCAAGTTCAGCGCAAGCTCGGCCTGCGGAATCTACGCGTGCCTCACCTCTGGTTCGCCACGCGCGCGCGGTCGAGATGCTCCTCGATCTTGGGACGGTCGCGGGTGCGCTCGAAACTGGTGCAGAGCAGTTCGGTTTCCTCCAGCGAAACCGGGGCGCGATACAGCCGGCACATGAATTCGGCCGTTGCGCGTCCCTTGCCGGTACCCGGCCCGCGTTCGGCGAGAAACATGCAGTCTCGGCAGATGCTGGCATCGAGCCGCTGATGTGCCGCGTCGAGGTGGTTGAGGATCTCGCGCAGCGAATCGCGCAGCCTGACGCACTCGTCTGGTCCGAGCGCCGTGACCGCGTTCAGCACGTGATTGATCGGATCGTGCTGGTTCAGGCACTTTTCGCCCTGCGCCGTGACGTGCAGCACGACAGAACGCTTGTCCTCGTGCGACGGCTTTCGCACCAGGAAAGACTTGCTCTCCAGCGTCTTCACGATCTGCGATGCGGTCGCCCTGGTGGCGCCGATGAAGCCGGCGAGCGCGGACGGCGTGCGTGAAAACCTGTTCGCCCGGCCGAGAAAGCGCAGCGCCATCCATTCCCGGTCGCGCAACCCATGCTGATTGCCTTCGAAATACCAAGCCCTCGCCGCCTGAACCAGCAGCTCGACGGCTTCTCTTGCCAATGGCATGAATTCCTACCTTGCCCCGGGAATCACGTTTGCGGCGCCCCGGAGCCGCCTTCCGTCGTTGCGCACCAGCCGTTTGCGAGAAGCCGTACTGACCGCAACGCCCGACATATGCACCGTGCTCTTCTCTGGCGTGAAGGCACGGCCTGCCCGGCGCCCGACCTGGACTGATGAGCACTGCAAGCTATGGCGCGGGAGGTGATGTTGCTGTTGGTATGCCATTCGCGGCGTCGTCGTACGGGAGCCCGAATAGCCGTCGCCAGCAGACGATGGATCGGAGTAGTTCAACCGAAGCCCCTAAGGTTCAAGTCATACGCAGACGTTTCTTATCTTCGACGAAACGATGAATGAGCTTCTCAACAAAATCAAGTAGAGACCCTCTCGGAGACTGGATGTCGTCGCAGGCGAATGTAACGTTCAAGACAATCTCGCGCTTCGGGGACACATGATGGTGAACGCAATGTCCCACCAGCAACATGCACGCGACTATGCGACAGTTTCATTGCACGGCACGTTGTTGGCCGTCGTTGATGCAAGTTGATCGAAGCTTGTGCATGACGACGATGTGCGTCGGCATGTCATCCACAACTTGTGCGTTCTGCCAAGGATTGTCCGAGGGAACTCACAGGAATTGCACGCGGCGGTTGTCCAGCCCCTATCGAGGGATCGCCGGTTCAGTCGCATTCGGCGCGGCTGCGCAATTTTCCTCACCCGAACGGTGGAGGCGATCACGGTGGAAACCGGAGAAGGGCGCGTATGCGCATGCGCTGGAAGCGTGGCGGCATGCGCAATCGCCTGTCGAAAACAAGGAGCCAGTGATCGCGGGGCGCCTCGCGCCCCGACTCATGCTGAGACTTGCTAGTCGCCCTTGAGCATGTCCCGCAACTCGCGGAACGGATCGGCGCTTGGCGGAGCCGAGGCGTCCTGCCGCATCGCGCCGTAGATCCTCGGGACCATGTCGACCGCCTGGTCCAGACCCGAATCACGTCCCGCCTGGTATCCACCCATCAGGCGAAGGTCGCGCGTGTCCTCGTATTTGGCGATCATGGCGCGCAGCTTGCTCACCAATTCGCGCTCTTCGGGGTCCCAGACATTATGGGCGAGGCGCGAGACCGAACCCAGAACGTCCACCGCCGGGTAACGCGCCTGGTCGGCGATGTGCCTGGAGAGCACGATGTGTCCATCGAGTGTGCTGCGGATGGTATCGGCGATCGGCTCGTTGTGATCGTCGCCGTCCACCAGCACGGAGAAAATCCCGGTGATCGTCCCGGACCCCTCCTCGCCGGGTCCGGCGCGCTCCAGAAGGCGCGGCAGATCGGTGAAGACGGTGGGTGCGTAGCCGCGCGCGACCGCGGGCTCACCGGCGGCGAGCGCCACTTCACGGGCGGCGTGGGCGAAGCGGGTGATCGAATCGACCATGAGCAGGACCGATTCGCCCCGGTCTCGGAAATATTCGGCGACCGCCATGGCCGTCTTCGGCGCCAGTCGCCGCATCATCGGGCTCTCGTCTCCCGTCGACACGATCGTGACAGCGCGGTGACGATCGGCGCCCAGCACGTCCTCGATGAACTCGCGCACCTCGCGGCCGCGCTCGCCCACCAGGGCCAGCACGACCGTGTCAAAACCCTGACTGCGGGCGAGCATCGCAAGCAGTGTCGATTTACCGACACCGGAGCCGGCAAAGATGCCGACGCGCTGGCCGGCACAGATCGGGGCGAACAGGTCGATGACGCGTACGCCGGTGCGCAGCGGCTTGTGGACCCGCGCGCGCTTCATGGCCGAAGGCGCCTCCGCCTCGGCCGAGACCGGACGCGATCCGGGGGTGAGAGGGCCCTGTCCGTCCAGCGGCGCCCCGAGCGCGTTGATGACGCGACCCTTCCAGCTTGGATCGGGCGCGAAGGACAGGGGGGGCATCCGGTAGGCGACCGAGCCGAGGCCGCCAGCGAACTGCCGGTCGAACGGCTTGGCGATGATGCCCTCGCTGTCGATCCGCACCACCTCGCCGATCTGGGGCCTGCCGCCGGAGTTGACGCCGATCAGTTCGCCGAGCCTGACGAAGCGCGACAGGCCGGAGACGCGGAAATGCGTCGAAGCGATCTCGGAGATCGCGCCGCTGACGCTTGCCAGGGGAGTGCTCTGCTGAAGCTCCAGCAGCGCCCACTCAAGTTGCCGAAGAGCGTTCAAGGAAACCGTCCAACTTCAATGCGCGCGGGGCGCAGTCTATTTGCTGGGTTCGCCCAGCGTCCGGATTGCGTTCTGGAGCGAGCTCTCGGTGCCTTCGATCATCGAATTGGTGCCGTCGAAGGCGCGCGAGGCCGCGATCAGCTTCGTCAATTCCATCATCGGATTGGCCCCGGAGCCCTCGACATAGCCCTGCTTGAAGCCGTCGCGGGAGAAGTCGGCGATGGCGGTCGCAGGCCGGTTGGGCGTGACGCCCGAATTGCCGTAGCGGTCGAGATTGGCGTCGGCGGGAATGTTGAACAGGCCGATAGTGCCGATCTCGTTGTTGTCCTGGGTGATCGCGCCGCTGCGCGCGATCGAGACCGGTCCGCCGTTCGGATCGAGGGTGATCTGCGCGCCGCCGGAATCGATGACGGGGAAGCCGGACACGGTCTGAAGGTCGCCGTTGGCGGCGATCTGGAGACGGCCGTCGCGCGTATAGACCGTGCCGTTCGGACCGGCGAATGCGATCCAGCCCTGTCCGACCACGGCGACGTCGAGCGGGTTGCCGCTCTCCGTGATGCTGCCCATCTCGCGCGAGATGATGTTGTCGCCGGGCGAGGAAAAAGCGACCGGGTTCGCGCCTGCCTTGGACAGCACGGTCTCGAACTTCACCACGTCGGTGCGGAACGCCGCCGTGTTGACGTTGGCGACGTTGTTGGCGATCGTCTGGAGGCGTTTTTCGAGGGCGACCTGCGCCGACAATCCTACATAGAGGGCCGATTGCATGACTTACCTGTTGAACTTGATGTTCTGAAGTGTCGTGAGCACGTTGGTGTCCATGCCGATCGACGGTGCGGCGCCGCCGATCAGGACCAGCGCCGGGTTGGTCGAGGCGTCGCTCTGGGCCTGGGTCGCATCCCACATCGCCGCGAAGCGCTGCACGAATTTGGTGACCTTGGCCGGATCCTGGAAATCGGTGAGCTTGATCTTGCTCGTGATCATCTTGGCTTGGGCATCGATATCAGCCGAACTGATCGTCGACGGCAGGCCGAGCGCCGTCTGGACCACTTGCGTCATCGCCTTGTCCGCGAGGATCTGGTAGGAATTGGTGATCGTGGAGGCCTTGCGCGTGAAATAGAGCGCCAGCCGGAGGCCCTCGTTCTGGTCGCCGGCCTTCTCTTCCATCGTCTGCGTGACGTATTGGGTCGCCGTGCCGGTCGTGGCCGCGGCGGTTTGGGTGGCCTTGTCGCCGAGTGCTGCGAAATTGAACGCGGCGGCGAATTGCCGGTAGCGGGTGTCGGTCAGCTTGTTGGCGAAGGTCTTGTTGTCGGCGATACCCTCGGTCAGCACCTTGCGCATGAACGCCTTGGCATAGGCCATGTCGCTGAGGCCATATGCCTTCATCGCGTAGGAATAGAGGCGATAGTCCTTCAGGAAGTCGTCGATGGACTTCACGTTGCCGATGTGGCTGAGGAAATAATCGGTGTCGCGGCTGACGTCCGGCTGCGTCGCGACCTGTGTCAGCGACTTGCCCATGTCCTTGGTCAGTCTGGTGTAGTCCGCGATGGTGGATAGCATGACCCGCGCCCCTCTGGCCGCTCTCGCGACGTCGTCCCAAGCTGCCGTGAATTGCTTGCGCGAGGCTGGCGAGGGGGAAGCCAGCCTCGCGCAAGGCTCGCCGACTAGATATTCCCGATGGGATCGGTGATGGAGCGGCGCGTTGGGCAGTTTCGTGGGGATCGTCATCACGGTAGCGGCACTGCTGGGCGGATTCGCCGCCATGGGCGGGCATCTGGGCGTGCTGATGCAGCCATGGGAGTTCGTGATCATCATGGGCACCGCGGCCGGCACCTTCATCATGGCCAATCCCTGGAAGACGGTCGCGGATACCGGGCTTGCCTGCGTGCAGGCAGTGACGGGGGCGGTGCCAGGTCAGCGCTACTATCTCGATCTGCTCGGCGCGCTGCACGCGCTGATGCGGGAGCTGCGGGGCAAGGGCCGCAACGAGGTCGAGGCGCATATCGACGATCCCGCGTCCTCCGAGATCTTCAAGGCGTTCCCGAGCGTGCTCGGAGATCCGTCGCTGCTGCAGTTCATCTGCGACTACGTCCGCCTCATCATCATGGGTAACGCGCGAACGCACGAGATCGAAGCGCTGATGGACGAGGAGATCCACACCATCGTGAAGAGCAAGCTGGCGCCCTACCACGCGCTGGTGGTGGTCTCGGAAGCTCTGCCTGCGCTCGGCATCGTCGCCGCGGTGCTCGGCGTCATCAAGGCCATGGGCGCGCTTGACCAGTCGCCGAAGCTGCTGGGCGGCTTCATCGGCGCCGCCCTCGTCGGCACTTTCGCCGGCATTTTCCTGTCCTACGGCATCATTTCGCCCTTCGCGATGAAGGTGAAGATGACGCGGGAGAAGCGTTGCCGGCCCTACATCATCGTCAAGCAGACGCTGCTGGCGTTCATGAACGGCGCCATGCCGCAGATCGCCGTCGAGCACGGCCGCAAGATGATCGCGAGCCCCGAGCGGCCCTCGATCGACGTCGTCGAGAACGAGACGATCGCGGGCCCCAAGGCGGTCGTGACCGAGGTTGAACCGAAGGCTGCGCGCGCATCATGATGGAAGCCCTCGACGTCGATCAGCGCAAGCCGCTGCCGAACTATCTGCTGGACGCCGCCGGCATCTCGATCGAACGCATGCCGATGCTCAATGTGATCTTCGATCGCATGGCAGCATCGTGCACGGACAGCCTGCAGCCGATGGCTGGAACGCCATGCTATTTCTCGGTCAACGGCATCACCAACGATCGTGTCGGCGACATCATCAAGGACTACGAGGCCAACGCGGTTGCGGCCGTGCTCTATGCCGAGCAGTGGGACTCCCGCATCATCATCATGCTCGACCGCGACTTCGTGTTCACGATGGTCGAGGCGATGTTCGGCTCCGATGGCGCCGAACCGCCGCTCGACGTCGAGCGCAGCTTCTCGAACATCGAGATCCGCCTGGTCCAGGCGCTATTCGAGCGGTTCGCCAAGGCGTTGCAATCCGCTTTCGCGGGCACCTCCAACGTCACCTTCCGCGTGGAGCGGGTCGAGACCGCCATGGCCTCGCTGGCGATCGGGCGGAGCGGCAACATGTCGATCTGCGCGAACATCATGCTGCAGGCGCTCTACCGCGGCGGTCAGATGTTCCTCATCATTCCGCACTCCGCGCTCAACCCGCTCAGGCAGAAGCTCGCGACCGTCGTCGTCAGCGACGGCCGCGCCGCCGATCCGCGCTGGCGCGAGCAGATGGAGACCGAGGTTCACCGCACCGAGGTGACGCTGAGCGCCGTGCTGGACGAGAAGATGATTTCGCTCGGCGACGTCGTGAAGTTCCAGGTCGGACAGGTGCTCGAGCTCGAAGCCACGCCGCGCACGCTGGCTCGACTCGAGAGCAACAACCAGGTGCTGTTCTGGTGTCAGATCGGCCAGCTTGATGGCTATTACGCCATGCAGGTGGCAGATCCCGTCGATCAGAAACGGGAGTTCGTCGATGATATCCTATCTCGTTGATGCCGTGCTGCTGATAGCGCTCGCCTTCACCAGCATGCGGGTGACCCGGATGCATCGCGAGCTGGCGCGGTTGCGCAGCTACCAGGGCGAGTTCTCGACCATCGTCCAGGAGACGGCGGGCGCGTTCGACACGGTCATCACCGCGGCGCATGATTCCACCGCAAATCTCGGGCGGCTCGCCAACGTGCTCAGCACGAAGATCGATCAGGCCCACGAGGCGATCGCGGCGCTCGATGCGAGGAGCGGGCTCGCATCCGCGGCGACCGCGGGCGGCGCCGACGTGAACAAGCATTGAAGTCGAAGCCGGCGGAATAAATACGATCGGAACGTCGCGGCGCTCCGTGAGCGGAAATACCAAGAGGCGATACCAGATGGCGCAATCCTTCGACTATGAGTCAGCATCGGCGTCCGACGACGGGCATACCGAGACATCTCCGCTGGAGCGGCTGGCGGAGATCGCCGCGCGCACTGCGGAGGAGACTGGCAAATTCGCCAATGTCGATGCCATCCTGCGCATTCCCGTGACCATGCAGGTGGTGCTGGGATCGGCGACCATTCCGGTGGCAAACCTGATGAAGCTCGGCCGCGGCGCGGTGGTTCCGCTCGACCACCGGGTCGGCGAACCCGTCGACGTCGTCGTCAACGGCCGCGTGGTCGCCCGCGGCGAGGTGGTCGTGGTCGAAGAAGACAATTCCCGCTTCGGCGTCTCACTCACCGAAATTGTCGGGCCGTTGGGACAGGGTGATACCTGACCATGGCGGCACAGGTCGGCATGGCCCCTATCAAGCAGCGAGGCGTCGCCACGCTGGGCGGAACGGAGAAGGTCGCGGCACTCCTGCTCGCCATGGGCCGGCAGGCGGCCGCGAGCGTGCTCGCGCAGTTCGAGCCGCAGGATATCCGCACCGTTACAAAAGCCGCGGCCGAGCTGCGGCCGATCACGGCGCAGGAACTCGAAGCGATCGTCGAGGAGTTCGCCCAGCAATTCTCGATGGGCGCCAATATTCTCGGCACCCTCGGTGGCCTGGAAGCGGTGCTCGGGGACGTACTTCCGGCAGACCAGGTCTCGGCCATCATGTCGGACCTGCTCGGCAATTCGAGCCGGTCCGTGTGGGACCGCGTCTCGTCGGTGTCGGAAAACTCGCTGGCAAGCTATCTCTCCAAGGAGCATCCGCAGACCGCGGCGCTGATCCTGTCCAAGGTCAAGCCGTCCTGCGCCGCCAAGGTCATGAGCCAGCTGCCGTCGAGCCTGCGCAACGAGCTGATGCGGCGCGTGCTCAGCCTCAAGCCGATCGTCGACGACGCCATGAGGGTCCTCGAGAAGACGCTGCATGAGGATTTGACGCTGAACTTCGCCCGCAACCTCGGCGCGGACACCTATGCCCGCGTCGCCGACATCATCAACAAGATGGAGCGCGGACATATCGAGGACATGCTGAAGAGCCTGTCGGAGAAGCGGCCGAAGTCGGCCGAAGTGCTGAAGGAGCTGCTCTTCACCTTCGACGACGTGACCAACCTGACGCCGAAGGCGCGCACCATGATCTTCGACCAGGTGCCGACCGATCGCATCGTCATCGCGCTGAAGGGCACCGACAAGCACTTCCGCGAGATGATCCTGTCCTCGGTCGCCTCGCGCGTCCGCCGGGTCGTCGAGCACGAACTCGCCATCGGCGAACCGTCGAACCAGCGCGACGTGCTGGAGGCGCGGCGCGTGATCACGGACCTCGCGCTCGACCTTGCGGAAAAGGGCGAAATCGAGCTCAACCCCGAGCAGGAGGATGAGCTGGTCTTTCGCTGACCGCTGAACGGGCATGGCAGAAACAACCGATCAGGAGAGCAAGACAGAAGAGCCGACCGAGAAGAAAGTCCGCGATGCGCTCGAACAGGGCAAAATCCCGGTCTCTCGGGAGGCTTCCATCTTCGCCTCGATGGCCGCGCTGATGGTGATCCAGGCGTTCCTGATCGGCCAGGGCGTGCAGCAATTGACGCCGATGCTGACGGGCTTCCTCGACGATCCCGACGGCTTCCCTCTCAGCACCGGGGCTGACGCCCAGAATCTCCTCATCGTGGTCGGTCTTCAGGGATTGCGGTTCCTGACGCCGCTGGTCGTCACGTTGGCGGCGTTCGGGCTCGCAGCCTCGCTGTTGCAAAATGCTCCCAGCCTGGTGCTCCAGCGCATCACGCCGGACCTTTCGAGAATCTCTCCGCTCAGTGGCTGGAGCCGGCTGTTTGGATCGCAGGGCCTCGTCGAGTTCGCCAAGTCGCTGTTCAAGCTCGCCGCGGTGACTATCGTCGTCGCGTTCGTGCTGCGCTCGTCGGAAGCGAAGGCGTTCGAGGCGATGTACACCGATCCGGTCGCCCTGCCGGAGATGATTCTCAGCATCGCCATGCGAATCGTCTCGGCGATCTGCATCGCGACCATCGTTCTGGTCGCGGTCGATCTGGCCTGGGCGCGCTTCCACTGGCGGCGCGAGCTGCGTATGACGCGGCAGGAGATCAAGGACGAGCACAAGCAGGCCGAAGGCGATCCGCTGATCAAGGCGCGCCTGCGCTCGCTGGCGCGCGACCGCTCGCGCCAGCGCATGATCGCCTCCGCATCGCGCGCGACGCTGGTGATCGCGAACCCGACGCACTTCGCGATCGCGCTGCGCTACAATCGCGAAGAAAATCCGGCGCCGATCGTCGTGGCGAAGGGCATGGACGTGATTGCGCTGAAGATCCGCGAAGTCGCCGAGCAGAACCGGATTCCGGTGATCGAGAACAAGGCGCTGGCGCGCGCGCTCTACGAGGCGGTTCAGGTCGACCAGGTGATTCCGGCGGAGTTCTTCCGGCCAGTCGCCGAGATCATCTACTTCCTGCAGTCCAAGCAGACGCCGCGGTCCGAGAAGGTCCAGTAGAATTCCGAGGACGGCGTCCCTTCCATCAGCCTGACGAAAGCTTGCGACCCTAAGGTTACACCGTCTGAACCAGAATGGTGCTGCCGTGGGACCGCTCTATCTCTTCGAACTCGCATCGTCGCAGGCGCGATACCTCGAGCTCCGCCAATCGACGATCGCCACCAACGTGGCCAACGCCAACACGCCGGGCTTCAAGGCGCGCGACGTCGAGCCCTTCAACAAGGTGCTCGACAACACGCCGGTGAGACTGGCGACCACGTCGCCGTCGCACCTGCAGCTCTCCCCGACCGAGAGCGACACGCGGGCGACCGCGAAGAAGGACAGCTGGGATGTGGTTCACTCCGGCAACTCCGTCAGTCTCGAGCAGGAAATGATCAAGGGTAGCGACGTCAGTCGCGATTACTCGATGAACTCGGCTATCGTGCGGTCTTTTCACCGCATGCTGCTGTCGAGCGCGAAGACCTGAGGTGAACTGACATGCTGGACTCATTGCAATCCTCGTTGACGGTCGCGAGCTCCGGGCTCGAAGCGCAGTCAACGCGCATGCGCATCGTCTCGGAGAACCTCGCCAACGCGACGTCGACGGGGCGCGTCGCCGGCGCCGATCCCTATCAACGCAAGACGATCACCTTCGATGCCGCGATGGACCGCGCGTCGGGCGCACAGCTGGCGAAGGTCAAGGAAATCGGGGTCGACACCACGCCGTACCGCGTGGAGTACGACCCGGGGCATCCCGCCGCCGACAAGGCCGGCTACGTCAAATTGCCGAACGTCAACATGATGATCGAGATGGCGGACATGCGGGAAGTCAACCGGTCCTATGAAGCCAATCTCCAGGTCGTGAAACAGGTGAGGTCGATGCTGGGCATGACCATCGACCTGCTGAGGAGCTGATAATGCTTGAAGCGATTTCATCTACAGCGATTTCGGCCGGGCAGGCGGCAAGCCGCGCGACCGAGACGCTGGCCATCTCGCCGGCGGCCACGCCCACGATCCAGTCCGGCGGCGACGTCGGATTCGAATCCGTCATGAAGCAGGTGACGACGGACGCGATCGGGACGCTGAAGGCGGGCGAGGCGGCTTCGATCTCGGCGATGCAGGGCAAGGAATCGACGCGGCGCGTCGTGGAGGCGCTGATGTCGGCCGAGCAGGCCTTGCAGACCGCGGTCGCAGTTCGCGACAAGGTCGTGCAGGCCTATCAAGAAGTCGTTCGGATGTCGATCTGATCAAGGAGTGACGCTGTGAAATCGCTTGCCATCGCGGCCACGGGCATGAACGCCCAGCAGACCAACATCGAAGTCATCGCGAACAATATCGCCAACATCAACTCGACCTCGTACAAGCGAGCGCGTGCCGAATTCACCGATCTGTTCTACCAGATGGACCGCATGCAGGGCGTCGCCAACACCAGCGGCTCGTCGCCGATCCCGGAAGGCGCCAATCTCGGCCTCGGCGTCAAGTCGGCGGCGATCCGCAAGCTGCACATCCAGGGCGCGCTCACCCAGACCGGCAATCCCTACGACATGGCGATCAACGGACGCGGCTGGTTTCAGGTGCTGGGCCCGAACAACGAGGTGCAATACACCCGCGCAGGTTCGTTCAATACCAATGCCAACGGCCAGCTCGTCACGATCGATGGCTACCTGCTGGACCCGGCCATCACGGTGCCGCAGGGGACAGTTCAGGTCACGGTCAACCAGACCGGACAGATGTTCGCCAAGCTGGACACCGAAGTGAACCCGCGGCAGATCGGCCAGCTCAATCTCGCCAATTTCGCCAACGAGGCCGGCCTCGAACCGCTGGGCAGCAATCTCTATCGCGAGACCACGGCGTCGGGCACGCCGGTCGTCGGGCTGCCCGGCGATTCCGGCTACGGCAAGATCAACCAGCAATATCTCGAAGCCTCGAACGTCGACCCGGTCAAGGAAATCACCGAGTTGATCTCTGCCCAGCGCGCCTACGAAATGAATGCCAAGGTCATCCAGGCCTCGGATGAAATGGCCCAGACGGTCTCGAAGGGCATGCGCTAGTTCCGGTGTATCCATGTTGAACAGGATGGGCTCGATCATGCGCGGGTTGGCCGCCGTGCTGCTGGTTCTCGTCTCGGCGCGTCTCGCCGCGGCCGAGGAGAAGCGGCTTCCCGTGCCGGCCGTTTCGATCCGCGCCGGTGAGCTGATCCGGGACGACATGATCACCGAGCGCGCCTTCGCGCCGAACGTGCTCGGCGTCGCCATGTTCATCGAAGGACGCCAGGTCCTGGTCGGCCGCATGGCGCGCCGCGCGCTGCTGCCCGGCCAGCCGATCCCGACCAACTCGGTGGAGGATCCCTGGACGGTCGCCCGCGGCGCGATGGTCAAGGTCGTGGTCGAAGACAGCGGCCTGTCGATCGTGACCTATGGCGCAGCGATGCAGTCGGGTGCGCCCGGCGCGCTGATCCCGATACGAAATACCGATACGGGCGTGATCATCAGGGGCGTCGTCCAGCCGGACGGCACCGTCAAGGTCTTGGACGGGTCATGACCAGAGTCCTGCTTGCGCTCGTCCTGCTCGTTTCCGCCGCCAGCGCCCAGGCCGCCGTCCGCATCAAGGACATCGCGGACATCAAGGGATTGCGCGAGAACCAGATCGTCGGCTACGGCCTCGTCATCGGCCTGAACGGCACCGGCGACACGCTCCGCAATGCGCCGTTCACGGAGCAGTCCCTGCAATCGATGCTCGAGAACATGGGCATCAATGTCAGGAACGAGACCACGAGCACCAACAATCCCCCGCGTCCGACGACGCTGCGCACGCGCAACGTCGCGGCCGTGATGGTGACCGCGGACCTGCAGCCCTCGATCGGTGCGGGCGAGCGCATGGACGTGGCCGTGTCGTCGCTCGGCGATGCGACCTCGCTGCTCGGCGGCACACTGGTGATGACGTCGCTGCGCGCGGCGGACGGCGCGGTCTATGCAGTGGCGCAAGGCGCGGTCACGGTCGCCGGCTACAGCGTCGGGGGCCAGGCCCAGAACGTCAGCCAGGGCACGCCGACCGCGGGCCGCATCCCGAACGGCGCGCTGGTCGAGCGCGAGGTGCAGGGTAGTCTCCATGAAATGGAGTACCTGGTGCTGGAGCTCAAGAACCCCGACTTCGTCACCGCAACACGAATCCTCGACGCCATCAATCGCTACGCGGGTGGACGCTACCGCGCCCAGATCGCCTTCGAGCGCGACTACCGCACCATCGTGCTGTCGAAGCCGCGCCACATCGGCCCGGTCCGCTTCCTCGCCGAAATCGGCGAGCTGACGGTCGAGCCGGACACGCCGGCGCGGGTCGTGATCAACGAACGTACCGGCACGGTGGTGATCGGACGCGACGTACGGATATCGACCGTTGCAGTGACGCACGGCAATCTGACGGTCCGCGTCACCGAGCTTCCCGTGGTGTCGCAACCGGCGCCCTTCTCGAAAGGGCAGACGGTGGTCGTGCCCCAGACCGCGGTCGAGGCCAACGAGGCCGGATCGCAGGTGGCGATCCTGAGCGGCGTCGATCTCCAGCGCTTGGTGCGCGGCCTGAACCAGATCGGCCTGAAACCATCCGGCATCATCGCGATCCTCCAGGCGATCAAGACGGCCGGCGCCCTCCAGGCGGATGTCATCGTGCAATGACGCGTAAGCGCCGTGCAAGCTTGGTCGCTCAATGCTCTCTCGACCGAGAATCGCACGCGGGCCGATGTTGAAGCTGGATCATAAAGCCAAACTCCTCCTCCTGGTCGCGGCCTCCGCGCTCGCGAGCGCTTCGCCCGTTCTGGCGCTGGATGAAGCCAAGCCGTCGAAGCCGCTCAACCTGCTGTCCTTCGCGCGCGCCCGCACGCCTGCCCCGCAGAAGCCGATCTCATCGATCCCGAGCGACAATGCGTCGATGCGGGCGACGGCGTGGGCAGCCGAAGATTCGGGACCAGTGACCACGGGTGCCGTGCCGGCCTCCGAGAAGCCCGCGCCGGCACCCACAGCCGCGCCGCGACCGGCCAAGCCCGGCAGCGTCACGGCGCCGCCGAAGCCGGTACCGCCCCAGGCCGCTGCAACCGCGGACAACGAAGTCGCCCTGTTCTGCAGCAATGTCGCCGACCCCGCCGTCGATGCAAGGTTGGCCTGGCAGCTCAAGGAGCTGGAGAAGGCCGAGATCCAGCTTCGCGAGCGGATCGCCGAGGTCGAGGCCAAGCGCGCGGAATATGAGAAGTGGATGGCGTTGCGCGACGACTTCCTGAAGAAGGCCGAAGCGAGCGTCGTTGAGATCTACTCGCGCATGAAGCCGGACGCCGCCGCAACCCAGATCGCCGGGATGGCGGACGAGACGGCCGCGGCCGTGCTCGCAAAGCTCAGCCCGAGGAGCTCAAGCGCAATCTTCAACGAGATGGAGACGGGGCGCGCGGCGCACCTCGCCGATCTGCTCGGCGGGATGCGTCGCGTGGATGACGGAAAGACCAAATAGATGAAGAATCTGATCCTCATCCTCTCGCTGTTATCGCTTGCCGGATGCGTCACTGATCCGGCCGAGGTCCTGACCGGCCCGCGATTGTCGCCGGTCGGGAGCGGCCTGAGGACGCAGGCCGATCCGATTCCCGTGACGCCTCGCATGCGCTCACCCGTCAGCTATCGCTCGACCTGGGACGACGGCACCGATCTCTACCGCGATCCGCGTGCCCGCCGCACCGGTGACGTCGTGACGGTGATCATCTCGATGCAGGACAAGGCCAAGCTCGACAATAAGACCGACCGCTCGCGCGATTCGCAGATCAAGTTCGGACTCGACTGGCTGATGGACGTCGCGGGATGGCAGGACAAGGGCTCGACGAGCGCCAACCTCAACACCAACACCCAGATCAAGGGCAACGGCCAGATCGACCGCACAGAGGATATCAAGCTGTCGATCGCGGCCGTCGTCACCGACGTGTTGCCGAACGGCAATATGATGATCAGCGGCTCGCAGGAATTCAAGGTCAACACGGAAATGCGCGTGCTCAACGTCGGCGGCATCGTGCGTCCACGCGATATCTCGCGAACCAACACGATCTCCTACGAGAAGATCGCCGAGGCGCGCGTGGCCTATGGCGGTCGCGGAAATCTGTCTGACGTGCAGCAGCCCGGATGGGGACATCGGATCTATGACGCCGTGGCACCGTTCTGAGATGCGCGACCGTCGGGCCGCGTCACGAGGGCAGGGGACGTCATGCGCCTGATTGCGGCCATCGTGGTGCTGACCCTGGTCGCGATCGGCGCGGGCGCGCTTGCCGGCCTGCATCTGTTTGCGGCCGCCGAGCGCGTTGCCGATGCGAAGAAAACCGCCACGCCGCCGCCTCTTGCCTCCAGCTACGCCGGCAGCGCGCGGCTCAGGAAGCTGTCCCCGATCGTGACCAATCTTGGCGCGCCGGCCAACAACTGGGCCCGCATCGAAGCCTCCATGGTGACCGACAGCATGAGCGACGAGGATGCCGGCATCCTGGCGGCCCATATCAGCGAGGACATCGTCACCTATCTGCGGTCGGCGACGGTGGCGCAGTTCGAGGGATCGCGCGGGCTTCAGCACCTGCGCGACGACCTGACCGAACGCGCCAATATCCGCTCCTCGGGCAAGATCCGCGAATTGATCATTGAGACGTTGGTGATTCAGTGAAACTGAGAGTCCTGCTGCTTGCGTTGCTCCTGGTCGTGCTGCCCGAAGTGGCACTGGCCCAGATTCCGGACCTCAATTCGCTGCTGCCGCCGGGCAACGGCTCGACCAGTGGCCGGCTCATCCAGTTGATGGCGGTGATCACGGTGCTGTCGGTGGCGCCGGGACTGCTCATCATGGTAACGAGCTTCACGCGATTTGCGGTGGCGCTGTCGTTCCTGCGGGCCGGTCTCGGCCTCCAGACCACGCCGGCCAATCTGGTGCTGATCAGCCTTGCGCTGTTCATGACCTTCTACGTGATGGCGCCGACCTTCGACCGCGCCTGGGAAACCGGCATCCAGCCGCTGATGAAGAACGAGATCTCGGAGGAAGAGGCCTATCTGAAGATCACCGATCCGTTCCGCGAATTCATGCTGGCCCATGTTCGCGACAAGGATCTGCAGACCTTCGAATCGCTCGCCGCGGAGAGCTTCCGCAGGAAGTTCGACGACAAGCGCGTCGACATGCGCGTCATCATTCCGGCCTTCATGATTTCCGAGCTCAGACGTTCGTTCGAGATCGGATTTCTCATCATCCTGCCGTTCCTCGTCATCGACATGATCGTGGCGACGCTGACAATGTCGATGGGCATGATGATGATGCCGCCAACGATCCTCGCACTGCCGTTCAAGATGCTGTTCTTCGTGCTGATCGACGGCTGGAACCTGCTCGCCTCAGGGCTGGTGCGGTCGTTCTCGTGACGGCAACGAGCGCCAGCCGGATGGCTATGGTTAGCGAGAAGTACCGGCCTATGGTTAGCAGTAGGTAATGTTAACCATCTGATTTTACTGCGTAATTCAAGCCGATCTTAATCTGTGCGCAAGCTTCTGCGTGTTAGCAATGCGGCACGGCGGGTTGGACCCCACCCACATCAGTCCAAAGGCATGATGCCGCCCCTCCGTACCGGTGAAAGCCCGGTATGTCCCCTCGTGAAAATGTAACGCGTACATAAAGGGACATTCGCAATGTCAAGCCTGCTTACGAACTCGACCGCCATGACCGCACTCCAGACCTTGCGGTCTGTGAGCTCGCAGCTCTCCACCACGCAGACCCGCATCTCCACCGGCCAGCGCGTCTCGACCGCGTCGGACAACGCCGCCTACTGGTCGATCGCGACCTCGATGCGCGCCGACAACGCCGCGCTCTCGGCGGTCTCCGACTCGCTCGGTCTGTCGGCCGCAACCGTCGACACCGAATATACCGCTCTGACCACGGTCATCGGCGACAAGGACTCCGGCCTGACCAAGCTCCAGTCCCTGCTGGTCGAAGCCAAGACCGCCGGTATCGACCGCAGCAAGATCCAGGCCGACGTCACCCAGATCCAGCAGCAGATGAAGGCGACAGCCAATGCGGCGACCTTCAACGGGATCAACTGGCTGAGCACGACCGCCACTACGCCGACAACCTTCAGCCTCGTCTCGTCGTACTCGCGTGTCGGCGGCACGCCCACCATCGGTTCCATCACGGTGACCACCGCCAACTACTCGCTCTACACCTCGGCGCAGGGCGGCATTCTGGACACGGCCGGTTCGACCTCTCCGTCGATCGACACGATGAGCATCTCCGCGCTGACCGACTCGGCAGCTGACCAGACCACGCTCGATGGCTACATCGCGCAGGTCACCGCTGGCATCAACTCGGTGGCCTCGGCCGCCGCCAACCTCGGTGCCGTCAAGAACCGCCTCTCGACCAACACGGACTTCGTGAAGTCGCTGATGGACTCCGTGGATCGCGGTATCGGCCAGCTCGTCGACGCCGACATGAACCAGGAGTCCACCCGCCTGTCGGCCCTCCAGGTCCAGCAGCAGCTCGGCGTCCAGGCGCTCTCGATCGCCAATAGCAGCAGCCAGAGCATTCTCTCGCTGTTCCGCTAAGCCTCAAACGATCTTCGGAGGGCCGCGCTTCTCGCGAAGCGCGGCCCTTTTTTTGGCGTGACGTCGCGCGCCGTCATTTCGGCCGCGCCTTGTTGCGGCAAAGACACAGAGCCACAAGCCTCGCACAAGCTTCGCGGGCTATCGTCGCCGTTACGACAGGTTGGGCCTTGACGCTTTTGCGCAGCCCAAAGGCATGACGCCGCCCTGCCGTACCGGTGCAAGTCCGGTATGTCCCCAAACTCAATTCAATCTCCAAAGGGACATCAAAATGGGTTCTAGCCTCCTCACCAACTCGTCTGCAATGACCGCGCTGCAGACCCTTCGCAACGTCAGCTCGCAGCTCGCGACGACGCAGAACCGGATCTCGACCGGTATGCGCGTCTCGACCGCCTCGGACAACGCTGCCTACTGGTCGATCGCGACGTCGATGCGCTCCGACAACGCCGCGCTCTCCGCGGTCTCCGACTCGCTCGGTCTGTCGGCTGCGACCGTCGACACCGAATATACTGCTCTGACCTCGGTCATCGGCGACAAGGACTCCGGCCTGACCAAGCTCCAGGCGCTGCTGGTCGAAGCCAAGACCGCCGGTATCGACCGGACCAAGATCCAGGCTGACATCACCCAGATCCAGCAGGACATGAAGCTCAAGGCCAACTCGGCGACCTTCAACGGCATCAACTGGCTGAGCACGACCGCCACCACGCCGACGACCTTCAACCTCGTGTCGTCGTACTCGCGTGTCGGCGGCACGCCCACCATCGGCTCCATCACGGTGACCACCGCCAACTACTCGCTCTACACCTCGGCGCAGGGCGGCATTCTGGACACGGCCGGTTCGACCTCTCCGTCGATCGACACGATGAGCATCTCCGCGCTGACCGACTCGGCGGCTGACCAGACCACGCTCGATGGCTACATTGCGCAGGTCACCGCCGGCATCAACTCGGTGGCCTCGGCCGCCGCCAATCTCGGTGCTGTCAAGAACCGCCTCGCGACCAACACGGAGTTCGTCAAGACCCTGATGGACTCCGTGGACCGCGGTGTCGGCCAGCTCGTCGACGCCGACATGAACGCGGAATCGACCCGCCTTCAGGCGCTCCAGACCCAGCAGCAGCTCGGCGTTCAGGCGCTCTCGATCGCCAACCAGAACAGCCAGAGCATCCTGTCGCTGTTCCGCTAAGCCGCGGCTTCGAAAACGACCGTGCTCCCCAGGGAGCACGGTCTCCGCCATGAACGGCGGATCTGACGGCACACGACGTGCCCACATCGATCTTCTGACGCCGCATCCCAGGCAACATGCCGTCGTCGATCGCACGGCGATGCAACCGGCTGTCCGGCTGTTGCAGACGCGCGCGATTGCGTCACTCGCTCTCTTGTAAAATTGCAACGCCTCGCCGGCGAACCGATACATTCGTGGTCTCGCGCAACCTTCAGGCAAGGTTGGCAGCAGAGTGTCCTCTACGTTCGCATTGGTACGAGGTCACATGCTGCTCAGTCGTGCGCAGGTACAGCAACTGCTCAATAATCTGCTGGAGCTTGGGCCGCGACGCCTGATGGCTTTGGGATTGATCGGTTTCGCCGTTCTCGTCACCGTCGTGGGCGGCGCCTATTATCTGAGCCGGCCTGAATTCGAAACGCTCTATACGGGCCTTTCCCGCGAAGACGTGACGCGCATGGGTGCCGCGCTACGCGAGCAAAACATCACCTTCGACGTTAACACCGCCGGTGACGCGGTCTCGGTGCGTCCGAGCCAGACCATGCAAGCGCGGATGCTGCTCGCCGAGAAGGGACTGCCGACCAGCGCCAATTCCGGCTACGAGCTGTTCGACAAGATCGGCTCGCTCGGTTTGACCTCGTTCATGCAGGAGGTCACCAAGCTCCGGGCGCTGGAAGGCGAAATCGCGCGCACGGTGCAGTTGATGAAGGGCGTGAAGGCGGCGCGGGTGCATATCGTGATGCCGGTGCGGGGGTCGTTCCGCGCGACGCAGCAGCCACCTTCCGCATCGGTCGTGCTGCGGACCGACGGCGCAATCGAGGCGCGCACGGCGCAGTCGATCCGTCATCTCGTCGCGGCGGCCATTCCGGGCATGAGCCGCGACAAGGTCACGGTGTTGGACGCCGACGGTTCGATGCTGCTTGCCGAAGAGGACGAGGCTACTGCTGCTCCGACCAAGATGGCGAGCCTGCAGAAGACGGTCGGCGGCATGGTGCAGGAGAACATCCGCAAGGCGCTGACGCCGTATCTGGGCCTCGACAATTTCGAAGTGAGCGTGGCATCGCAGCTCTCCACCGACAAGCGGCAGACCAACGAGACCGTCTACGATCCCGAAAGCCGCGCCGAACGCTCGGTGCGGAACGTTCGCGAGAACGAGAAGTCGCAGAACGCAGATCGTTCGCAGCCGACCACGGTGCAGCAGAATCTTCCCGACCAACAGGTGAACGCCGGCGGCACCAAAAATTCCAGCGAGGACAAGACCCGCCGCGAGGACGTCACCAATTTCGAGGTCTCGTCCAAGACCACGACGACGGTGAGCGACGGCTATTCGGTGAAAAAGCTGTTCATTGCCGTGCTGGTGAACCGCGGGCGGCTCATTGCCGACCTGGGCGACAAGAGCAACCAGGCCATCGTCGACAGCAAGCTCGCCGAGATCAGCCAACTCGCGGCCACGGCCGGCGGGCTGGACAAGGCGCGCGGCGACCAAATCCAGGTGACAGCCGTCGATTTCATCGAAGGCTCGCGCGAACTGGCGCCGGTGCCGCCGATCAGCTTCGTCGAGATGATCAACAAGCAGCTCGGCAGCGTCATCAACGCGGTCACGATCCTGGCCGTAGCTTCGATGCTGGTGTGGTTCGGACTTCGTCCTGCGGTCAACGGCATTTTGACCCATCGCGCGGCGCAGGAGCAGACCGAGGCGGCGGAAGCTGCCCAGCTCGAGTCGGCCGCCGGCGCCCTTGCATTGGCGGACAGCGAAGAGGCCGAGCTCAACCTGGTCGAAGACCTCGAAGGCAAGATGCAACGAACGCCGCAGAAGCGGTTGGAGCAGATCGTCCGTCTCGATCAGATGCAGGCGGCAGCGATTCTTAAGGACTGGATGCGACGCGAGGAGGCGGCATGAACGCGGCAATCGGAAAGCTCCTGACGCAGTTCGACGCGAACGGGCGGGTCAAATCGCCTCCGCCTCCGCCGCCGCCCAAAATCCAGGATGTGCTGACGAGGCCGAAGGAAGCCCGGCGCGAGCCTCAGCCGCAGCCGCAGCCTCAGACCCATTCGCAACCGCAGTCGCAGCCGCAGCTTCAGTCGCCGCCTCCGGCGCCGAAGACGGAGGCACCGGCGGTCAATCTCCTGGACGATGCCTTTCGGCGCGGCCATGCGGCCGGCGTCGCGGAGGGCGAGTCCAGGATCGCCGAGGAAAGAGTTCGCAGCGCGATCCGGCTCGGCGAAGAGCGGGCCAAGTGGTCCGACCAGCAGGCAGTGGCGGTCGTCAGCGGCTTCGAGACGGCTTGCCGCGAAATCGAGACCAACATCGCGAGCTCCGTTGCGCGGATATTGCTGCCGTTCCTCGCCGATGCGGTCCGCGACAAGGCGATCGGGTCGCTGGTCGAGCAGATTGCGGCGCTGACCGGCAATTCGCCGGTGCCGGTGTTCAAGGTCACCGGCCCGAGCGAACTGCTCGACCTGGTGAAGACGCAGCTCGGGACGGCCCGGCGAACCGGCTTCGAGTATGAGGCCGCCGATACTTTTGAGGTTCGCGTCGTGGCCGACCAGACCGTGATCGAGACGCAGATCACGGCCTGGAGCGAGCGCCTGAAAGAGGCGCGCCGGTAGTCCGTCATGAATGAGGTCAAATCAGAACTCGTCATCATCCGCCGGCGGGGCGCCTTCGACGACGAGAAGCCGCACGGCGGCGTCTGGAAGATCGCTTATGCGGACTTCATGACCGCGATGATGGCCTTCTTCCTGGTGATGTGGCTGATCAATGCGCTCAACCAGGATCAAAAGCAGGTGGTCGCGAGCTATTTCAATCCGATCAAGCTCGCGGAGAACGCACCTGCCCCGAAGGGCCTGAAGGATCTCTCCAAGAAGGAGCCGTCGTCGTTCGACGGCCAGGACGGCAGGCGCCAGCCGGGAGGACCGAGCGAGGAACGTCGCGGTGACTCTCCAACGGCCGAGAAGCCGCCCTTCTACGAGGAGAAGGTCCTGTTCCGCGATCCCTATACGACGCTTGCCGAGATCGCCAGCAGCGCGAACCAGGCCTCAGGCCAGCGGCGCGCCGGCGCTCTGACCTCCGCCGAAGAGGATGGCCTCAAGGGAGGCGACGCCTACCGCGATCCGTTCGATCCCGGCTATTGGAAGCTTGCGCCGCAGGCAGCCAAGGATGCCGATCGCATCATCGAGGGCGAGCCCAAGCTTCAGTCCAAGCCCGAGTCCAAGCCGAATGCGTCCGCGCGCGACACTGCGTCCGGCACAGGCCAGGGCGAGCCGCAGGCGCGCCGAGCCAGGCAGGACGATGCCGGCGGAAGCGTGGCTCCGAACGCCGATGCGTCGTCCGCAAGCTTGTCGCCTCTGCTGCCGCCGGGGCCCGCGCCATCGCAGGCCTCACGCGAAGGGAACGCGCAGCCGGGTGCCCAGGCTGGTAATCAAGCCAATGCGGCCACCCAATCGCGTTCCAACGACACGACGAAGGAATCCGAGTCGCGCGACGCGGCTCAGGCCCAGCAACTAGCGGTCAAGCAGCTTCAATCGGCGATCGCGGATGCGCTGTCGGACGTCAAGGCCGGCGCGGGACCGGTGGCCGAGGTGCGTCAGGTCGAGGAAGGCCTGCTGATCAGCCTGACCGACGATGCGAATTTCGGCATGTTCGCGGTCGGCTCGGCTGAGCCGCGGCCCGAGCTCATCCGTGTGATCGACAAGATCGGCCCGCTGCTGACAAAGCGTCCCGGCCTGATCATCGTCCGCGGCCACACCGACAATCGGCCGTACCGTTCGGAGACCTACGATAATTGGCGGCTGTCGACGGCCCGTGCGCAGATGGCCTATTATATGCTGGTCCGCTCCGGCGTCGATGCGCAGCGCATCGAGCATGTCGAGGGTTACGCCGATCGGCGGCCGAAAATTCAAAACGATCCGGCGGCGGCGCAGAATCGCCGGATCGAGATCATGGTCCGGGAGAAGCGTCCTTGATCAGGGCTCTTTTCCGCGCCGCGCTGCTGATGCTGCTGTTCACGGCGGCAGGCGCTTTCGCCGAGCCGGCATCGATGCCGGCCCCGTCGGCATCGGCATCGGGCGAGCCATATGAGCTCGTTCGAGCGTTGCAAGTCGTGCAGGACGGCATCGCCAATGGCGATAATGCGGCACACGGCAACCACGGCGCATTGATCCGGCAGATCGGCGAAAAATTTCTCGCCGCCGATCCGGGCGTGTGGAGTAACCCGCAGAACGGCCAGGCCGCTGTCATCTACCTGCTCAGCGGCGGCGCGCCGCAAATCATCCGCAAGCTGCCGCGCGACAAGCTGAACGTCGATGGACGGCTGTTCGATGGCGCGCTTGCCTATGTCGAGGGTCGTCAGGACGAAGCGCGCGAACTGCTCAAGGACGTCAAGCCGCGGACGGTTCCGTCCGGCCTGGGCGGACAGCTCGCGCTGGTCCAGGGCGCGCTGTTCGCACGCGCCGAGGCATCGCTCGCAATCGAGCGTCTGGACGATGCGCGCCTGCTCCTGCCGGGCACATTGGTGGAGGAGGCCGCGCTGCGGCGCGAGATCCTGTTGGTCGGGCAAGCCGAGGATTTCGACAAGTTCGAGTTCCTGACGCTGGCCTATATCAGGCACTACCACAACTCGGTCTATGCCGGGGACTTCTGGCAGCGCTTTGCGACCGGCCTGACGCAGTCGAGCCTCGCGCTCGACGAGCGTCGGTTTGCGCGGATCACCACCCTGCTGGAGCAGATCGACCGCGCGAGCCGCCTCAAGCTCTATCTCGTGATCGCGCGGACCGCGATGGTGCGCGGAGGGCTGGCCGTGACCCGGCTTGCCGGCGAGCGTGCCCTGACTCTCAGCGCCGATGCCTCGGCGGAACGCGAGCGGGCGCATTTGTTCCGCGGCGTGTCGCGGGCGCTCGCCGACGAATATGACGGCGGTCTCGCCGAGTTGAAGGCGCTTGACCGGTCGAAGCTGCCCGAGCGCGACATTCCCTTTGTCAATGCAACGGTGCAGCTCGCACTCGACGTTCGCAAGCCGTTCGCCGGCGGATCCGCCGCCGCAGCCGACAAGCCTCCGGTCACGCCGGCGCGTCTCGATCTCGCGTCGTCGACTGCAACGCTTGCGCGCGCGCAGAGGCAGCTCGGCGAGCTCGAACTTCTCACCAGGGATCGCCGTCCATGACGAAGCTCAGTGGAACCTCCGGACAGGTCTTTTCGAGTCTCGCCGAAAGCCTCAACATGCGGGGCACATCGCGCTCCGGCAAGAGCGCCGGGGCGAAAGCGCAGGCGGACTCGTCCTTCAACGATCTGCTGCACACCGTCTCGAACCTCGCGAAGCGCGCGCTTAACGATGAGGGCAGCGACACGGCCGTGAAGGCCGGAACGCTGCGGACACGCCTGGCGCATCAGAGCGGGAAGGATAACGCGAGCGACGAGACGGTGCACGAACGTACCGCGGCGGTCAAAGAGCCCAGATCCAGCGAGAAGCCCGCCGAGAAATCTTCCGACAAAAAGACCGACAAGTCGTCCGGGAAACATGGACCCCTCGATCATACCGAGCAGGCCGACGTCCTGAGCCGATCGAGCATTGCCGGGATCATCGGACAGGAGATCGTCGCCGGGCCACCGGTCGTGCAGCCGCAGATGCAAGCCCCGGCCGGCGACAAGAAGGATGCGCCCGGGCGTGACGAGCGGTCTTCCATGACGAAGCGCGACGTTCAGGCCCTGGGCACGGCGAAGGCGACGACAGCCGACACCTCACCTCTCGTGGCTCCGACCGCCGCGCACTCGCAGGCCGCGGATTCGCACGCGACGACCAGCGCCCAGGCGACATCGACGGACGGCAGTGAGCCATCGCCGAAAGCAACGGCACCCGGCTTTGAGACCGTCGCGGCCAATGTCGAGCGTGCCGCCAAGGCTTCGGCGCGGGACCCATTGCCCGAGACGACCAAGGTCACGGTGGTCCAGCAAGAGACCCATCTGCCGCCGGCGCAATTCAACGCGCCGCAACAGGTTGCCAACGCTGTCGTCGCCGAGCTGAAGGAATCTCCGGCACCGGCGGCGTCCGCGGCCCCGGATCTTGCAGCGTCCCAAGTCAATGCGCCGGATCAGCCGCTCAAGATCCTGACCATCAATCTCGAGCCGCCCGCGCTCGGCAATGTCACCGTGCGCCTTCGTCTCGTCGGCAACGAGGTGTCCGTCTACCTCGCCGCCGAGCGCAAGGACACGAGCCAGATGCTGGATCAGCAGCGCGATTCGATCCGCGATCTGATGCAGTCGGCGGGCTACGTCGCCGACGTCGCGCCCGTCCAGCACGGCTCGCTGGATGGATTCCAGAGCGGCTCCGGCCAGTCGCAGCCGCAGCTCTCGGGCCAGCAACAGCCATCGCCGCAGTCGCAAGGCACGTTCGACGGTACGAGCAATTCGTCGGGACAAGCGGACGGCGGCGCGAAGCAGGCCCGACAGGAGCGCCGGTCCAACCAGGAGACGCGTCATGACCAGGACGTGGCGCCGCAGCTTCGTCGCGGCCCTGTTTATCTGTAACGCCGGCGTCGCGACCGCTGCGACCGACAACGCGCGCCCGTGCGAGCGCGAGATGGCGCGTGCGTCCCGGCAGCACGGAATTCCGCTCGGCATTCTCTACGCGGTCGGCCTGACCGAGACAGGGCGGCGCGGCGCACTTTATCCTTACGCGCTCGGCGCCGAAGGACAGACCGTGTTCGCCAAGGACGTGAACGACGCGATCGCCAACTTCGAGGCCATGCGAGCCAAGGGGATCAAGCTGATCGACCTCGGCTGCATGCAGATCAACCATTACTATCACGGCGATAAGTTCGCCTCGGTCCGGGCGATGTTCGATCCCGCAGGGAATGTCGACTACGCCGCGCGCTTCCTGAAGGAGCTGAAGCAGCGCGAGGGCAGCTGGACCATGGCAGTCGCCCGCTACAATGCAGGCCCCAACAACCAGCCGGCGCAGAAGCGCTACGTCTGCCACATCGTCGCGCATCTCGTCTCCAGCGGCTTCGGCGCGTGGACCGACAAGGCGCGCTCGTTCTGTCAACCCAAGACGACCTAAGGAGACGACACCAAGTTGTGCATCGTTCCCCATCATCAGCCCCGCGCAAGCAATAGCCTCCATTGTAACTGCAACCTACCAAAGGAGCCCAATTCATGAGCCTGTATGGTGTTATGCGCACCGGCGTTTCCGGGATGAGCGCGCAGTCCAACAAGCTGTCGACGGTTTCGGACAACATCGCGAACGTCAACACCACCGGCTACAAGCGGGCTTCGACCGAGTTTTCCTCGCTGATCCTGAAGAGCGGCTCGGGCAATTACGATTCCGGCGCGGTCGAGACCACGGTGCGCTACGCGATCAGCGATGCCGGCAATTACCAATTTACGACCTCGGCGACGGATCTCGCGGTCCAGGGCAACGGCTTTTTCGTCGTGCAGGATCCGAACGGCAACAACTTCCTGACGCGCGCCGGTGCGTTCGTGCCAGACAGCACGGGCAACCTCGTCAACGCCGCCGGCTTCCAGCTGATGGGCTACAACATCCAGAACGGCGCCGTGCCCAACACTTCCGCCAACGGTTTCGGCAACCTCCAGGTCATCAACGTCAATCAGATGGCGCTGCAGGCGTCACCCTCGACCAAGGCCACCGTGGCCGCCAACCTGGATCCGAGTGCGGCAATCGTTGCTGCACCGGCCGCTGCGGCTGGCCCGGGTAACTACACGTCGAAGACGTCGATGGTGACCTACGACAACATCGGCAACGCCGTGACGCTCGACGTCTATGCGGCCAAGACCGGCGCGAATACGTGGGACGTTGAGGTCTACGATCCCGCGGGCAACGTGCTCACAGTGCACGGCGCTGCCACGACGTTCACGTTCGACGTGAGCTCGACCGGAAAAGGCAAGCTGGACCTGGTGGGCCCGCCGCCGAGTGCGACATCGCTTACGGTGGCGATCCCCGGTGGTTCGGCTGCCTTCAACATTGACCTCTCGGCCATGACCCAGGTCGCCTCCAGTTTCGACTTCAAGGCGAACGTCGACGGCAACGCGCCCTCCGCTGTCGAGAAGGTCAACATCGACGACAAGGGTGTGGTCACCGCCGTCCTGAAGAACGGCACCACGCTGCCGAGCTTCCAGATCGCGCTCGCCACCGTTCCGAGCCCCGACCGTCTGACGCCCGAAGTCGGCAACGTCTACTCGCCGAACCTGGATTCTGGAAACGTGCAGGTCGATGTGTCTGGCAAGAGCGGGCTCGGCACCATCCAGTCGGGTGCTCTGGAAGATTCCAACGTCGATCTCGCGGACGAGTTGACCTCGATGATCGAGGCGCAGCGCGGCTTCACCGCGAACTCGAAATCGTTCCAGACCGGCGCCGATCTGCTGGACGTGGTCGTTAACCTGAAGCGCTGATTTCTTCAGCGCTCGTCCCCGGCAAGAGCAGATCATGAACCTTACCGCCGCTCTCGAATCCGCCCGCTCTTCGTTGATGGCGTCGGGCATCCAGTCGTCGGTCATCTCGCGCAACATCGCCGGTGCCAGCTCCGCCGGCTATTCGCGCAAGATTGCCGTGCTGGACAACCTCCCGGGAACCGGCGTCTACGTGGCGGCGATCCAGCGCGCCGCGAGCTCGGGTCTCTACACCAACGTGCTGACCGCAACCTCGACGTCGGCCAAGCAGAGCGCGATCCTTGACGGTCTCCAGAAGATCGCCTCTGCCACGGTGGACGATCCGGAACTCGACCAGTCGCCGACGGCGCAGCTCAATGCGCTGAAGAAGGCGCTCCAGCAATATGCCAACGCCCCGGACAACACCACGCTGGCGCAGGCGGCGGTGACGTCCGCCAAGGACATGGCGACCGCGCTCAATCAGGCGACCCAGTCCGTGCAGTCGGTCCGTGAGGGCGCGGATGCCGACATGAATACGTCGGTTCAAAACATCAATCGGCTGCTCTCCCAGTTCCAGACCGTGAACACCGCGATCGTGAAGGGGACGATCTCCGGCGACGACATCACCGACTACCTCGACCAGCGCGACAGCATCGTCTCGCAGCTGTCGCAGGAGGTCGGGGTGTCGATGTCGCTCCGTCCCAACGGCGATGCGGCGCTCTATACGGACAGCGGCGTCGTGCTGTTCGACAAGACGGCGCGAACGGTGAGCTTTGCGCCGACGAACGCCTATACGGCCGGCACCACCGGCAATGCGGTCTATATCGATGGCGTTCCGGTGACCGGCGCCAATTCCGCGATGCCGCTCAAGTCCGGCAAGCTTGCTGGCCTGGCCCAGCTGCGCGACAATGATACGGTTACTTACCAGAGCCAGCTCGACGAAATCGCGCGCGGCCTGGTCGATGCCTTCAAGGAAAGTGACCAGTCGCCTGTTCCGACACTGCCCGACGTCCCCGGTCTCTTCACCTATCCGGGCGCACCGGCGATGCCGGCGAGCGCCACCGTCTTGGTGGGCCTCGCTGGTACGATTTCCGTTGCTGCATCGGTCGATCCCGCCCAAGGCGGCAATCCCAACCTGCTGCGCGATGGCGCGATCAGCGGCAACGTCGCATACCAATACAATACCGCCGGCAACGGCGGTTATTCGGCCCGGCTGCAGCAGCTCATCGGCGCCATGGATGCGTCGCAACCGTTCGATGCGACCACGCAAGGCAAGCCGAACGGCAGCTTGATCGACTTCGCTTCGTCGTCGATGAGCTGGATCGAAAACCAGCGCAAGACCGCCGACTCCAACGTCACCTATCAAAAAACGCTGCTCGACCGCAGCACGGCGGCGCTGTCGAACGTCAGCGGCGTCAACATGGACGACGAGATGTCGTTGATGCTTCAGGTCGAACGGACCTATTCGGCCTCGTCGAAGATCATCTCGACCGTCGATGAGATGTTGCAGAGCCTGCTGGCTGCCGTGGGAAATTAAGTCATGATGAGCGCAAACTACATCTCGACCTTGATGCTGTCTTCGTCGTTGAGGTCTTCGATCACCAACAATCAGGCCGCGCTGGCCAGGGCCTCGAAGGAAGCCACCACCGGCCGCTTCGCCGATGTCGGCCTCGAGCTTGGTGCCACGACGGGAGGCGACGTCACCCTGCGGGCGGACCTGAGCTTCGCCGATCAGCTCGTCGATACCAACGGGCTGGTCTCGGGACGCCTGGACATCACGCAGAGCCGCATCACCCAGCTTGGTTCGACCGCAACGGACTTCCTCAAGGACCTGATCGCGGCGCGCAGCACCGACGGCGGCGGGCGGATCATCCTGCCGCCTGCGTCCTCCAACCTCCAGGATCTGATTGGCGCGCTGAACGTCTCCTATAACGGCTCGTCTCTCTTCTCGGGCATCAACACGCAGAACACGCCGATCACGGCCTACACCGCGGGCTCGGCCAGCAAGAACCAGGTCGACGCCGACTTTCTTGCGACCTTCGGGTTCTCGCAATCATCGCCCAGCGTGAACACCATCACCCCGGCCCAGATGCAGACCTTCCTCGACACCACCTTCGATGCGGAGTTCGCGAGCCCGGCCTGGAACACCAATTGGTCATCGGCGACCGACCAGGTCATGCAAAGCCGGATCTCCACGACCGAGATCGCCGATACCTCCGTCAGCGCCAATCAGACAGGCTTCCGCAAGCTCGCCGAGGCCTACACCATGATGGCAGATCTCGGGAACGCCAACCTGGATCAAGCGACGTTCCAGGTCGTCGTGGACAAGGCCATCGGCCTTGTCGGCAACGCCATTACTGACCTTGCGACCCTCGGCGGCGACATCGGCACGGTCCAGCAGCGGATCACCTCCGCAACCGACAAGCTCAAGACGCAGCAGGATATTCTGAACAATCAGATCGTCGGTATAGAGAAGGTTGACCCGACGGAAGCCTCGGTCAGGGTCAACACCTTGCAGACGCAGATCCAGACGGCACTTGCGCTCACCTCGCAGCTCCAGAAGATCAGCCTCATCAACTATCTCTGAGTCCAGCTCCTTCGTAAGGCGCGTAACCCTTGTCTTGTTGTTCGGTCTCCTGCGCAGAGTTGTCCTGATGACGTTTGAAGCCTATGAATCGGTCGTCGACGAGAGCGGCTATGAGGCGCGGGGCCGCGAGCGGCAGGCGCTCAGCCTCGGCATCGACCGGCTCGAGCGGATCCAGAAGGACCGCTTCAGCCTCGAGGATCTGGTCGAGAGCCTGCTCTATGTGCGGCGGCTGTGGACGATCTTCATCGAGGATCTCGCGCATCCGGAAAACGGGCTTCCGGAAAAGCTGCGCGCCGACATCATCTCGATTGGGCTGTGGGTGGTCAAGGAAGCCGACCGCCTTCGCGAAGAAAAGTCGAACGACGTGATCCAGCTCATCGAAATCAACCGCCTGATCCGAGACGCACTTTGATGAAGATATCCTTGCGTGCGGGCGAACGGGTCTACATCAACGGCGCGGTGCTGCGCGTGGACCGCAAGGTCTCCGTCGAGCTCGTCAATGACGTGATGTTCCTGCTCGAAGGGCAGATCATGCAGGCCTCCGACGCCACCACGGCGCTGCGGCAGCTCTACTTCATCGTCCAGCTCATGCTGATGAATCCGACCGATGTCCGGGATGCTTCGGCTCTCTACGGGCAGCATCACGCCGCTCTGCTCGCGGTGTGCGAGAGCCAGGAGATGCTGGTCGGACTTGGTGCGGTCGACGACCTGGTCGGAGCGACCCGTTACTTCGAGGCGCTCAAGCGGATCCGGGCACTGTTTCCAGTGGAGCAGGCCATCCTGGCCGGCGCCAAGATCGATTCCCCATTCGAGGCTGCCTGACAGCGGAGAGCGACATGAACGTCACCAGCGCGACCGATAGCACCAGCAAGTCGACCAGCACGACGACGACCTCGAGCACCGGCGTCGATTACAACACATTTCTTCAGCTCCTCATCGCGGAGATGAAGAATCAGGATCCGACCAATCCGATGGATACCTCGCAATATATGAGCCAGTTTGCGCAGCTCTCGTCGGTCGAGCAGGCGATGCAGACCAATAACAAGCTCGACGCTCTGCTGTCTTCGCAGTCGTTGTCGCAGGCCAATGGCCTGATCGGAAAGACCGTCAGCTTCACGGACTCGACCGGAGCGAGCTTCAGCGGCAAGGTCGCTTCGGTCTCCATCAACAGCGACGGCTCCATCGCGACACTCGAGAACGGTACGAAAGTCGCGATCGGCCCCGGTCTCACGATCAGCCAGTCATGAACGAACGGGATGCCCTCGACATCGTCCAGGCGGCGATCTGGACCATCATCGTCGCGTCCGGGCCTGCCGTCGGTGCCGCGATGCTGGTCGGCACCATCATCGCGCTGATCCAGGCGCTGACCCAGATCCAGGAGGTGACGCTGACCTTCGTTCCGAAGATCATCGTCATTCTCGTGGTCGTCGCCATCTCCGGCTCCTTCATCGGAGCCCATCTCTCCACCTTCACCGAGATGGTCTATTCGCACATCGAGCACGGCTTCTGATCCCGGGCACCCCTGCCACCACCCCCGCGTAAGCTTTGCACGGCAGATTACGGGCCGGATCCTCTGCCGGTGACCCATGACGGATACGTTAGCTGCTAGCCTGCCGACCCCGCGACGATTGGGCGCCGACGCCTTTTTCGCAGGCGGCATCGTGGCCATGCTCACGATCCTGTTCCTGCCCATACCGCCGATCCTGATCGATCTCGGCCTCGCGTTCTCGATCGCGCTCTCGGCACTGATCCTGATGGTCGCACTGTGGATCCAGCGGCCGCTTGATTTCTCGGCCTTCCCGACCGTGCTCCTGATCGCGACGATCCTGCGGCTTGCGCTCAACGTCGCAACGACCCGTCTCATCCTGTCGCGCGGCGGGGAGGGGGAAAACGCCGCGGGCCATGTCGTTGCCGGTTTCTCGAAGTTCGTCATGGGCGGCGACTTCGTCATCGGCCTGATCATTTTCGCGATTCTGGTCACGGTGAATTTCGTCGTGATCACCAAGGGCGCAACGCGTATCGCCGAAGTCGGCGCCCGCTTCACCCTGGATGCGATCCCCGGCAAGCAGATGGCGATCGACGCAGATCTGTCCGCGGGCCTGATCGACGACAAGGAAGCCCAGCGCCGGCGCCGCGAGCTGGAAGAGGAGAGCGCGTTCTTCGGCGCCATGGACGGTGCCTCGAAATTCGTCCGCGGCGACGCCGTCGCCGGCCTGATCATCACCGCGATCAACATTTTCGGCGGTATCATCATCGGCGTGACGCATCACGGGTTGACGCTGGCACGCGCCGCCGACGTCTACACCAAGCTCTCCGTGGGCGACGGCCTGGTAACGCAGATGCCCGCGCTGATCGTGTCGCTGTCGGCGGGCCTGCTCGTCTCGAAGGGCGGCACCAGAGGTTCGGCCGAGCAGGCGGTGTTGCGACAGCTCGGCGGCTATCCGCGCGCGGTGTCGGCCGCCGCGCTGATGATGTTCGTGCTTGCCTTGATGCCGGGGCTGCCGACGGCGCCCTTCCTGCTGCTCGGCGGCGTCATGGCCTTCGTCGGATATTCGCTGCCGAGGCGCCAGGCGGCCCTGAAGCAGAAGGAAGATGCGCGCGAGGCCGACGAACGCGCCCAGGTCGATGCCAAGGAATCCGTCAAGGAATCGCTCAAGACCGCCGAGATCGAGCTGGCGCTCGGCGGCCACCTCTCGGTCCATCTGCTGGGCTCGCGCAACGAGCTGGCGCACCGCGTGGCCAAGATCCGCAAGAAGTTCGCCAAGCAGTACGGCTTCGTGGTTCCCGAGATCAAGCTCACCGACAATCTTTCGATCGATCCCAAGGGATACCAGATCCGGATCCACGACACCCGCGTCGCCCAGGGCGAGCTCAGGCTCGGCGAAGTGCTGGTGCTCGTCGACAAGGACGGCAAGCCCGACGTTCCCGGCGAAGAGGTGATCGAGCCGGCCTTCGGCATGAAGGCACTGTGGGTGACGGACGCGTTCACCGACGAGGTCAAGCGACAGGGCTGCAAGCCGGTTGATAATCTGTCGGTGCTGCTCACGCATCTGAGCGAAGTGATCAGGGCCAACCTCGCCCAGCTGCTGTCCTACAAGGACATGCGCGGCCTGCTCGACCGGCTCGATCCCGAATACAAGCGCCTGGTCGAGGATCTCTGCCCGTCGCAGATATCGTATTCGGGGCTGCTGGCGATCCTGAAGATCCTGCTGGCCGAGCGCGTGTCGATCCGCAACCTGCATCTGATCCTCGAAGCCATCGCCGAGATCGCGCCCCATGTGCGGCGCTCCGAGCAGGTGGCCGAGCATGTGCGTACGCGTCTTGCCCAGCAGATATGCGGCGATCTCTCCGACAACGGCGTGCTCAACGTCGTCCGTCTCGGCAACCGTTGGGACTTGGCGTTCCACCAGAGCCTGAAGCGCGACGCTAAGGGCGACGTCGTCGAATTCGACGCCGATCCGCGCCTGATCGAGCAGTTTGCGACCGAAGCCAGCGCCGCGATCCGCAAGTTCACCGAGAACGGCACCAGCGTGGTGCTGGCGGTGACCCCGGAAGCGCGTCCCTACGTCCGGATGATCCTGGAGCGGGTCTTTCCGACACTGCCGATCCTGTCGCATGTCGAAGTCGCGCGCAGCACCGAGATCAGGGCACTCGGAGCCATATCGTGATCAACGGCCTCACCGACAGCGTGCTGGTGACGTTCATCGTGTTCTGCCGCATCGGTGCCTGCCTGATGCTGGTGCCCGGCTATTCCAGCGTCAACGTTCCGGCCCAGGTCCGATTGTTCGTCGCGCTCGTCACGACGTTTGCGCTGACGCCGATCCTGATCGCCGTCCTGAAACCTCTCACGGACAACGCGGCGCCGCTGACGCTCGTGCTGCTGATCTGTTCCGAGCTCGTGGTCGGCAGCGTCATTGGGCTCGGCGGTCGCGTGTTCTTTCTCGCACTCCAGACCATGGCCACCGTGATGGCGAGTGCGATCGGGCTGAGCAACATTCCGGGGACGCCGGTCGGCGACACCGATCCGGCGCCGGCCCTGGTGCCGCTGATCATGACATCCGTCACCACGCTGTTCTTCATAACCGACCAGCACTGGCAGGTCCTGCGCGGGCTGATGAACTCCTACGATGTCTGGCATCCGGGCGACCGGCTCGGCGGCAGCATGCCGCTCGACCAGCTCGTCGGCAGGCTATCGGAGGCATTCGTGCTGACGCTGCGGATCGCTAGCCCTTTCATCGTCTATTCGGTCGTCGTCAACCTGGCGGTCGGCCTGATCAACAAGCTGACGCCGGCGATTCCGGTCTATTTTATCTCGGTGCCCTTCGTGCTGTTCGGCGGCTTCCTGCTGCTCTACCTCACGAGCGACGAGCTCCTGACGCAATTCATGCTCGGCGTCTCGTCCTGGTTGGCGGAGTGATCGGTCATGACATCACGCGCGGACAAGCTCGGCCGGATGGTCTCGCTCGTGAAGCTCCAGCTCCGGCTGTCAAAGTGGCAACTCGCGCATCTGCAGCAGCAGGAGCGCAGCTTGCAGGACGAACAGGAATGGCTGGTCGGAACTCTCAACGAGGGCAAGCCGCCGGCGGGATCATCGAGCGAGTCGATCGCGCGGCGCCTGACCAGAACCAGCGCCGGCGCTCGCGCGATCCAGGTCCAGGCCTCGCAGCAGCTCGACCAGGTTCGCGCGGAGAGCCGCCGCGTGAAGCAGTTCGAGCAGGTCGCGAAGGCGGCGCTCGCGGACAAGCTTCGCGACGCCGAGAAGCGATCGCTCGAGGAGATGACAGGAACAAGCCTCACCGTGCGCGAGTGGACGCCACGGCCAGCTAACCGGAACAAGACATGATCGTGACAGCGACACCCGACCTCGTTCTCGACGTACTCGACGCCGCCGATCCCGTGACGCAGCGCGCGGCCACGGCGAAGCTCGACGCGCTCAAATCATCGGACGCGGATTTCGCCGCCACGATGGACGCGGAGATCGGCAAGGCCAAGGCTGCGGCCGCCGCCGAACAATCCGTGACGAAGGTTTCGGAACCGCAGTCGGGTGCGGTGAACGGGGCGCCGGTGCAGGTGATCAAGGCGCCGGCCTCCGGCGAGGTGTACCGGAAGTTCGAAGCCTTCATCCTCCAGACCTTCGTCGAGACGATGCTGCCGAAGGAGTCGGAGGAGGTCTTTGGAAAAGGCACGGCCGGCGGGGTCTGGAAGTCGATGCTGGCCGAGCAGCTTGGTGCCCAGCTGGCAAAGGGCAAGGGCATTGGCATTGCCAAGCAGCTCGCTGCCGCGCATCCGGCGGGACCGGACGCTACGGGCAAGGCCGGATGACGATCCGGCAATGGATGACAGAAGTTGAAGGGTGAATTTCCTATGCAGGCACAAGAAGGCGCGGCGGCCCTGGTGATGGAACAGCCAGCCGTGGACACCGAGGCGATGACGACGGCGGCCGTGTCGGGGGATGCCCTGCTGCCCGTGCTGCTGCCGAATGTCGGCGGCGAGGTGGCGAACGACGGCGCGGACGCGGCGAGATCGGACGAGGTGCGCGGCCTGTTGGCTGCGATCCGCCGGCTCGCAAGCATCGTCGAGGAGGAGACGGCCGCGCTCGCGACGGGCAAGAAGATCGACTTCGATGAGTTCAGCGCCCGGAAGAGCCGGAGCATGCTGGAATTCGTCCGCCTGATGCGGGCACGAATGCATCTCGGCGGCGAGGTCGAGATCACCGAGGAGATCCAGCGGCTGCGCGAGAAGCTCGAGCGCAACCGTTCCATCCTCGAAATGCACTACGACGCGGTGCGCGAGGTCGCGACCATTATCGTCAAGGCCATCAAGGACGCCGAGTCGGACGGCACCTATACCGGTCGCGCCGCACAGGACGGAAAATGATCAGACTCGTGCTAGCCGGGCTCTGGGTATGCATCCTCACCGCGGGAACGAGCTATGCCGTAGCCTATTGGAAGGAAAATGGCAGCCTGCTGCCGGCAAAGGACGAATATCTCGAGGGGCTGCAGTACCAGAAGACGCGGGCGCTGAGCGTGCCCATGGTCGAGAGTGGCAATGTGCAGGGCTACATCGTCGCGCGCTTCGTCTATACCGTGGAGGCGCGGACCATGCACCAGCTCAACGTTCCGCCCGAGCCGTTCGTCGTCGATGAAGCCTTCCGCAGGATCTATGCCGACGACCGCCTCGATTTCAGAAAACTCGCCCGTTACGACCTCTCCATCCTCACGACGGCCATCAAGCAGCGTGTCAACGAACGAATGCAGGCCGAAGTCGTCCAGGACGTCCTTGTCGAGGACTTCAATTACGTGTCGAAGGAAGAATTCCAGCAGAAGCCCTAGGGCATTACCGGTTCTGATTGAATCAGAAGCGAGCCTCTAGAATCGGACGCCAGCCGCGGCGCCGGTACTGCCGCGCCTCTGTTCGCCGTTGATGTCGCTGAAACTACAACGGCCTCTGCGAAGGTGGTTCGCAGAGGCCGTTGTCCGTTGCGTGGCAGCGCCCTGCCGATCAGTTTCCGGCCGGATACGCTGCCGGAGCGGCATGCGCCCTGTTCAGCAGGATGCCGACCTCGTCTAGCTCCTGCATTGGCACGTCGATGGTTTCGCCGGCCGGGATGTCGAGGCGGTATCCGACGTAGCGCCGGGCCACGATCGCATCGAAGCCGAGGCGGTCGCGGAGTTTCTTGCGCAGCTTGCTGACGTGGCTCTCGATCACGCTCTCGTCGAATGTCGCTTCGAAGATGCCGTAGACCGCGTTGAAGATCTGCGTCTTTGTGACCCACTTGCCGTGGTTGCTGACCATATATTCGAGAATGCGCAGTTCGCGGCGGGGCAGGGTGAGAGCGTGGCCAGCGATCTCGGGGTCACGTCCGTTGAAGAAGACCTGGATCCTGGTCTCGCAAGGCCTCGGCAGTTCCCCGACCCGGCGGCGCGCAATCGCGGCCGTTCGGGCGAGGATCTCGCGGAGATGAATCGGCACGTGGACGACGTCATCGACGCCCGATTCGAACAGCTCCAGCGTGTTCTTGAGCATCTTCTGGCCGCTCATGGCGATAATGGGCGCCGAGGAGCGCTTGCGCATCGCGCGCGGCAGGCTTCCGCGGGTGTCGCAATCCCCGAGGAGGAAGGCGTCCACCGCGGCCAGATCCGATTCACTCGCAGATTGCAGCCAGTCCCAGAATTCTCCGGAGGAGAAGCCGATCGACGATACACCTTCGCGAACGAGCCCTCCGACATAGCTGTTCGTGACGCTCTCGCGATCATCAACGATAATATACATCAGTCTTTCGCCCCTGTTTCGCACTTGTTACGGCCGGTTCGTTGTTGTGATGCCCGGCTCGGCAACTGTGCTGTTTGACGATATTCCTTCCCGCGAACCGTTATTATGGTTTCGATATTCGCGGGCAGCCCTACGCATTCAGTGCCTGCGTCTCGCAGGCCTGCTACTTCGACTCGATACTGAACGCTTACTGCGTGAGGCTCGGCGGGTGTCTTGCGGATCACCTCGCGGAGCGGATTGAGAAAGCGACCTAGAACAGTTGCGCCAAGTTGCTCATGCGTCCGAACGCCACTGTACTGTGTCGATCTCCTCGCCAACTGGCGAGAATCACTTGAGTAGGACCGTAACAATTGCCGATTTCCGATCAAGCGTGCGCAACTAAGCGTTTGCTACACGTGCTTGATGCTGTTGATTCGTTTCGAGTTGTTTCTTGGTATATTCAATCGCATCAGTTGATTTGGAATTCGAACTAGTTTTGCACCATGGCGGTTCTAAAGTTCCGCATCCCCGTATGATTACTGCTATTTTGGGTGGTGCTGCGCTTCATGCACATCGAGGGATTTTCAACCCGGGATTGACTCCCATCATCGTCTTTCCACCTGCGACAATTCGACTCATGTATGGCGAGGCGACTCCAGCTTGGCGAAATCTTGGCGAGGGTGTGTCTTTCGAGTCGCACTCTCGCCACGTGCGTGACGCGTTTGACTCATGCGACGTCGCTTCGCGCGTGATGAAAAGTTTTCGATGCGCACGTTTCAGGCAAGCTTCGGCGAATAATGTCACCGTTCGACAGATCGAACCGAACGGAGCATTCTCGCATGTTGTCCGATGGACAAGCTCGTCCCAACGCGACCGCCGATGTTTCCGCGGCGGCGAAACCGGCTGCGGAGACGCGCGATGCCAGAGACAATGCGGCGCCGACGGCCAAGCCTTCTACAAATACCAAGCCTTTTGCAAATACCAAGCCCGCTACGAACACCAAACCTGCGTCGGCAGCAGCGAGTGATGAAACTCTGGCGAAAGAGGCGCTCGAGGGTCTGAAGCGTATTCGCGCCAAGGCGCGCCTCGACAAGATGGCAATCCACAAGCCTACGCCCACCGTGATCAAGCCGGCCGTGATCGTGGCCAAACCGCCGCCGCCGCGTCCGACATGGGTCGCGCCGCTCGCGACATTGGCCGTCGCTGCGATCCTGGTCGTCTGTGCCTGTACCGGCGTGATCGCCTATTTCGCCATGCAGCCCGCCCAGACCAACGTCGCGGCCAATACTGAGATCAGGAATCTGCGCGAGACGGTGGCGCAACTGCGCAGGCAGGTGTCGGGCGTGTCCGACAATCTCGACGGCCTGCGCACCGCGGTCGACCAATCGAGCAAGGCGACCAATGACCGTTTTGGCCGTTTTGGCGAGAATCTGGACCGCATCGAACGGGTGAGCTCGTCCTCTACGGTGAAGCTCGACAAGCTTGCCCAGGTGCAGGCTCAAGTGCAGGCCCAGGCTCCAGCGCCCGTCGCCTCACAGCCAATGCCAATGATGGCCTCGGCCGCTACGCCCGAGGTCACGGGATCGGTAACTCCGTCCGAGCGCATCTCGGCGCCGCGCAAGACGGTCAAGGGCTGGTCGGTCCGCCAGGCCTATGAAGGGATTGCGATCCTGCAAGGCCCGCACGGCGTCGTCGAGGCGGTGCTGGGACAGCACGTGCCCGGCCTTGGCCGCATCGAGGAGATCAAAAACGAGAACGGACGCCTGGTCGTCGAGTCCAGCGGGGGTGTCATCTATTCGTCACGCAAGGCGACGCCCTGATCGAGGGCCGCCTGCTATTTGCGGTGATGCTCGAAGCTGGTGCATAGCAGATCGACCTCCGCCTCCGCGATCGGCGCGCGAAACAGGCGGCAGCTGAACTCGGCCGTCGTCCTGCTGTCCGTGGTGCTGCGATCTTCGCGGAGGAAGATGCATCGCTTGCAGACGTCGGTATGGTGCCGCTGTTCGGCTGCGTCCGACTGATCCAGCACGTGGCGGAGCGCGTCGCGGAAGCTGACCTTCGCCTCGTCCTCGAGCACGCCGATGGCCTCGACAAGGACGTTGACGGGGTCGCGCACCAGGAACTTCTTGCCCTGTTGTGTCACGCTCAGCATCACCGACCGCTTGTCCTGGACCGAGCGCTTTCGCTCGAGATATCCGAGCCGCTCCAGCTCGCCGATGATGAACGAGGCGGTGCCACGCGTGGTGCCGACGTAACTTGCGAGCGCCGACGGGGTCCTGGAAAACCGGTTGGCGCGGGAAAGGAAACGCAGCGCCATCCACTCGCGGTCACGCAAGCCGTGCTTGGTGCCTTCGAACCACAGGATCCGGGCGACCTGTTCCAGCAGTTCGATCGATTCGCGAGCCAAGTTCATTTTAATTCCACGTCGGATAAATCTTGATTCAATTGAGGTTTTGGTAGCGCAATCCGGCGGCTGATACTGGAGATCCCGAGGCGGAACCCTCGGTCGTGGAACTAGAGCGTCACGAAGAAAGTTCGAGTAAATCGCCCGGCTCAACTCTTCTGAAAATTTCAGTCAAATGACCGCGGTGTACGCGCAAATTCCGATAGCGCGGGATGTGCGTGCAACATGATGTGTCATCGCGACCACCGCAGAGCCCATTTGTTGCGCGATCCGCTTTGGATTGCGCGAGCAGGCGGATGGGCAGCAACTCGTGGCAGCGGAAATGGGGACGAGGGAACCGCCGTTTTCAGTTAATGGATGTTGCGTTGCAATGCGGCCAGACGGTTAAATCGAAATAGGATCGAGCCCGGGAATGCCAGAGTGTCGTCCGTGATCGAGCAAGTGAGGCCGTTCAGCGTCAAGCGCGCAGCATTGGCCGCCACCGTCGGCAACATGCTCGAGTTCTACGACTTCATCACTTACAGCTTCTTCGCCATCCAGATCGGCCATACCTTCTTCCCGATGGGAAGCGAGTACGGCAGCCTGATGCTGTCGCTGGCGACCTTCGGCGCCGGCTTCGTGACGCGGCCGATCGGCGGAATCGTGCTCGGGATCTATTCCGACCGGATCGGCCGGCGGCCTGCCATGCTGCTGAGCTTCGCGCTCATGGGGCTATCGATCCTGACCATCGCGCTCACGCCGTCCTATCAATCGATCGGCCTTGCCGCGCCCGTCATCGTGATCGCGGCGCGTATGGCGCAAGGCTTTGCCCTTGGCGGCGAGGTTGGGCCGACCACCGCCTATCTGATTGAGATCGCCCCGCCCGAGCATCGCGCGCTGGTGGTGGCCTGGCAGCCGGCGAGCCAGGAGATCGCCGCGACCGCGGGCGCTCTCGTCGGCGTCATCCTGAGCAAGACGATGGCGCCGGAGATGCTCGACGCCTATGGCTGGCGCGTGGCGTTTCTGATCGGAGCGGTCTGCCTGCCGTTCGGGTTCTGGATGCGCCGGACGCTGCCCGAGACGATCCCGCAGGCCGAAGCCGGTGCCCGCACCGTCGAGCACACCAGTCATCTCTCACAGGCGAGACGACACCTTGGCATCATCGGACTTGCGCTGATGATCCTGGCAAGCGGCACGATCTCGACTTACGTCACCCAATACATGACGACCTATGCGCAGAACACGCTGCATGTGTCCTCGACACTGGCTTTCACCGTGTCGCTGGTCAGCAACGGCATTCAGTTTGTCGGCGCGCTGGTCGGGGGCTGGCTGGCAGATCGTCTCGGTCGCAAGCCGGTGATGATCTGGCCGCAGCTCGCCACGCTGCTGCTGACCTACCCGACCTTCCTGTGGATCGTCCATGCGCCCGGCGCGTTGTCGCTCCTGGTTGGTTTCGGTGTCCTGTCCGTCATCGGCTCGCTGCCGTTCACTGCGTTCTACGCGACCTTCACCGAGGCGCTGCCGCAGAACATCCGCGGCGGTGTGTTCGCGACCGTCTATGCGGTCGCGATCGCCAGCTTCGGCGGGACGGCGCAGCTCGTGGTCACCTGGCTCCTCCACGTCACCGGCAATCCGCTGGCGCCGGCCTGGTACCTGCTGCTTGCGGCGATCGTCGGACTTGTCGCGATGAGCCTGATGCCCGAGACCGCGCCGGTGAAACAGCGTCGGAACAAGATCTGAAAACAAGGCCTGAAAGCGGCGGCTCGCAAGCTGGTGATTTGCGTTTGGCCGCCAACTATCGGCGAATGCGTCGCCCGAAGGATCAGGGGCACGCATCAGGAAGGATCGACCGATGAGTATCGAAACCACCATGACATCCGACGTAGTCGGGCTGACCAAGGTCGCCCCGGTCTCGCGCCGCGGATTCATGAGCGCCACCGCGGCGGTGGCTGCCGGCTACACGCTTGCGGCCGGGCCTGTGCGCGCCGAGGCGATCACGACTGACGTCAATGGTCTCCAGACCGGTGACGTCAAGATCAAGGTCGGTTCCGAGGAGATGCCAGCGTATTTCGCCCGCCCTGCCGGCAACACCAAGGCGCCGGTGATCATCGTGGCGATGGAGATCTTCGGCCTGCACGAATACATCAAGGACGTAACGCGGCGCCTCGCCAAGCTCGGCGCCTTCGCAGTCGCGCCGGACTATTATTTCCGCAAGGGCGTCGATTTGACCAAGGTCAGCGAGATCAAGGACCTGCTGCCGATCGTCAATGCCAAACCCGACGCCGAACTGTTGTCCGACCTCGACGCAACCGTGGCGTGGGCGGGATCGCAAGGCGGCGACACCGGCAAGCTCGGCATCATCGGCTTCTGCCGTGGCGGGCGCACCGTCTGGGAATATGCCGCTCATAGCGGCAGCCTCAAGGCTGGTGTTGCGTTCTACGGCACAGTGGTCGATCCCGCCAATCCGCTGTGGCCGAAGAGCCCGATGCAGCTCGCGCCCGAGATGAAGGCACCGGTGCTCGGTCTCTATGGCGGCGCCGATACCGGCATTCCCGTCACTCAGGTCGAGCAGATGAAAGCCGCGCTCGAGCAGAACAAGAAGACGGCCGAGTTCAAGATCTATCCGGAAGCGCCGCACGGCTTCCATGCCGACTACCGCGGCAGCTACCGCAAGGACGCCGCAGAAGATGCCTGGAAGCAGGCCCAGGCCTGGTTCAAGAAGTACGGCGTGCTGAGCTGACGCTTGATCATGATCCTCCTTCCCCCGCTTGCCACAACGCATCGAGGGCGTGACGGTAGGTCGGATAAGCAAGCGTGACGCCGAGCTCGCGCCTCAGTTTCGCGTTGGAAACACGAGCGCTGCTGGCATAGAAGCTGCGGGCCATCGCCGACATCTCGGCGGTCTCGAACGCCTCTTCGGGCGGCGGCGCTACATTCATCAGATGCGCCGCGTAAGCGATCACGTCTTGCGGCGGTGCGGGCTCGTCGTCGCAGACGTTCCAGATGCCGCCGCTCGGGTGACGAACCGCGGCCATGATCGCGTTCGCGATGTCGTCGACATGGATGCGGTTGAACACCTGTCCCGGCTTGATGATGCGCCGGGCCGTTCCAGCGCGCAGCGTCACCAGCGCGTTACGGCCGGGGCCATAGATACCCGCAAGCCGCAGGATCACGGCGTCGCCACCGGTCGTGTCGGTCCAGGCCTGTTCCGCCGCGACCCGCATGCGCGTGCGGTCGAGGTCCGCCTTCGGCGGCGTGCTCTCGTCGACCCATCCACCGGCGTGGTCACCATACACGCCGATCGTGGACAAATAGACGATCTTGCGGTTTCCGCCCGCCGCCAGCAGGCCGGAGAAGGCCGTGATTGCGGGATCGCCGCTGCCGCCGGGCGGGATCGATATGAGAAGGACATCCGAATCTCTCATGCGTTCGACTGTCTCGCGTGCCGGACTGCCGTCGGAGAAGGCGTGCACCTCGATGCCGGCGAGGTCGCCCCGCTGCGCGGGATCGCGCACCGTGCCGGCGATATGCGAGAAGCGGCCACCGAACAGGCGGACGAAGTGCCGGGCACTGTAGCCGAGACCAAGGATAAAGAGCCGCATACGTCTTCCTTGCAGGTCGGAGTTCCCGTTCGCGCCGCAGCGCGTTCTCCGCTCATAAGAGATTTTTGGGTCCAGCAAAAGATATTGCGATTTGTCCCGCCCGGCGGTGCAGGCGATGGTCGCTCGTCAGGAGGGACGCAACGATCATGCAGGCAGAAGCGCCAGCCATAATGCTATCTGACGCCGCTGAGCTGGTCTGCCGCGCCGCCGCGCTGATCTTCGACGTCGACGGCACCTTGGCCGAGACCGAAGAGCTGCATCGGCAGGCCTTCAACCATGCCTTCGCCCGCCACGGTCTCGACTGGCAGTGGGACCGGGCGGTCTACAAGGAGCTGCTGCGGGTCACGGGCGGCAAGGAACGGATCCGCGCCCACCATAAAAGGTTGCTGATCGCGGCGCCACTGCCGGACGAGGACATTGCCGCGCTCCATCGCATCAAGACTACGCATTATGCCGAACTGGTCGAGACCGGCTGTTGCCCCTTACGGCCCGGGGTGAGGGATCTGCTCGCTGCTGCCAAGGCGCGCGGCCAGCGGCTCGCGATCGCGACGACCACGTCGCACGCCAACATCGATGCGCTGCTGTCGCGGGCCCTGGGAAAGCGCTGGGCCGCGGATTTTGATGCGATCGTCGCCGGGGATGACGTGCGGCATAAAAAGCCCGCGCCGGATGTCTATGTCGAGATCCTGGCGCGGCTGAAGCTTAACGCGTCCGACTGCGTCGCGATCGAGGATTCCGCCAACGGCCTGATCGCAGCGTCGCGGGCGAACATTCCCGTGCTCATCACCAGAAGCATGTTCTTCCGGGATGATGATTTTAGCCAGGCGCGGGTCGTGCTGGATGATCTGTCCGGGCTTGGGTGAGGCGCCAAAACAAAAAACTGAAAAACAACCCCATGCACAGTAGAATGTGCCTGCGGGCCGGGCGCCCTCAATGGACGCGGTGGCTCGCTCTATCGTCCTCAGCTTGCTCGACAATCTGCGCGATCGGGCTGGACTGGTGGTGCACCAGGCGCCAGTCGTCGCCGACGCGCCGAAAATGGTTGGCCGCGGCCAATGCCGTGCCGTCGACGATCTCGATGCAGAGCACGCGCGCGCTGTCGCCATCGACGATGGCCTGCGGTTCCGCGCAGACGATCTGCGGCCGTTCCGGACTCTGCAGGATGTCGCGCCAGCTTCCGATCACCGTGGCGCGGCCGACGATGGCCGGCCAGCCGGGATGAATGCAGGAAATGGCGTCATCGTCCGCCCACATCCGCTCCATTTCGTCGAAATCGCCGGTCGAAAAGGCGGCGTAGAACGCTGCGTTCGCGGCGATCACCTTGCTGTCCTTTGCCATGCCTCTCGGGTGGGGCAACGACAGGCAAAAATCAAGCAAGACTTCCGTCGACTTTCTATTCGATCTGGACCGCAATGCAGCATTGCTGCCCGTTTTGTGGTCACGCCGAGACCAGAGTCTCCACCGCACGCCGCGCGCCATCCTTGTAGAGTCGGCGGAGCGCCGCGGTCACGGCCTCGCGCAGGCGCGGTTCCGCGCCTAGCGGCCCGAACACTTTTCCGACGCCGAGCAGTGCGGGCGCCAATCGTTCGGCGACGGGACCTGCCTCGCGGGCCAAGCCAGCGAACTCGGCGGCGAGCGGATCGCGCACGTCGATGGTGCGGCCCTTCTCGTCGATGCCGGTGACGTAGCGCATCCAGCCGGCCACCGCGAGCGCATGCGTCGCGATCGGCAGGTTGCTGGCGAGACGATCCTGGATCGCGCCGAGCAGGCGCTGCGGCAGCTTTTGCGAGCCGTCCATCGCGATCTGCCAGGTGCGGTGATGCAGTGCCGGATTGGCGAAGCGCTTGAGCAGCGAGGCGCGATAGGCGGCCAGATCTGCGCCGGCGGGCATCGTCAGCGTCACCGCGGCCTCTTCCATCACCTGCGCGGCGAGGCGCGCGAAATGCGGATCCTGCATGGTGTCGGCGATGGTCTCGTAGCCGGCGAGATAGCCGAGATAGGCCAGCGCCGAATGGCTGGCGTTGAGCAGCCGCAGCTTCATCAGCTCGAACGGCTTGACGTCGGTGACGAGCTCGACTCCGGCAGCGGCAAGATCGGGCCGGCCTGCCGTGAAACGGTCCTCGACCACCCATTGCGTGAACGGCTCGGTCATGACGGGCCATGCGTCGCGCAAACCGAGCGCCGATGAAACCGCAGCGCGGTCTCCATCCGTCGTCTCCGGCACGATGCGGTCGACCATGGTCGAGGGGAAGGCCGCCGTATCCGCGATCCACTTGCCGAGATCCTTCGAGCGCAGCGCCGCGAATTGCGTCACGATCCGCTGCACGGTATGGCCGTTGGCGGCGAGGTTGTCGCAGCTCAGCACGGTGAAGGGCGGGACGCCCAGGGCCCGTCGGCGCGCCAGCGCGGCAACGATGAAGCCGGGAGCCGAGCGCGGCGCGTCGAAATTGTTGAGGTCGTGCACGACATCAGGATGCCGTTCGTCGAGATCGCCGGTCTGCGGCGTGTGGCAATAGCCTTTCTCGGTGACGGTGAGGGAGACGATGCGAATGGCGGGATCGGCCATTCGCTCGACCAATCGTGCCGGGCTTTCGCGCGCGACCACGCTGTCGAGCAGCGCACCGATGATGCGGTGTTCGGTGCCTTCGGCCGCACGGACGGCAACCGTATAGAGATGATCCTGCGGGGCGAGGGCGTCGCGTGTGTCAGGGCTGCGCAAGCTGGCGCCGACGATGCCCCACGACGTGGCGCCGGCGGCAAGGCAATCGTCGATGACGACGGCCTGGTGGGCGCGATGAAACGCGCCAAGGCCCAGATGCACGATGCCGGACGTGACGCGCGAACGGTCGTAGGCCGGGCGGCGGATGCCGGGTGGCAGCCGGTCGAGATTGGCGCGGCCAAGACGCTTCGAACCAGGGCGCATGGTCGTCTCTCCCCTTGTTTGGCCGCTGCTTGACATGGCGCCTGTCCTCGGTCAATGCTGCGGTCAATTGGTAAGACCAATTTTCCAAAATTGGCGGGCCGCGGGCAGCGAGAGCTGCCGGCATGACCCTTTCGGGAGGACCAGCGTGCCGCTGGAAGCTGTGGAGGCGAGACGGCTTTATCGCCAGGTCGCCGATCAATTACGAAACCTGATCGACAGCGGCGAGTACGCGGTCGGCAGCCGCTTGCCGACCGAACGCGAACTCGCCGAGCAGCTCAAGATTTCCAGGCCGACGGTGCGCGAAGCCCTGATCGCGCTCGAAGTCGAGGGCCGCCTTCGCATCCGCGTCGGTTCCGGCATCTATGTGATCGAGCCCGCGGCGGTTGCGGCGACCGCGCCTGCTTCTGTCATCGAGGGCCCGTTCGAGCTGCTGCGCGCCCGCGAGTTCCTTGAAAGTGCCATCGCCGAGGAAGCCGCGCGCGTGGCGACGAAGGACGACGTTGCCCGCATCGATGCGTCCCTTGTCGCGATGGAGAATGTAGAGCACCCCGGCGAAGCCTCGATGGTCCACGACCGCGCCTTCCACGTCGCGATCGCCGGAAGCCTCGGCAATGCCGTTCTGGTGCGCGTGGTCGGCGAGTTGTTCGACCAGCGCCTCAACCCCTATTTCGCGCAGCTTGCGCATTATTTCGAGAGCCCGGGCACGTGGCGCACTGCGCTTGACGAGCATCGCGCGGTGCGCGACGCGATCGCGGCGCATGATCCCGAGGCCGCGCGCGATGCGATGCGCGATCATCTCGCGAGATCCCAGGAGCGCTTTGCGCAGAATTTTGGCGCCGAGACCGCGGCAGGATCGTCTTCGGCGCGCGGCCGATCGGCAGGCTCGCCGGTAACGCCGGCAAAACCGGAGCGAGCGCTGAAGACGCGGGCCAAAAGCGGCAGCGCGCGGCGGCGATGAGATTGGGCGGCCTGCGTCCACTTCAGGCGGGCGAACAAGAAGTAGACTTGAAAAATGGAGGAAAAGTCAGTGTTGAAAAAGATGACAATGGTGCTGGCGGTCTCGGCAGCGGCGATGATTGCTACGACTGGCGCCGGCATGGCACAGACCAAGCTGAAATGGGCTCATGTTTACGAGACCTCGGAGCCCTTCCACACCGCGTCGGTCTGGGCCGCGCAGGAGATCGGCAAGCGCACCAACGGGCGCTATGCGATCGACGTCTATCCGGCGTCGCAGCTCGGCAAGGAGGCCGACATCAACCAGGGCCTTTCGCTCGGCTCGGTCGACATCATCATCTCCGGCTCGAGCTTCGCGGCCAAGAGCTTTCCGCCGATCGGCGTGACCTACTATCCCTACACCTTCCGCGATGCCGATCATCTGCTCGCCTACACCAAGAGCGACATCTTCAAGGAGCTCACCAAGGGTTATGAGGACAAGAGCGGCCACCACATCGTCGCGGTGACCTATTACGGGGTGCGCCAGACTTCGTCGAACAAGCCGATCAAGACCTGTGCCGACCTCAAGGGCCTGAAGATGCGCGTGCCCGACGTTCCCGCCTATCTGGCGATGCCGCGCGCCTGCGGCGCCAACACCGCGCCGATCGCGTTCGCCGAAGTCTATCTCGCCCTCCAGAACGGCACCGTCGAGGCGCAGGAGAATCCGCTGACCACGATCGAGGCCAAGAAGTTCTACGAGGTGCAGAAGCACATCGTGCTGACCGGCCACATCGTCGACCACCTCAACACGGTGGTGGCCGGTGCGCTCTGGAAGAAGCTCAGCGACGAGGACAAGAAGATCTTCACCGACGTAGCGCAGGAAGCCGCTGCCAAGGCGACTGCGGAGATCAAGCAGAACGAATCCAAGCTGGTCGCCTTCTTCAAGGAGAAGGGCCTGACCGTGACCGAGGTCGACAAGAACGAGTTCCGCGACACCGTGCTGAAGAACGTCGCGTTCGAGACGTTTGGCTATCGCAAGGCCGATTGGGAACGCATTCAGGCGGTGAAGTGACGACGTAGTCGTCATCCCGGGGCGGTCCGCAGGACCGAACTACGGTGCGCAATTGCGCACCTGAGAATCTCGAGGTTCCGGGTCTGGTGCTAGCGCACCATCCCGGAACGACGTGATCAGTTTGAGGGAGCACACCCATGTCCACCGCCGAAACGCACCGGCAGATCACAGCGGACGAGATCGCCCACACCTTTGAGGAGGAGGCGACACCCAAGGTCGATCTCGGTATCTACGCTTTCGAGGACTGGGTGGCGCTGGCGATCTTCTGGGTGATGGCGCTCGCCGTCTTCCTCCAGTTCTTCACCCGCTACGTGCTCAACGACAGCTACGCCTGGACCGAGGAGATCGCGACCTACTGCCTGATCGGCGTGGTCTTCATCGGCTCCTCGATGTGCGTGCGGCTGTCCCGGCACATCCAGGTCGACCTGCTCTATCGCTATCTGCCGCACCTCGTGGCCCGCGCGTTGTCGACGGTGATCGACCTGATCCGGATCGTCTTCTTCGGCTACGCCATCAAGCTGGTCTGGGTCTACATCCAGATCATCGGCGACGAATCCATGACCACGATCAATCTTCCCAAGGACTACGTCTACTATTCGGTGCTGCTCGGCTTCGTGCTGATGTTCGTCCGCTCGGTGCAGGTGGCCATACAGCATTTGCGACAGGGCTATTCGATCCTCGAACGTCCCGGCGCCTACGACGGTTTTGAAGGGTAATTTCATGCTGCTGTTGCTTGGAGGCTTTCTCGTCCTGATGCTGCTCGGCGTTCCCGTGGCGATCGCGATGGCCGCATCGTCGCTGCTCTACATCCTGGTCAGCGGGGTGACGCCCGACGTCACGCTGGCGCAGCGCATGATCGCCGGGGTGGAGAGCTTTCCGCTGCTCGCCGTGCCGTTCTTCATCCTGGCCGGCAATCTCATGAACATCGCCGGCGTCACCGGGCGCATCTACAAATTCGCGGTCGCGCTGGTCGGCTGGATGCGCGGCGGCCTCGGCCACGTCAACATCATCGGCTCGGTGATCTTCTCCGGCATGTCGGGCACCGCGATCGCGGATGCCGCCGGTCTCGGCACCATTGAGATCAAGGCGATGAAGGACCACGGCTACTCCACGGAATTCTCCGTGGGCGTCACCGCGGCGTCCGCCACGCTCGGGCCGATCATCCCGCCCTCGCTGCCTTTCGTGATCTACGGCATGATGGCCAACGTCTCGATCGGCGCGCTGTTTCTGGGGGGCGTCATTCCAGGCGTCGTGCTGACGCTGCTGATGATGGCCACCGTCACCTACTTCGCGCACAAGAACAAATGGGGCAGCGATACGCCGTTCTCCTGGCCGCAATTGGGATCGGCGGGGCTCGAGATCCTCGTCGTACTGAGCTTCCCGATGGCTGTCTGGCTTCTGACGGTCGCCGGTCTCTCAACCAATTGGGCAGTTGGGCTTGGCCTGGTCGTGCTGCTCGCGATGGACTGGTACTTCGACTTCTCCGCGGTGATGGCGCTGATGGCGCCGGTGATCCTGATCGGCGGCATGACGCTCGGCTGGTTCACCCCGACGGAAGCCGCCGTCGCCGCCGTGATCTGGTCGCTGTTCCTCGGCCTGGTGCGCTACCGCACCATGACGATGAAAACGGTCGCGAAGGCGACTTTCGACACCATCGAGACCACGGCTTCGGTGCTGTTCATCGTCACGGCAGCCTCGATCTTCGCCTGGCTGCTGACGGTGTCGCAGGCAGCCCAACTGCTGTCGGACTGGATGCTAAGCATCACCCACAACAAATGGGTGTTCCTGGCGCTCGCCAACGTCCTGATCCTGTTCGTCGGCTGCTTCATCGACACCACGGCGGCGATCACCATCCTGGTGCCGATCCTGTTGCCGATCGTGCTCAAGCTCGGCATCGACCCGATCCATTTCGGTCTGATCATGACGCTGAACTTGATGATCGGCCTGTTGCATCCGCCGCTCGGCATGGTCTTGTTCGTGCTCGCGCGCGTCGCAAAGCTGTCGGTCGAGCGCACGACGGTGGCGATCCTACCCTGGCTGGTGCCACTGATGCTCGCACTGATCGCGATCACCTACATCCCCGAATTGACCCTCTGGCTGCCGAAATACATGGGACTTTCCAAATGACAACCACAGCTCTCGCCGCAACCCTGTTTGGCCCCGAAGATCTGCGCATGGTCGAGCATCCACTCGACAAGCTCGCTGAAGGCATGGTGCGCATCCGCTTCGGCGCCGGCGGCATCTGCGGCTCGGACATGCATTATTTCCGTCATGCCCGGACCGGCGATTTCGTGGTGAAATCGCCGCTGGTGCTCGGTCACGAAATTTCAGGCGAGGTCGTGGAGATCGCGGGCTCCGCGGCGAACCTGAAGCTCGGCGACCGTGTCGCCGTCAACCCGTCGCGGTGGTGCGGCCATTGCGGCGCTTGCCGCCAAGGCCGGCAAAACCTCTGCGAAAATATCTACTTCATGGGCTCGGCCTCGAAGACGCCGCACATGCAGGGCGGCTTTGCCAACTATTTCGACGCGATTCCCGCGCAGTGCGTGAAAATCCCCGATCACGTGTCCTATCAGGCGGCGGCGCTCGCCGAGCCGCTGGCGGTCTGCCTGCACGCGGTGGCGCGTGCCGGCAACATCGAAGGCAAGCGCGGCATCATCTTCGGCGCCGGTCCGATCGGGCTTCTGACCATGCTCGCCGCGCGCCGCGCCGGCATGACCGACATCACGGTGGCCGACATCGCGCCAGCGCCGCTGGCTTTTGCGACCCGGCTCGGCGCCTCTCACGTCGAGAATGTCGCGGCCGGCGAGGAAGGCCTGAAGGCGCAGGCCGCGTCGCGCCCCTACGATGTCGCTTTCGAAGTCTCGGGCACGGCTGCAGGACTTGCCAGTGCGATCGGCATCGTCAGGCGCGGCGGCGTGGTGGTGCAGATCGGCAATCTGCCGGGTGGCCAGATTCCGGTACCGGCCAATGCGGTGATGGCCAAGGAGATCGATCTGCGCGGCTCGTTCCGTTTCGGGCTCGAGTTCATGACGGCGGTGGAGCTGATTGCGGACGGCACCGTGGACGTGCTGTCGCTGGTCACAGCCGAGCGGCCGCTGTCCACCGCGCCGGACGCGCTGCGGCTGGCGCTCGACCGCTCGCAGAGCGTCAAGGTCGTGCTGACCGCGAACTGATCCGGGAGAATTCTTATGATGCTCGAGGGATGGCGCTGGTACGGGCCCGATGATCCGGTCTCGCTGGATGATGTCAGGCAGGCTGGCGCGAGCGACATCGTCTCGGCGCTGCATCAGGTGCCGATCGGCGAAGCCTGGACACGCAAGGCGGTCGAGGAGCGCAGGAACTTCATCGAGAACGGCCAACCCGGCCGTTCGCAGCTGACCTGGTCGGTGGTGGAATCGATTCCGATCCCCGACGATGTCAAGCGTCTCGGGGCTAAGGCAACGCGCTCGATCGAGACGTGGATCGCCAGCCTGGAGGCGGTTGCCGCGGTCGGCATCAAGATCATCTGCTACAACTTCATGCCCGTCGTGGATTGGTGCCGCACCGATCTCGAATGGGAGCTGCCGAACGGCGCCCGTGCCATGCGCTTCGACCAAGACCGTTTCGCGGCCTTCGAGCTGCACATCCTGAAGCGGCCGGCCGCCACCGCCGAGTATTCGCCGGAGCAGCAGGCCCGCGCGAAAAAGCTGTTCGACCAGATGAGCCAAGCCGATATCGATTACCTCGTCATGGTGATCGCCAGCGCACTGCCGGGCTCGACCACCGAGCCGATGACGATCCCGCAATTCCGCGACCGGCTCGCAACGTATCGCGACGTCACGCCAAAAATCCTGCGGCGGCATCTCGCCGAGTTCTTGGGCCGCGTCACACCCGTCGCCGAGCAGCTTGGGGTCTCATTGACACTGCATCCGGACGACCCGCCGCGCCCGCTGTTCGGCCTGCCGCGCGTCGCGTCCAGCGCCGATGACTATCAGGCGTTGTTCGATGCCGTGCCGTCAAAGGCGAATGGTATCTGCCTGTGCACGGGGTCGCTGGGCGTGCGCGCCGAGAACAACCTGCCCGCGATGGCCGAACGCTTCGGTCCGCGCATTGCCTTTGCGCATCTGCGGGCGACCAAGCGCGAAGCGGATGGCCTGTCCTTCTACGAGTCAGATCATCTCGACGGTGACGTCGACATGGTCGCGGTGCTGAAGGCGCTGCTGAAAGAGAACGCGCGGCGTTCGCCCGACCGGCAGATCGTGTTCCGGCCCGATCACGGCCACCGCATGCTGGACGATCTCGCCGCCACCAAGCGCACCAATCCGGGTTACACCGCGATCGGTCGCCTCCGCGGCCTGGCCGAGCTCCGTGGCGCGATCCGCGCGATCGAGCATCAATAGCACGCGGCCATCGCGCCGAGCTTCGGATAGAGCCGGTCGATCGCGGCGCGGCGCTTCGCATCACCGCGAATGGGCTGCAGTGCAACCAGCAGGGGCGGGCATGACGCCTGCGCAGGGTGCGAGAAGCCTTTCGATCTTGCGCGCCCTCTCGGCCTGTCCTACGCCAGCCCCGAGCAATAGTTTCGCGAAGCTGCGAAACGCATCGCCAAAGCCTTGAGGGAGCCGTCATGACCATTCGCAACACCCGCACCGGGGGCCAGATCCTGATCGATCAGCTCGTCGCGCAAGGCGTCGAGCGCGTCACCTGCGTGCCGGGCGAGAGCTACCTTGCGGCGCTCGATGCGCTGCACGACAGCCCGATCGACGTCATGATCTGCCGCGCCGAGGGCGGTGCTGCGATGATGGCGGAGGCCTATGGCAAGCTCACTGGCCGTCCCGGCATCTGCTTCGTCACCCGCGGCCCCGGCGCCACCAATGCCAGCCACGGCGTCCACATCGCGATGCAGGATTCCACCCCGATGATCCTGTTCGTCGGTCAGGTCGACACCGGCATGCGCGAGCGCGAGGCGTTTCAGGAGCTCGACTACAAGGCGGTGTTCGGCACCATGGCGAAATGGGCGGTCGAGATCGATCGTCCCGACCGGATTCCGGAGCTGGTCGCGCGCGCCTTCCGCGTCGCCATGCAGGGCCGTCCCGGCCCCGTGGTGATCTCGCTGCCCGAGAACATGCTGACTGAAACTGCTGCCGTTGCGGACGCCATGCGGATCGAGCCGGCGGTGAGCTGGCCGGCGCCCGCAGATATCGAGCGCGTTGGCGCCATGCTTGCGAGCGCCAAAGCACCGCTCGTCATTCTCGGCGGCTCGCGCTGGACCGATGAAGCGACCCGGAGCATCGCGCGCTTTGCCGAGCGGTTCGACCTGCCGGTCGCGACCTCGTTCCGCCGCGCGTCGCTGATCGACGCCGATCACTCGCATTATGCCGGCGATCTCGGCATCGGCCCGAGCCCGGGTCTGAAAGCGCGCATCGACGGCGCCGATGTCATTCTTCTCATCGGCGGCCGCATGTCGGAGATGCCGTCCTCATCCTACACGCTGCTCGACATTCCGACGCCGCGGCAGAAGCTGATCCACGTTCATCCCGGCTCCGAAGAGCTCGGCCGCATCTACCAGCCGGAGCTTGCGATCCAGGCCACGCCCGCCGCGTTCGCGGCCGCGGTCGAGACGCTGAAGCCCGCCGGCGCAGTCGCCTGGAAGGGCGAGGCCGCCAAGGCGCATGCCGACTATCTCGCCTGGACCGACAAAGCGCGCGAGCTGCCGGGCACGTTCCAGTACGGCCAGGTCATGACCTGGCTGCGCGATCGCCTGCCCAAGGACGCGATCGTCTGCAACGGCGCCGGCAACTATGCCGGCTGGATCCATCGTCATCACCGCTTCCACAGCTTTGCTTCACAGCTTGCACCGACGTCGGGCTCGATGGGCTACGGCGTGCCGGCCGCGGTGCTTGCGAAGCGACAGTATCCGAACCGTACCGTCATAGCCTTCGCCGGCGACGGCTGCTTCCTGATGAACGGGCAGGAATTCGCGACCGCCGTGCAGTACGATGCAGCCCTCGTCGTCATCGTCGTCGACAATGCGCAATACGGTACCATTCGCATGCACCAGGAGCGCGACTATCCCGGTCGCGTGGTCGGCACCCAGCTCAAGAACCCGGATTTCGCGATGTACGCAAAAGCGTTCGGGGGCTATGGCGAGCGCGTCGAGCGCACCGAAGAGTTCGCGCCGGCCTTCGAGCGTGCGCTCGCCTCGTGCAAGCCGTCGATCCTCCACTGCATCATCGATCCGCTGGCGATGTCGGTCGGCAAGGACTTTGCCCCTGCGGCGAAGGCATAGCCGATGCCGCAAAGCCGCCACGTCGCCATCATCGGAGCCGGCGCGGTCGGCGTGATCAGCGCGATCGAGGCGCTACGCGAAGGCCATCGTGTCACGCTGATCGATCCGGGCGAGCCCGGTGGCGAACAGGCGGCGAGCTACGGCAATGCCGGCTGGCTCTCCTCGCATTCGGTGATCCCGCCGGCCGAGCCCGGCGTCTGGAAGAAGGTGCCGGGTTATCTGATGGATCCGCTCGGACCGCTCGCGATCCGCTGGTCTTATCTGCCGAAGGCGCTGCCCTGGTTGATCAAATATCTGCTCTCGGGCTGGACCGAAGCGCGGGTCGAGACGACGGCATTTGCGCTGCGCGACCTTCTGAAGGACGCGCCGCTGCTGCACAGGAAGCTGGCCGAGGAGGCGGGCGTCCCTGAATTGATCGAGCGTAACGGCGTGATGCATGTCTTTCCGTCACGCGGCAATTTCGACAACGATCTCGGCTGGCGCGTACGCAAGCGCGTCGGTGTCGAATGGCTGGAGCTTTCGGCCGACGAGATGCGTCAGCGCGAGCCCGATTTGCATCCGCGCTACACTTTCGGCGTGGTGGTGGAGGAAGCGGGGCGCTGCCGCGACCCAGGAGCCTATGTCGCCGCGCTCGCGCAGCATGCGCTGGCAAGCGGCGCCAAGCTTGTGCGCGCCAAGGCAATCGGGCTGAAGCTATCCGGCAACAAGCTCGTGGCTGTCCTGACCGAGACCGGCGAGATTGCGTGCGATGCCGCGGTGATTGCCGCCGGCGCGCATTCGAAGCGGCTCACGGCGTCCATCGGCGATCCGCTGCCGCTGGAGACCGAGCGCGGCTATCACGTCATGATCGAGAATCCGGAAACGGGCCCGCGCAGCTCGATGATGGCCTCGGATGCGAAGATGGTGGTGAACTGGACCGACAAGGGTTTGCGCGCCGCCGGCACGGTCGAGATCGCAGGCCTCGAAGCCGAGCCGAACTGGAAGCGCGCCGAGATTTTGCGCAACAACCTCTTCAGCATGTTCCCAAAACTGCCGACGGACATTCCGGCGTCGCGTATCAAGACCTGGTTCGGCCATCGGCCGAGCATGCCGGACGGACGTCCCTGCATCGGTTACGCGCGGGCCTCGCGCGACATCGTCTATGCCTTCGGCCACGGCCATGTCGGCCTGGTCGGCTCGGCGCGCACCGGTCGTCTCGTCGCCCAGCTTCTGAGCGGCAAGCCGCCGGAAATTCCGCTCGCACCGTTTTCGCCCGATCGTTTTCTCTGAGATCGCATCATGACCGCTCCAGCCAAATCGTCATCCCGAATCGCCCGCGGCGGCAAGGCCATCTATGGAGCGCCGCTCGGCATCCTGATGCTGGAGGCACGCTTCCCCCGCATTCCCGGCGACATGGGCAACGGCACCACCTGGCCTTTCCCCGTGCTCTATCGCGTTGTGAGCGGGGCTTCGCCGGAGAAGGTGGTGCTGAAGGGGGCGGCCGGTCTGCTGCCTGATTTCATCGATGCGGCGAAGGATCTGGTTCGGCTCGGGGCCGAAGCCATCACCACCAATTGCGGCTTCCTCTCGCTGTTCCAGAAGGAGATCGCGGCCGCGGTCGGCGTTCCCGTTGCGACCTCGTCACTGATGCAGGTGCCGTGGGTGCAGGCGACCTTGCCGCCCGGCAAGCGCGTCGGCCTCGTCACGGTGTCCGGTTCGACCTTGACGCCGGCCCATCTCGAAGGTGCCGGCGTGCCGCTCGATACGCCGCTGGTCGGCACCGAGCACGGCAAGGAATTCTTCCGCGTCCTGATCAAGGCCGAGAAGGAGGACATGGACATCGCGCAGGCCGAACGTGACGTGGTCGAGGCCGGCAAGGAGTTGGTCGCCCGCAACCCGGATGTCGGCGCGATCGTGCTGGAATGCACCAACATGCCGCCTTATGCAGCGGCGCTTCAGGCCGAGGTCGGATTGCCCGTCTACGATATCTATTCCATGATTACGTGGTTTCATGCCGGACTGCGGCCGCGTCGGTTTGGCTAGAGGCCGAGAAGCTGTCTATGGGCGCAGCCATGCGCATCGTGCGCTGTCCCACCGGCAGTGGAAGAGGCAGCTATACAATCCCTCGATACCTGATCGCGTCAGACGGTCAGAGCTTTCGCGCCTGAACATCGCTAGAGTGCCGCTCGCAATCCATGGAGACGAGCGGTGCACAGCCTTCAATCCAATCCCGACACGCGCGCAGACGATTGGCCGTCAGAGCTCTACCGCATCCTGAAGGCCGCCGATGTGCGGCAGATGTCCTATGTCCCCGATGCCGGCCACAGCCAGCTCATCCGACTGTTCTCGGCCGACCGCGACGTCACCACCAACGTGCTGACGACGGAAGAGGAGGGCGTCGCCATCGCCGCCGGCGCCTGGCTCGGCGGCCAGCGTAGCGTGCTCTTGATGCAGTCGAGCGGGGTCGGCAATTGCATCAACATGCTGTCGCTATCGGCAATCGGACGATTTCCACTGCTGATGCTGGTGACGATGCGCGGCGAATGGGCCGAGTTCAATCCCTGGCAGGTGCCGATGAGCCGGGCGACGCAGCCCTCGCTGGAGGCGATCGGCCTGAAGGTGATGCGGGCGGAGACAGGAGAGGATCTGATCGAGACGGTCGAAGCGGCCGCAGCGCTCGCCTACGATTCCGATCAGCAGATCGCGGTGCTGATCGGGCAACGCCTGATCGGCAAGAAGAAGTGGTGATGCCAATGCAAGCCCAACTCGACCGCCGCGCCGCCGTTGCCGCGCTCTTGAAGAATCGCAAGGACACGCTGGTCGTGTCCGGCCTCGGCTCGCCGACCTATGACCTTCATTCGGTCGGCGACCATGACGGCAATTTTTATCTCTGGGGCGCCATGGGCGGCGCCGCGCTGATTGGGCTTGGCCTCGCGCAAGCCCAGCCGGGAAAGCGCGTCCTCGCTTTGACCGGCGATGGCGAGCAATTGATGGGCCTCGGCGGCATCGCCACCATCGGCGTCGCGCGGCCGTGCAATCTCGACATCGTCGTGATCGACAATCAGCATTTTGGCGAGACCGGGATGCAGGCGAGCCACACCGGGCGCGGCGTCGATCTCACCGCAATCGCCGTGGCTTGCGGCTTTGCCGCTGCCGGAACCGTGCGGACGATCGAGGAGGTGCAGCGCCTCGCAACCCAAATCGCCGAGCCGGCCGATGGCCCGCGACTCTTCGTCATCAAGGTCCTGGCCGAAAATCCGCCGCGCTCGCTTCCCTCGCGCGATGCTGTCTTTATCAAGAACCGGTTCCGTGCTCATCTCGGCTTCGCGGCGGCCTGAGCCGGGTTTCTCACCCGGCGACAGTCTGCTGTCGAAACAGCTACTCTGGAGTGAGACCATGAAACTATCCGGCAAGGTCGCCGCCATCACCGGCGCGGCGCGAGGTATCGGCAAGGCTTGCGCGAAACGATTCCTGGACGACGGCGTCAAGGTCGTCATCTCGGATGTCGATGCCGATGGCTTGGCCGCGACGGCTGCCGAGCTCGGACGGCCGGACGCCTTGCGTACCGTCGTCGGCAATGTCGCGAAGCGCGCCGATGTCGACCAGCTGGTCGCAACCGCCGCAAAGGAGTTCGGCCGGCTCGACATCATGGTCAACAATGCCGGCGTCGCTCGCAACCGGGACCTCCTGGAGATTTCCGAAGAAGAATTCGACGAAATCATCGGCATCAATCTGAAGGGCGCGTTCTTCGGCGTGCAGGCGGCGGCGAAGCAGATGATCGCGCAAGGTAGCGGCGGCGGGGTCATCATCAACATGTCGTCGGTAAATGCACTGCTGGCGATCCCGGCGCTTGCGACCTACGCCATGTCCAAGGGCGGCATGAAGCAGCTCACCTCGGTCGCCGCCGTCGCGCTGGCTCCGCACAATATTCGCGTCGTCGCGGTCGGGCCGGGCACGATTCTGACCGACATGGTGGCATCGTCCATCTACACCTCGGAGGATGCCCGCAAGACCGTGATGTCACGCACGCCGGCCGGCCGTGGCGGCGAGCCGAGCGAGGTGGCCTCGGTCGTGGCGTTTCTTGCGAGCGACGATGCGTCCTACATCACGGGGCAGACGATCTATCCCGACGGCGGCCGGCTGATTCTGAATTACACGGTGCCGGTGAAGGAGAAGTAGGGCGGACCCATTCTCTGTCATCGCCGGCTTGACCGGGCGATCCAGTACGCCGAGACGCCCGCGGTGAACCGAGGCGTCGCGGCGTACTGGATGCCCCGCTTTCGCGGGCATGACAGCGGAGGTCGGATGAGGCAGCCAGCCCCTCACTCCGCCGCGGCCGTCATCCCGTGACCCAGTCGTTTCGAAATGCCGCCCGCGCACTCGCGCAGGGCATGGGCGATCGGGCTGTCCCAGCGCGCGTCAAAAGTGCCTTCCGGCCCCATCGCGGTGATCACCAGCGCGACATGGCCGGAATGGTCGAACACCGGTGCAGCGAATGCGTTGACGCCGGGCAGGGGGTCGCCGAGCGCGCGGGCGAGGCCGTGCTTGCGGACCTCGGTGAGCATGTCCGCGACCTTCGCGCCTTTCACTGTGCGCTTCGGATTATAGCCGACGCCGTGGCGATCGAGGCCGCTTTCGAGCGCGGCGTCGATGGTCTTCTCCGGCAGGAAGGCAGCAAAGGCGCGGCCGGTCGCGGTCTCCAGCAGTGCCATCACCGAGCCGGCCCGCATCACGATGTGCACGGGCTGGCCGGGTTCTTCGAGCTGCACCACGGTCGGGCCATGCGTGCCCCAGACGGCCAGCGAGACCGCGTGCCCGATCTGGCTCGCGAGCGCCGCGATCTTCGGTCCGGCAATACGCACGCCGGAGAGGCGGCGCAGGCTGATCAAGCCGAGTTCCAGCGCGAGTGCGCCGATCTCGTAGCGGCCGGTGGTCTCGTCCTGCTCGATCAGGCCGATGCGCGAGAAGCTGGCGAGATAGGGATGCGCCTTGGCCGGCGTCATGCCGGCCTCGCGTGCGAGATCGCGCAGCATCATCGGCTCGCCGCTGCGGGCGAGGGCGCGGAGCAATTCTCCACCGACCTCGATCGACTGAATGCCGCGGCTCTCTCTCTTCATGCGCCTCCTGGCGTGGCTTACGCCGCGTTGCGCTTGGCGGCGCTGTCGGCGAGATGACGGCCGGCAATGTAGCCGAACGTCAGCGCCGGCCCAAGCGTGATGCCGGCGCCGGGATAATTGCCGCCCATGATGCTCGCCATGTCGTTGCCGGCCGCATAGAGCCCGGGAATCACCCGTCCCTCCGCATCGAGCGCCCGCGCGTTCTCGTCGGTGACGATGCCGGCATAGGTGCCGAGATCGCCGACCACCATCTTGATGGCGTAGAATGGGCCGTTCTCGATCGGCGCGACGCAAGGGTTCGGGCCGTGCAGTGCATCGCCCTGGTAGCGGTTATAGGCCTTTGATCCCTTGCCGAAGGCGGCGTCGTGTCCCTGTGGTGCGGTCTGATTGAACTGCTTGACGGTCTCGACGAACGCCATGCTGTCGATGCCCGCCTTTGCCGCGAGTGCCTCCAGCGTCTCGCCGCGCATGAGATAGCCGGTCTTGAGGTGATGACCCAGCGGCATCGGAAATGGCGGTACGCAGCCGAGACCATATTTGCGCAAGGTCTGGTGATCGCAGACCAGGTAGGCCGCGATTTCCTCGCCGGGTTTCACCGCCTTGACCATGGCCTGGACGAAGTCGTGATAGGAATTGCCCTCGTTGGCAAAGCGCTTGCCGTCACGCATCACCGCGATTACGCCGGGTTTGGCGCGGTCGATGAAATGCGGCATCACGCCGTGTGAGCCGTCCTTGCGCTTGGTGACCGAGACCGGGACCCAGGCCGCAGCGTTCGGCAGCCGGTCCTCGACATGTCCGCCGGCGTTCTCGGCAAGCCGCAGGCCGTCGCCGGTGTTGCCGGTCGGTCCCGGCGAAAAATGCTCGTTGCCGGTCGGCGCGTGTGGGAACATCTTCTTGCGCCGTTCGACATCATGCGGGAAACCGCCGCAGGCGAGCACGACGCCTTGTTTTGCACGAATGCGGACGTCGCGTCCCTCGCGGGCGACAATGGCGCCGGTGACAGTGCCGTTCTCGACCGTCAGCTCGCGCACCGGCGCGGACAGCCACATCGGAATCTTCAGATCCTGCGCGGATTTTGCCAGGCGCCCTGCGAGCGCATTGCCGTTGGTCAGCGTCATGCCGCGGCCATAGCGCAGCACGTCCATCAGATGCCGCGACAGGCGCTTCGCGACATAGGCCGCCGAGGTCAGCGACTTCGTCGCGCGCATGAAATGGACGATGTCCTTGCCGGATCCGAGCATCATGCCGAATACGGTCAGCTCCGGCAGGGGCATGCCGAGGGCCTTGATCTGGTCGCCGAGCTCGCGGCCGTCGAACGGGCGCGCCACCATCGAACGACCACCCTGGCTGCCGCCGGGCGCCTCGGCGTGGTAATCCGGGAACACCAGCGGCATGTCGAAGCGGAGCGCGGTCTTGCTGGTGAAAAAATCGACCGCCTCGGGGCCGGCGCTCAGGAATGCATCGACCCGCGCGGCGTCAAAGTTATTGCCGGCTTCGTGCCGCAGGTAAGTGCGCGCCTGCTCTGGAGTCTCCTCGATGCCGTATGCCTTCGCCAGCGACGTGCCGGGTATCCACAACCAACCGCCGGAGCGGGCGGTGGTGCCGCCGAAGCGCGGCTCCTTCTCGACGATCAGGACGTCGAGGCCGCGATAGCGTGCCGTGATCGCGGCCGACATGCCGGAGCAGCCCGATCCAGCCACGAGCACATCGCACTCGTAGGTTTCGCCTGCGTTGCGCTCGTTGCCGGTCATGCAGGCCTCACTTCTTGAGCAACGGACATTTCGACTCGGAGACCGGGCGGAAGGCGTCCTCGCCCTTCACCGTCTTGATGATCTCCAAATAATCCCACGGTTCCTTGGACTGCTCGGGCGATTTCACCTTGGCGAGATACATGTCGCGAATGACGCGGCCGTCCTCGCGCAACTTGCCGCCATGGACGAATGTATCCTCGATTGGCAGCTCGCGCATCTTGGCCATCGCCTTGGCGGGATCATCGGTGCCGGCGGCCTTGATGGCCTTGAGATAATGCAGCACCGAGCCGTAGACGCCGGTCTGGATCATGGTCGGCATCACCTTGGTGCGCTCGTAGAATTTCCGCGACCATGCGCGGGTCGCTTCGTCCATATTCCAGTACGACGCCGTGGTCATGTAGGTGCCCTGCGCGGATTTGAGCCCGATCGCGTGCACGTCGGTGTCGAACATCAGGAGGCCGACCAGCTTCTGGCCGCCCTGGACCAGGCCGAACTCGCCCGACTGCTTGATCGCATTGTCGGTGTCCTGGCCGGCATTGGCGAAGGCGACGACGTTCGATTTCGAGCTTTGCGCCTGGAGTGCAAAGGACGAGAAATCGGCCGTGTTGGTCGGGTGCTTCACGCCACCCAAAACCTTCCCGCCCATCTCGTTGATGAAGCGCGTGGCGTCCTTCTCGAGCTGCTGGCCGAAGGCGTAGTCGGCGGTGATGAAGTACCAGGATTTTCCGCCTTCCTTGATCACGGCGGAAGCAGTGACTTTGGACAGCGCGTAGGTGTCGTAGGTGAAGTGCACGGTGTTCGGGCTGCAAAGCTCGTCGGTCAGCGAACTCGCGCCGGGGCCGGAGAGCAGCGCGATCTTGTTGCGCTCGCGCACCATGTTGTGGACGGCGATCGCGATGCCGGAATTGGGGATGTCGACGACGGCATCGACCTTGCCGTTGTCGAACCAGCCGCGCACGATCTGTACTCCGACGTCGGTCTTCATCTGGTGATCGGCGCTGATGATCTCGATCGGCTTGCCGAGCACGGTGGGCCCGAATTCCTCCACCGCCATTTTCGCGGCCTCCACGGAGCCCGGCCCGCTGTTGTCGCGGCCCCAGCTCGACAGATCCGTCAACACGCCGATCCGCACCGCGTCGTCAGAGATCTGGGCGATCGCAACGGTGGTCATGGCAGCCGAAGTCATGGCCGCGAGCATGGCGCAGGCCAAAAACCCTCTCATCGTCGTTCCCTCTCGCTTATGGGCCGCTTGGCGCAGCCAGTTATTCTAAAGGTAAATTAGATATTAGAGAATAAGTTTGTCAATAGCGAATAAAAGTTCCATGTCGTCCCGGCGAAGGCCTGGACCCATACTGCGTGATCTTTCGATGCCGGGCGGTCGCAGTACCGGAGCACGGGTCTTCGTCAAACTCCTCCCTGTCGTTATGGGTCGCGGCCTCCGCCGGGACGACGGTGCGGAGGCAGTGGCGTGAAAATCTCGCATCGTGATCTTGGGGAGAACTAACACTCCCGCAAGTTGCAACCGTCACAACGATTGGCCATGATGCCACCTGGAATCTTGGGGCGGATGGCAATGACGGCAACAGCGAGGGTCGCGACGGCGGCGGAGAAATCGACGACGGCGCATGTGGTTTGGGCGAGCGCGCTCGGCACCGCGATCGAGTGGTACGACTTCCTGATCTACGGCACGGCGGCGGCGCTGGTGCTGAACAAGCTGTTCTTCCCGAGCTTCGATCCCTACGTCGGCACGCTGGCGGCGTTCTCGACCTATGCGGTCGGCTTCGTCGCGCGCCCGATCGGCGGCGCGATCATCGGGCATTATGGTGACCGGCTCGGCCGCAAGAAGATGCTGGTCGCGACCATGATCGCGATGGGACTGGGCACGTTCCTGATCGGTTGCCTGCCGACCTACAGTCAGATCGGCGTCTGGGCGCCGATCTTCCTCGTCATTTTGCGCTTCGTCCAGGGCATCGGGCTCGGTGGCGAGTGGAGCGGGGCGGTGGTCATGGTGGCCGAGCACGCCGGCAACCGCCGCGGCTTCTACGGCAGCCTGGTGCAGATCGGCTTCCCCGTCGGCGTCGCCGCGTCCACCGGCATTTTTGGTCTGATGACGCAGCTGCCCGAAGCGGACTTCCTGAGCTGGGGCTGGCGCGTGCCGTTTCTGATCAGCATCCTGCTCGTCGGCGTCGGCTTCATCGTAAGGCTGAAACTTGCGGAGACGCCGCACTTCAAGGAGGTGCTCGAGCGCAAGGAGGTGCTGGCGCAGCCGGCGCTGGAAGTCCTGCGCCGCGACTGGCGCAGCTTCCTGCTCGCGATCGGCATCACGGTGTCCGAAGTCGGGCTCGCTTATCTCCTCACTGTTTTCACCGTGGTCTATGCCACGACGCAGCTCGGCCTTCCCCGGCAGGTGATCCTGAACGCGGTGGTCTATGCCGCGCTCGTCGAGCTCGCGACGCTGCCCCTCGCAGGCTGGCTGTCCGACATCTTCGGCCGCAAAGCGCTGTATCTCGCCGGTGGCGTGTTCTCGGTGGCGCTGGCGTTTCCGTTGTTCTGGTTCCTCGACACCAGGGAGCCGGCGCTGATCACGCTCGCGCTCGTCGTGACGATGACACTGACGCATGCGCTGCTGTTCGGGCCGAAGGCGGCCTTCATGCCGGAGCTGTTCCGCACCCAGGTGCGCTACAGTGGCGCATCGCTGGGAGCCAACGTTGCCGCCGCGCTGAGCGGCGGCTTCTCGCCGCTGATTGCGACGGCACTGCTGGCATGGGCCGGTTCTTATTGGGCCGTGTCGGTTTACATCATCGCGCTGTCGGTCATCACTATCATCGCAACGCTGATGGCGCCGGAGACGGCGCGGGACCAGCTCAGGTCCTGAGGACCGCCTTCATCACGTCTGCCGCGCGAACGGGCCCGCACGTTCGAAGCCATCGTTTTGTACGCAGGCCCTGACGCCTTCTTATGCGCGCTGCCAAAAGCCGATGCAGCGGGGCGAACCATTAGCCGCGTTTATGCGGCGAATTTTTACTTCCAATTTTACTTCACAACATCCCGCCCATAGCCTCCCTCGCAATTGATCACATCCGCAGCCGGTCCATGGCGACCGGTGCGCAGCGTTCATCGTAGCCAACGAGGGTTGCCATGCTTGACAGGGACAAGGGGACATCCACTGCCAATCCGGCGGGGACGAGCGACAAATCTGCGAAAAAGCTGAGCAGGCGCACGCTGTTGAAGGGCGCCGCGGCCGTGGCCGGCGCGGCCGCAGGATCGGACGCGATCCGCGGATTCCCGACCATCTGGGCGCAGGAGATCAAGGACATCGAGCTGCGCCATGTCGGCGTGTCCTATTCGGTGGTGAAGGCGATCGGTGACCAGGCGGCCAAGGATCTCGGCTTCAAGGTGACGATGCAGAACCTCGACACCTCTGCCGCCATCAACCGCTTCATAAGCCAGCCTAATACGGTCGACATCGCCGATCTCGAGGGCTGGCAGGCCAAGCTCGCTGCCAAGCGCGGCGTCATCCAGGGCATCGAGGTCAAGAAGGTCAAGGAGTTCGACAACATCCTGCCGATCTTTACCAAGGGCGAGATCGACGGTCACAAGATCCCGCGCCAGGGCATCTCGCCCTATGAGGCCATGTACATTTCCAAGCCTGACTCCACCGATCTGCATGACGGCGTGACCGAATGGGCGACCTTCCTGCCGCAGGTCTACAATGCCGATTCCATCGGTTACCGCCCCGACCTCGTCGGCCATGAAGTCACGGAATGGAAGGATCTGATCGATCCGAAATTCAAAGGCAAGGCCGCGATCCTCGACGTGCCCGCGATCGGCATCATGGACGCCGCGCTCTGCTTCGAAAGCGCCGGGCTGATCAAGTACGGCAACAAGGGCAACATGACCAAGGAGGAGATCGACTTCACCTGCAACAAGCTGATCGAGCTCAAGAAGCAGGGCCAGTTCCGCGCGACCTGGACCACCTTCGACCAGTCGGTGCAGCTGATGGCGGCGGGCGAAGTGGTGATCCAGTCGATGTGGTCGCCGGCCGTTGCCGCGGTGCGCGTGAAAGAAATCCCCTGTGTCTATGCGCCGGTCAATATCAAGAACGGCAAGGAAGGCTATCGCGGCTGGTGCAACGGCATGGGCCTGATGAAGCATCTCTCCGGCAAGAAGCTGGACGCGGCCTACGAATATCTCAACTGGTATCTGTCGGGCTGGCAGGGCGGCTTCGTCGCGCGCTACGGCTATTACAGCCCGGTCCCTTCGACCGCGAAGAAATTCCTCACGCCGGCCGAATGGGCGTTCTGGTATGAGGGCCAGCCCGCGCCCGAGGTCGTCAACGACCCCTATGGCGTGCCGATGGAGAAGACCGGCACCAAGCGCGACGGCGGCTCGTTCCTCGACCGCGTCAAGAACATCTCCTGCTGGAACACGCTGATGGACGAAGCCGCCTACATGAACAAGCGCTGGAACGACTTCAAGGTGGCCTGAAACCTGCTTTCCCTGACGTGAACGAAGCGCCGGCGCGGCGATGCGCCGGTGCCAAATGACCGACGTCGAGGCGTTTGCCGACATGCAGCCAAGTCTTAGTCCAGCTCAAACCTCACCACGCGCAAATCTCGCCGGCTGGCTCTACGTGTCGCCGCTCGTGCTGGTGCTCGTACCGTTCTTCGTGGCGCCGATCCTGGTCGTGCTGGCCGCGAGCTTCTTCGCCACCGACGGCTTTGGCGGGCTGACGCCGGGCTTCACGCTCGCAAGCTATGTCGAGGTGTTGCATTCGGCCCTGACGCTGAAGCTGTATCTGGCGACGATCAAGTTCACGGTGCTGACCTGGATCTTCACGCTGATCATCGGGTTCTTCGTCGCATACTTCCTGGTTTTCCACGTCCGCAACCAACTGCTGGCGATTGGTCTGTTCCTGCTCTGCACGGTGCCGTTCTGGACCTCGAACATCATCCGGATGATTTCCTGGATTCCGCTGCTTGGCAAGGAAGGCCTGATCAACCAGGCGCTGCTGGCGCTCGGCGTGATCCGCCAGCCGCTGGAAGTGCTGCTGTTCTCGGACCTGGCGGTGGTCATCGCCTATGTCCACCAGCTCACCATTTTCATGATCGTGCCGATCTTCAATTCCATGGCACGGATCGACAAGAAGCTGATCGAGGCCGCGATCGATGCCGGCGCCAGCCGTTTCGACATCATGCGCCTGATCGTGGTGCCGATGTCCAAGAGCGGCATCGCCCTCGGAACCATCTTCGTCGTATCGATCGTGATGGGCGATTTCTTCGTGGTCAAGGTGATGTCCGGCGGCGGCTCGGCCTCGGTGGTCAGCGCGTTCTACGAGGACGTCGGCGTGCTGCAATATCCGACGGCGGCGGCAAGCGCGGTGTTGCTGACGCTGGTGCTGGTCGCCATCGTCTCGCTGATCCTGCGCACCGTCGACATCCGGCAGGAGATCACGCGATGAGCGCGGTTCTCGCCGACATGCCCAAGGCTGACATGTCAAAGACGGTCCCGCCGGCGACGACCAAGGCGATTGCACCGAGCAAGGGCGGCCGGCCGTGGACGTTTTATGTTCTGGCGACGCTGTTCGGGTTCTATGTGATCGCGCTGTACGGCCCGATGTTCTGTATCTATGTCCTGTCGTTCCAGGACATCCGTGGTGGCCTCGTGTTCCCGATGAAGGGCACTTCGCTGCACTGGTTCGTCGATCTCTTCACCCAGGTGCGGACCGGTGACGTCAAGGGCTCGTTCGATCGTTCGATCAAGCTCGCGATCATCGTCACTGTCATCACGGTGGTGGTCTCGTTCCTCGCGGGGCTCGGCTTTCGCAAACGCTTCCGCGGCGACACCGTCGTGTTCTACATGATGATCGGCAGCCTGGTCGCTCCGGGTCTCGTGCTCGGTCTCGGCACCGGTCTGTTGTTCCAGGCGCTCGGGCTCAATGCGAGCTGGTACACCTCGGCGCTCGGCGCGCAATTGTCCTGGACGCTGCCGTTCGGTGTGCTCGTGATGTTTGCCGTGATGTCGCGCTTCAACCACGTCTGGGAGGAGGCGGCCTACGACCTCGGCGCCAGCCGCTGGCAATCCATCCGGCTGGTGATGATCCCGGTGCTGGCGCCCGGCCTGGTCGCGGTCGCGCTGTTCGGCTTCACGCTCTCTTACGACGAGTTTGCGCGCAGCCTCCAGACCGCGGGCTCGCTCAATACGCTGCCGCTGGAGATCTGGAGCATGACGCTGAACGTCACCTCGCCTTCGCTCTATGCGCTCGGCACCGTGACCACCATCGTCTCCTTCATCGTCATCGGCGCGAGCCTGGGCAGCATCGTGCTGATCCAGAAGAAGCGCGGCAGCAGCACAAAGGGTTGAGCTCGGAAATGAAGAGCGATCGCGGCGATATCGAACTGGCGGGCGTCTGCAAGAGCTTTGACGGCGTCAGCAATGTGGTCGACGGCGTCAACCTCAAGATCGCCGACGGCGCCTATTGCTGCTTCATCGGCCCGTCCGGCTGCGGTAAGACCACGATTTTGCGCATGATCGCCGGCCACGAGGACCCGACCGCGGGTGAGATCGTCATCGGCGGCCAGAACGTCGTCGGGCTCGCGCCGGTGCAGCGGCGCACCGCGATGATGTTTCAGTCCTACGCGCTGTTCCCGCATCTCACCGTGCGTGACAACATCGCGTTCGCCTTGCGCGTGCGCGGCATGTCGAAGGCCGATCGCCTGCGCGCAGCCGATGCCATGATCGAGAAGGTGCGGCTGACGCAGTTCGCCGATCGCCTGCCGGCGCAGCTCTCCGGCGGCCAGCAGCAGCGCGTGGCGCTGGCGCGCGCGGCGATCACCGAGCCGAGGGTGCTGCTGCTCGATGAGCCGCTGTCCGCCCTCGACGAGCAGCTCCGCGTGCAGATGCGCCAGGAACTCAGGCGGATGCAGCAGGAGCTCGGCATCACCTTCATCCACGTCACCCACACCCAGCTCGAGGCGATCGCGCTCGCCGATCTGGTCGTGGTGATGGAGCAGGGCAGAATCAAACAGGCGGGCGCGGCGCGCGACGTCTATGCCCATCCGCACGATCGTTACGTCGCCGAGTTCATGGGCGGGCAGAACGTGCTGTCGGGGCGGGTCGAGAAGGTCAACGGTTCGACCTTTACGCTCGCGCAGGCCGCGCCTGATGGCATCGAGGTCCCGCTTCAGGCGCGGTCCACGGTCAGCGTCGGTGACAAGATCGATATCGCCGTGCGCCGCGACGATGTCGCGCTGGTCCGGCCGGGCAGGGAACTGCCGCCGGGCTGCACCACGTCGCTGCCGAGTCGTGTGCTGGCGATCGAATACCAAGGCTATTTCGTCAAGGTCATGCTGGACACCGTGCCGGACGACGCGTTCGTTGCCTATGTGCCGGAAAAGACCTTCTTCGCGGATCCGTTCACCGTCGGCGACGTCGTGATGGCCACATGGGCCACCGGCAGCGCGCTTCCACTTGCCTAAAGACCCGTCGCCCACAGGAGTATGATCGTGCAGATATCCTTCACACTCAACGGACGGCCGACCACTGTCGATGTCGAGCCGGCGACGCTCGTCGCCGAGCTGCTGCGCGAGCGGCTCAACCTCACCGGCACCCATATCGGCTGCGACACCAGCCAGTGCGGCGCCTGCGTGGTGCATCTCGACGGCCTGCCGGTGAAGAGCTGCACGCTGCTGGCGCCTGCGCTCGACGGTGCGACGCTGCTCACTATCGAGGGGCTTCACGGAGCTCCCGGTTCGAACCAAATGCATCCGATGCAGGAAGCGTTTCGCGAGCATCACGGTCTGCAATGCGGTTTTTGCACGCCCGGCATGTTGATGACGGCGGTGGCGCTCGCGACCGAGAAGCCGGACCTGTCGGAAGCCGACGTCCGCCACGGCCTTGAAGGCAATATCTGCCGCTGCACCGGCTATCAGAACATCGTCGTCTCGGTCATGGCTGGCGCTGCCGCCATGAACGCCGCCAAGGGAGAGTGACCATGGGCAACGTGATCGGGATCGGCGCTTCACCCAAACGGAAAGAGGACCAGCGCTTCCTCACCGGCCGCGGCAATTACGTCTCCGACATCAAGCGTCCGGGCATGACGGCGGGTGTGTTCGTGCGCTCGCCGCACGGACACGCGATCCTGCGCGGTATCGACAAGAATGCGGCGCTCGCATCGCCCGGCGTCATCGCGGTCCTGACCGGCGAAGATGCCGCCGCGGACAAGTTAGGCTCGCTGCCCTGCGGCTGGGGTATCACGGACGCCAAGGGCGTGCCGATGAAGGAGCCGCCGTTCCCGATGCTGGCGCAGGGCAAGGTGCGCTTCGTCGGCGACATGGTGGCCTTCGTCGTCGCGGAGACGCCGGCACAGGCCAGCGCGGCAGCCGAGCTGCTGACGGTCGATTACGAGGTGCTGCCCTCGGTGGTCGGCGTGCTCGAAGCCGTGCGGCCGGGCGCGCCGCAACTGTTCGACGACGTTCCGAACAACATCTGTTGCGATTGGGAGCTCGGTGACAAGGCCGCGGTCGAGACCGCGTTCCGGAAAGCGGCGCATGTCGCAAAGCTTAGCCTCGTCAACAACAGGCTGATCGGCAACCCGATGGAGCCGCGCGCGGCGATCGCCGAATACGAGCCCGGCACCGATCGCTTCACGTTGTGGACCACCAGCCAGTTCCCGCACGTCGTGCGCTTCCTGATGGGCGCGCTGGTGCTGAACATCCCGCAGCACAAACTGCGCGTGGTCGCACCCGATGTCGGCGGCGGCTTTGGCGTCAAGCAGTTTCACTACGGCGAGGAGGCCGTGATCACCTGGGCCGCCAAGCGCGTGATGCGGCCGATCAAATGGGTTGCGAGCCGGTCGGAGGGTTATGTCTCTGATCGCCACGGCCGCGATCACGTCACCGAGGCCGAGCTCGCGCTGGACGAGACCGGGAAGTTTCTGGCCTTCCGTGTCAACACGCTTGCCAATATGGGCGGCTATCTCTCGACCTTCGGACCGAACATCCCGACCAATCTCTACGGACCGCTGCTCGGCGGCGTCTACACGACGCCGGCAATCTACTGCAACGTGAAGGTGGTATTCACCAACACCGTTCCGGTCGACGCCTATCGCGGCGCCGGCCGTCCAGAGGCGACCTTCGTGCTGGAGCGCATCGTCGACGTCGCAGCCAGCGAGATGGGCATCGACCGCGTCGAGATCCGCCGACGCAACATGATCCCGAAGGAGGCCTATCCGTATCAGACGCCGGTGCTGGTGCAGTACGATTCCGGCGATCCGATGGGATGTCTCGACGGCGCTCTTGTCGCGGCCGACGTCAAGAACTTCGGTATCCGCAAGGCGGAGTCGGCGCGTAGGGGCAAATTCCGCGGGCTCGGCTACTCGACCTATGTCGAGGCCTGCGGCCTTGCGCCGTCGCGCTTCGCAGGACGGCTGGGCGCGCGCGGCGGACTCTATGAAAGTGCCACGGTGCGGGTGCATCCGACCGGCCAGGTCACGGTCATGATCGGCACGCATAATCACGGCCAGGGCCACGAGACGACGTTCGCCCAGATCGTCTCGGAAAAGCTCGGCGTCGCGTTTGACAATGTCGACATCGTGTTCGGCGATACCGATCGCGTGCAGTTCGGCATGGGCACCTATGGCTCGCGTTCGCTGGTGGTCGGCGGCGCGGCGCTGTCGAAGGCGACGGACAAGGTGGTCGCGAAAGGCAGGAAGATCGCGGCGCATCTGCTTGAAGCGGCCGAAGTGGATATCCAGTTCGAGGCCGGAAAATTCTCGGTCGCGGGGACCGACCGCATGAAGACGTTCGAGGAGATCGCGGGCGCCGCCTACGTGCCGCACGACTATCCGCTCGAAGTGCTGGAGCCGGGGCTCGAGGAGCAGGCTTACTACGATCCCGTCAACTTCACCTATCCCGGCGGCTGCCACATTGCCGAGGTCGAGATCGACCCGGAAACCGGCACGGTGACGCTGGTCAACTACACCGCGGTGGACGACGTCGGCACGGTCATCAACCCGATGATCGTGGAGGGCCAGTTGCACGGCGGCATCGTGCAGGGCGTCGGCCAGGCGCTGTACGAGAACGCAGTCTATGACGAGGGCTCGGGCCAGCTGCTGTCGGGCTCGCTGATGGACTATTGCATGCCGCGCGCCGACCACATGCCGATGATGAACATCGCGACCCATTCGACGCTGTGCACGCACACGCCGATGGGCGTGAAGGGCTGCGGCGAGGTCGGCACCATCGGTTCCCCGGCGGCGGTCATCAATGCGGTGGTCGATGCGCTGTCGCATCTCGGCGTCACCCATGTCGACATGCCGGCGACGCCGAACCGGATCTGGCGCCTGCTGCAAAACGCGTCGCTGCCGGTCGCTGCGGAATAGGGAGGATGACAATGAAGCCGTTTGCCTATCACCAGCCGAGCGAAATTCCCGACGCTGCCAAACTGCTGACCTCGATCGAGGACAGCAAGCTCGTCGCCGGCGGCATGACGCTGATCCCGACGTTGAAGCAGCGGCTCGCCAGTCCGCCTGCCCTAGTCGACCTGTCGAGGCTCGGACATCTGAAGGGCATCACCGACGACGGCGCCACCATCACCATCGGTGCAATGACGCCACATGCGGTGGTGGCAGCCTCGAAGCTGGTGCAGGCGAAGATTCCCGGACTCGCCGCGCTGGCCTCGATGATCGGCGATCCCGCCGTGCGCATCCGCGGCACCATCGGTGGCTCCGTCGCGAACAACGATCCGGCGGCCGATTATCCGGCAGGTGTGCTCGGGCTGGGCGCGACCGTCGTCACCAGCACGCGCGAGATCGCGGCCGACGGGTTCTTCCGCGGCCTGTTCGAGACCGCGCTTGAACCTGGCGAGATCATCACGGCGATCCGCTTTCCGGTGCCGCTCAAGGCGGGCTACGCCAAGTTCAAGGCGCCGGCGTCGCGCTATGCGCTGGTCGGCGTGTTCGTCGCGAAATTCGCCGATGGCGTTCGCGTAGCCGTGACCGGAGCGGGCTCCGGCGTATTCCGCGTTCCCCCGATGGAAGAAGCGCTGTCTCGAAATTTCGATCCGTCCGCGATCGCGGCGATCAGGATCGACACCGACGGCCTCACTTCCGACATCCATGCCGAAGCCGACTACCGTGCGCATCTCGTCACGGTGATGGCCAGGCGCGCCGTCGACGCGGCGCTCAGCTAGCACTTTTAGGGTTGATGATGACTGATGGTTCCGGCCGAACGGCCTTCCCGCCGGCGCCGACTGGCCTTGGCTCGCTTTCCGCAACCGAGATCCTGGCCGGCTACCGGCGCAAGGCGTTCACTCCGCGCGATGTCGTCGACGACACCATTGCCGCGCTGGAGGTGACCAATGAGGCCTGCAACGCGGTGGTGACGCCGATGTACGAGCAGGCGAGGGCGGAGGCCGATCGTCTCACCAGGGAGATGCGTTCCGGCGAGGCCAAGGGGGCTCTCGCCGGTATACCCGTGACGATCAAGGATTTGGTCTTTGTCGCAGGCGTGCCGGCCTATGGCGGCTCGCCGATGAACAAGGCATTCGTGCCCGATGTCGACGCGGCGGTTGTCTCGGCGCTGAAGGAGGCGGGTGCAATCGTCACCTGCAAGACCACGACCTGCGAGTCCGGTTACAAGTTGACGGCGGATAGCCCGGTCACCGGCACCACGCGCAATCCGTGGAACCCCGGTCGCACCAGTGGTGGGTCGAGCGGCGGCGCGGCGGCGGGCGTTGCCGCCGGCTGCGGCCCGATCGCGATCGGAACCGATGGCGTCGGCTCGATCCGCGTGCCCTCGTCCTTCTGCGGTGTGTTCGGCCTGAAGCCGACCTTTGGCCTGGTGCCGCGTTCGCCCGGCTTCTCGCCACCGTCCTGGGGCTCGCTCGCGCATACCGGGCCGATTACGCGGACGGTCGCGGATGCCGCGCTGACGCTGGAGATCATCGCCGGCTACGATTTGCGCGATCCCGCGAGCCTGCCGGTGGCGGCGCGGCGGTTCGATACGAACGTCGCGCCGTTGAACGGCATTCGTATCGGCGCCAGCGTCGATCTCGGCTACGCCGCCGTCAGCCCCGATGTGCGCGCGGCGTTCGGCAAGGCGCTGGTCATTCTCGATGCCTGCGGCGCGCAGGTCACCATGGACGGTCCGGGCCTCGATCCCGGCATCCTGGAGCACACGCTGAAGCCGATCGCCTTTACCGAACAGGCGGCCGCGGTCGCGACCAAGACCACGGCCGATCTCGCCGGCTCCGAAGCAGATTATCTTGATGTCATCAGTGCCGGCCGGCGCTACAGCGGCACGGACTATATCGAAGCGGGTTATCGCCGCGGCCAGGCTCGCGGCGGCTTCCTGAAGCTTTTCGAGCGCGTCGATGCGCTGGTGACGCCGACGGTCGCGGTGACCGCGTTCGAGGCCGGCCGCATCGGCGTCGACACGATCGACGGCGGCAAGGTCGATCCGCATCTCGGCTGGTCGCCCTTCACCTGGCCGATCAACCTCGCCGGCCTACCGGCCGCGACGCTGCCTTGCGGCTTCGATCGCGATGGGCTGCCGATCGGCTTGCAGATCGTCGCTCCCTGGCTCGACGAGCCCATGATCTTCCGCATCGCCGCTGCGTTCGAAGCGGCCCAGCCATGGGCAAACTTCTGGCCGTCACTGGTGCTCCGCGAAAGTCCCGCGCGCACGAAGGCATGAAGCTCAGGACAGCTCGATCGGCTCGCCGCGGCCGCTAAGCTCCTCGTCGAGGCGCAGATAGTGCGCGAGATAGTCGTGCAAGGCGGTCGCCGCCTTCGAGGTCGCGCCGCTCGACTTGTAGAGCAGCAGCTCGATCTTCGGCAGCGGCGGCAGGCCCTCGGTCGGGCCGATCTCGCGCATCGCCGGCACCAGCGCGCTGCGGCCGAGTACGGTCACGGCCATGCCGGCGAAGGCCGCCGCCTGGAGGCCGCCGACGCTTTCGCTGACGCAGGCGATGCGCCAGCGCAAGTTCGCGCGTTCCAGTGTGTCGATCGCGTAGTCGCGATAGATGTTGCCCGGCGGCAGCAGCGCCAGCGGAATGGGCCGTTCCTGGTGCGCGGCGGACTGCTCGCCAGTCATCCAGACGAGTTGCTCGCGTCGCACCACCTGGCCGCCCGTAAAATCGTTCATGCGGGTGACGAGCGCGATGTCGACATCGCCGCGCTTGACCAGGCCCACCAGCGGCGTCGAAAGCGCGCAATTGAGCTCGACCTGGACGCGTGGAAAGGATTTTCGGAACACGCTGAGGATCTGCGGCAGCATGAAGGCGGCATAGAGGTCGGGCGTGCCGAGCACGACCTGACCCTCGATCTCCTGCGACGCCAACTGCGAAATCAGTTCGTCATGCAACCGCAGGATGGATTTGGCGTAGGTGAGAACCGTGGTGCCGTCCTCGCTCAGCGTCAGCCGGCGGCCGGCATGCTCGAACAATTGCTTGCCGGTGAGCTCCTCCAGCCGCTGCAATTGCAGGGTGATCGCCGGCTGGGTGCGGCCCAGCCGCCGCGCGGTCTCGGTGATGCTGCCGGTCTCGACCACGGAGATCAGCGACCGGAGCATGCGGATATCGAGGCTGATGAGGTTCATGCGGCGTCCATGTCGCCCAGAATTTATGCAAGTTCCATGCTAGGGCTAAAGAAAGCCGATTTGGAAGGCGCGGCTGCAGGCGGCCTGTTCTCGTCGGTTAGAGGACGTGCCGGTCCGGCATTGCTGGCATACTGAATATTGATTATCAGGCGGGTCGGCGCGCATGATGCGCCCAACGAACATAAAAAGGGAGCACAAAACATGAAAGAGATCTCACCAACGCGACGAGAGCTGCTCGCAATTGCCGCGGCGGCAAGTGCTGCCTCGATCGCGGAAGTTGCGCCGGCCGCGGCGCAGGCCGGGCCGAAGCCGATCTTTCCAGTGCCGATGGTCACCATCCCGATCGTCGGTGAAACCCAGGTGTTCCAGGTCCGCCGCATCTACTGCATTGGACGCAACTACGCGGCGCACGCGATCGAGCGCGGTTCGGACCCGAACCGCGAGCCGCCGTTCTTCTTCCAAAAGCCGACGGATGCAATCCAGAACGTCGCCGTGGGCGAGGTCGCCGATCATCCTTATCCGTCGCTGACCAAGAACTATCACCATGAGGTCGAGCTGGTCGCCGCGCTGAAGTCCGGCGGCTCCAACATTCCGGCCGAGAAGGCGCTCGACCATGTCTATGGTTACGCGCTCGGCCTCGACATGACCCGGCGCGATCTCCAGAACGGGATGGCTGCGGAGAAGAAGCCTTGGGAGATCGGCAAGAGCTTTGACCACGCCGCGGTAATCGGGCCGATCCACCCGGCGAGCAAGACCGGTCATTTCGACAAGGGCGCCATTTCGCTGGCGATCAACGGGACGGTGAAGCAGAGCTCGGATCTCAGCAAGATGATCTGGAACGTGGCCGAGCAGATCGCAAAACTATCGGAAGCGTTCGAGCTGAAGGCCGGCGACATCATCTATTCCGGCACGCCGGAGAATGTCGGCGCGGTCGTGAAGGGCGACGTGCTCTTGTGCAAGCTCGACGGCTTGCCGGACATGTCCATCAAGATCGTCTAGCGGCGGTCTTTGCCTCTCACCGCCTGCGGAAAGCGAGGGGCGGGACGTTTTCGCTTCGTCATGCCCGGGCTTGTCCCGGGCATCCACGTTTTTGGGTGCCGGTTGCGAAGCCCGTGGATGGCCGGGACAAGCCCGGCCACGACGATGCCGAGAGTGGCTTCGGTCCCATCTGTCGCAGCGCGGCGTCCTGATCTAGCTCTGGCCGAGGATCTTCATCGCAGCACGAAGATGCGGCTTGTCGATCATCTGGCCGTCGAGGCGCAGCGTGCCGGAATTCGGATTGCTCGCGAACGCCGCGATCACCTTCTCCGCCCAATTGCGCTCCGCCTCGGTCGGCTCGAACGCCGCGTTGACCACGTCGACGTGCTTGGGATGGATCAGTGCTTTCGCCGAAAAACCGTCGCGCCGCGCCGCGCGCGTTTCCTGTTCGAGCCCCGCCAGATTGTCGATGTCGGTATAGACCGTGTCGATCGGCGCGACCTCGGCCGCGGCCGCCGCCATCAGGCAGAGATCGCGCGCCAGGCGATAAGGGCTGTGGAACACGCCGCCCGACGCCTTTTCAGTAGCGCCGAGCGAGGCCGAGAGATCCTCCGCGCCCCACATCAGGCCCGCGAGGCGAGGGGAGCAGCCCTTGTAGCTGCCGAGCCCGAAGATCGATCCTGCGGTTTCCGTCGCGACGCAGACGATGCGCGTTGAGCCGATGGCGACGCCAGCCGCAGCTTCCAAAGCTTCGAGCCAGGTCGCGACCTGCCGCACGTCGTCGCCGCCCTGCGATTTCGGCAGCACGATGCCGTCGGGCTTGCCTGGAATCACCGCGGCGAGGTCAGCGAGCGTCATGCCGGTGTCGAGCGCGTTGACGCGGACATAGAGCTGATGGGGCTTGTTGCGGCCTTTCAGCATCGCCAGCGTCAATCCGCGCGCCTCCGGCTTCTTGTCGGCGACGACGGAATCTTCGAGATCGATGATCAGCGCGTCGGCGTTGCCTTCGCTGGCCTTCTCGAATTTGCGCGGGGAGTCGCCCGGCACGAACAGCATCGAACGCATCAGACCGGCCTCTTGTGCATCATCGCCATGCGGCGGCATTTTCCGACGATCTCGTCGTTCTGGTTGAGAGCGTGGTGCTCGAATTCGACGATGCCCGCCTTGGGGCGCGATTTGGATTCCCGCAACGAAAGCACCTTCGTCGTCGCCCGCAGCGTGTCGCCATGGAAGACCGGTTTCGGAAAAGTGACGTCGGTCATGCCGAGATTGGCGACGGTGGTGCCCATGGTCGTATCATAGACCGTCATGCCGATCATGATCCCAAGAGTGTAAAGGCTGTTGAAAATGCGCTGGCCGAACTCGGTCTGGGCCGAAAAATGTGCGTCGATGTGCAGCGGCTGCGGATTGAGCGTCAGCAGGCTGAACAGGGTATTGTCCATCTCCGTGACGGTCCGGGTCAGCGGATGCCTGAATTCCTGGCCCACCGAAAACTCCTCGAAATAAAGTCCGGCCATCGCGGTTTCCTCCCTGCGAAATAACGGCGCGCCCGCATCCTCGCGCCGCATGACCCTATGCATGCTACACACAGTTGATGAGGAAATTCACGTATCTGTACCCTGTTTTTCAAGTTAAAGAACGCAAGCGAAGGCACGTTCGGGCGCGCCAATCTGCCGCCGCCTTCGAGTGGGAACGCGACGAGGGGGAGATTGCGCGGTCGCTTCTCCCAAGAAGGAGATCAAGAATATGGATTTCGCGCTCACCGCTCAGCAGGAAGCCATTCGCGACGCCGTCGCAAAGGTTTGCGAAGACTTTCCCGACGCCTATTGGCTGAAGAAGGACCACGACGGCGGCTTCCCGCACGACTTTCACAAGGCCATGGCGGACGCCGGCTGGCTCGGCATCTGCGTGCCGGAGGAATATGGCGGCTCCGGCCTCGGCATCACCGAGGCCGCGATCATGATGCGCGCCATCGCCGAATCCGGCGCCGGCATGTCCGGCGCCTCCGCGGTGCACATCAACGTGTTCGGTCTCAATCCCGTGGTCGTGTTCGGCACCGAGGAACAGCGCAAGCGCATGCTGCCGCCGATGGTCGAGGGCCGCGAGAAGGCGTGCTTTGCCGTGACCGAGCCCAACACCGGCCTCAACACCACCCAGCTCAAGACCCGTGCGGTGGCCAAGAACGACCGCTACATCGTGAACGGCCAGAAGGTGTGGATCTCGACCGCGCAGGTCGCGCACAAGATCCTGCTGCTGGCGCGCACCACGCCGCTGGAGGAGGTGCGCTCGCCGACGCATGGGCTGAGCCTGTTCTATACGGACTTCGATCGCAACAGGATCAAGGTCCACGAGATCGAGAAGATGGGCCGCAAGGTCGTCGATTCCAACGAGCTGTTCTTCGAGGATTTCGAGATCCCGATGGAAGACCGGATCGGCGAAGAAGGCAAAGGCTTCCAGTATATCCTCGAAGGCATGAACCCCGAGCGCATCCTGATCGCAGCGGAAGCCGTCGGCCTCGGCAAGGTCGCGCTGTCGCGCGCGACCGAATACGCCAAGACGCGCGTGGTGTTCAACCGGCCCATCGGCAAGAACCAGGGCATTCAGCATCCGCTGGCCGTAAACTGGGTTGAGCTCGAGGCGGCCTGGTTGATGGTGATGTCGGCGGCCTGGCAATACGACAGGGGCATGCCTTGCGGCGGCGCCGCCAATGCCGCGAAATACATTGCGGGTGAGGCCGGATATCATGCCTGCGAGCAGGCGGTGATGACCCATGGCGGCTTCGGCTATGCCAAGGAGTTTCACGTCGAGCGTTACTTGCGCGAAGTTCTGATCCCGCGCATCGCGCCGGTCAGCCCGCAGCTTGCGCTCAGCTTCATTGCGGAAAAGGTGCTTGGGCTGGCCAAGTCATACTAGGCTCGAGCGCCATCATTTGGCCGAGACGAATTCGCGCGCTATCCCAGTGTCCGTGCCTATTCCGCAGCGATCCGGTCCATCGCCATGGCCCGAAGCCGGGCGCGCTGGATCTTGACCCCGTTGGCGCTGTCGGTGACGGGGAAGGCTTCCACGACATAGATCCGCGCCGGGACCTTGTAGCCGGCGAGCCGCTCGCGCAGGCGCGTGATCAATGTTTCCTGCCGCGGCGGCTCGTGGTGGGATTCCTGGGCGGGGATCACGAAGGCAACGCAGCGGGCGTTTCCCTTCAGATCGACCGCGACGACCTGGGCGTCGGCCACACCAGCGCACGATTTCAGTTCGTCCTCGATCTCGCCGGGCGCAACCAGGAAGCCGCCGAGCCGCATGGCGTCGCCCGCGCGGGTTTCGTAGACGAAGGAGCCGTCGCCGCGCAGCCGGCCGATATCCCCGGTGCGGAAGAAGCCGTCCGCGGTGATGGCGTCGCGCGTCGCGTCGGGATTGTTGTAGTAGCCGAGGAAGCGTGACGGCGCATGGATCTCGATCTCGCCGGAGACGCCGCGAGCGGCGAGTTCGCCGGTCTCGGTGTCGCGCACACGGACCTTGGCCTCCGGCGACATCGGCCAGCCGCCGCCCTCGATGCGATCGGTGAAGGCGTCACTCGAGTGTGCGATCGAGAACAGCGCCTGCACCTCGCTCGAACCGTAGAGGCCGTGCAACGGCATGCCGCGCGCCTCGGCCTCCGCGGCAAGCTCGCGCCAGCCGGGCTGGAACGCGGCAAAGCCGCAAATTTCGAGATGCGGGAACGGCCGCGGCGCGTCGGTGAGGGCGAGGATGCGGCGGAACATTTCATCCGAGCCAAAGGCGTGCGTGATCTCGTACTCGCGGAGAATCTTCAGCGCCGGCGCCGCCTCGAAAGCGTCGAGCGCATGGACGGTCGCGCCCGCTGCGACGAAGCCGAGCAGGCTCGTCATGCCGAAGGTGCCGCAGAACGGCAGCATGGCCAACAGCGCATGGCGCTGCGGCGAGAGTTTGAGCGCCTTGGCGACGGAGGTGGCGTGCGTGGCCAGCGTTCGCTGCGAATGCGCGACGAGTTTTGGTCCTTTGGTCGTGCCTGACGTCGTGTAGAGCAGAACCGGCAGATCGAAATCGTCCTGAGCAGGCGTAGCCGGCGGATAGGGCTTGTCGAAGGCATCGAAGCGCACACATGGCCATTGGGCGGGAATCTCATCCGCGCCGACCACCGCGAGCTCTCGCAGCGCAGGCACCTCGTTCTTGGCGACGTCGGCGAGAATAGCGGCAAAGTCGATCGAGCGGAACGCGGCTTCAATCACCATCAGCCTGGCGCCGGACAGCTTCAGGAGATGCGCGACCTCCGCGCTGCGGTAGCGCGTATTGACGGCGGCGACGATTGCCCCAAGCCGGGCGGCGGCGAACAGCAGCGCGATCCATTCGATCCGGTTGACCAGCCAGACCGCGACGACGTCGCCCTTGCCGATACCGCGCGCGGCAAGCCAGGCGGCGGTCTGCTCGATCTTTTCCGAGAATTCCGCGCGCGAGACCGGCGTGCCGTCGAACACGAAGGCCGGATCGGCGGCAGCCTCGGTCCGGATCAGCGATTGCAGCGTAAATTCGTTGGCGCTCATGGCAACCGGACTAGCCCGATCGCGCGAACCTGTCTACTTGGTGCCGAACATCCGGTCGCCGGCGTCGCCCAGCCCCGGCACGATGTAGCCGTGGTCGTTGAGCCGCTCGTCGATCGCGGCGGTCCAGACCGGCACGTCCGGATGCTCGCTCTGGAACTGCGCGATGCCTTCAGGCGCGGCCAGAAGACAGACGAAGCGGATGTCGCGGGCGCCGCGCGCCTTCAGCAGCGAGGCGCCGGCGCAGGCCGAGTTGCCGGTCGCCAGCATCGGGTCCATCAGGATCACGGTGCGGTCCGACAGGTCTTGCGGCGCCTTGAAGTAATATTCCACGGCCTGCAATGTTTCAGGGTCGCGGTAGAGCCCGATATGGGCGATGCGCGCCGAGGGCATCAGCGCCAGCATGCCGTCGAGGAAGCCGACGCCGGCGCGCAGGATCGGCGCCAGCGTGAGCTTCTTGCCGGCGATCTTGGGCGCCCGCATCGGCGCAATCGGCGTCTCGATCTCGACCAGCTCCAGCGGCAGGTCGCGCGTCACCTCGTAGCCGAGCAGCATCCCGATCTCGTTCAGGATCTCGCGAAAGCTCTTGGTCGAGCGGTCCTTCTCCCGCATCAGGGAGAGCTTGTGCTGGACCAGGGGATGGGCGACCACGTTGACGTTGCTGATGCTCATGAAACCGATCTACACGGTTCCGTGAAATTTCGCCAGATCGGCCGCGTTTTTTTGGCCTCTCCGAGGGGATACGCGGCCTCAACCGGGCATCGTGACCGCGCTGCGGAGCCGGTTGCTCGCCTCCTAGGCAGCCATGATCAATTCGCGATCGACGGGCCTGAGGGCTACGCTCCGAGCCCTCGCGCCACGAGCGTAATGACGAGCGTCAGGACCGCGCTCCACTAGCCGCAGTTCTCGCAGCCGACCGGCTCATAGAGCGAGTCAGGCGCGGGACGAACAGTGGGAACGCTCGGACGCGAAACTTCAGGTGCCAATGCTTCGACTTCGATGAAAGCCGAGAGTAGCGCGAGCGTAAGATCGGCGTGGCGCGCCTCGACAGCGGCGTCGAGCCAGTCCGGCAATTCGCGCTCGCGCGACAGCGCGCAGTGCCATTCGCCCTCGTCATAGGCGATGCGCCGGACTTGCCATAGCGGCAGCTCCAGCTCTATCAGCGCCAGCGCCGCATCGGTCCATGCCTCGACATCGATCAGGCGCGTGATGCGCGTGGTGCGGTTGTTCTGGCCGAGCGTAGGGAAGCGGCGGCAGGCGTGCGCGATGATGTCCAGCATCAACGGTCGGGTCATCGCCTGAGTGTTGCGCAAGCGGTCATTGAGTGACGGCGGTTCGTGGTGTCGGCGTGCGGCGGTCATGTCAGGCCTCCTGGAATTGGCGTCGGTCAGTCGGCCGGCCTCTCCAGGATGGCCAAAACGGCATTTGAAAACGAGATGGGGACGGGGCGGGAGATATAGGGATTTCATAAGTGTGGGCACCGGGCCGCCGCCGGCCTTTTATGAGATTCCTATAACTTCGCCACAACCCTCGTCTCGAAAACCTATGCCCGCGGTGGCACTTCAGCCCGGTCAAAAGTCCCGGTAGGCGCCGTGGAAATGCATCGGCATTTCCTTTCGCGCGCCGACCGGGTCTCCCGAGAAACGGTTGCGCCGAAATCAAGGGCGCAACGAGGAGCAATCCCATGATGGACATTCTGATGCTGGCGCTGGGCTTCGGCTTCTTCGCCCTTGCGATCGGTTACACCTACGCCTGCGAACGGCTCTGAGGGAACGGACCATGATCTTCGATTATTCGCTCGCCGGTGCCGTTTCGCTCGGCCTCCTGTTCTACCTCACTTACGCGCTGCTGCGGCCCGAGCGATTCTGACCGTGCTCCTGCTTCTCAAACTCCTGCTGGCGGACGCCGCGCTCGTCGCCTGCCTGCTTGCACTGCTCCTGCCGCTCCTGCGCAGGACACAAGTCCTAAAGGGTTAAATCCATGACCATGATCGGTTGGCTCCAGATCATCCTATACTGCGTCATCATCGTTGCGCTGACAAAGCCGCTCGGCTGGTACATGACGCGCGTGTTCAACGGCGAGCGAACCTTCCTGTCGCCGGTGCTACGTCCGATCGAGGCCGGCATCTATTGGTTCTCCGGCGTCGACGAGAAGCGCGAGCAGCATTGGCTCACTTATACGGTCGCCATGCTGCTGTTCCATGTCGGTGGCTTCCTCATCATCTACGGCGTGATGCGGCTGCAGGATGTACTGCCGTTCAATCCGGCCGGGCAGTCGGCGGTCGCCGCGGATTTGTCCTTTAACACCGCGATCTCCTTCATCACCAACACCAACTGGCAGAACTACGGCGGTGAGAGCACGATCTCCTATCTCGTGCAGATGCTCGGCCTGACGCACCAGAACTTCCTGTCGGCGGCGACCGGCATCGCGCTCGCGGTGGCGCTGATCCGCGGCTTCTCGCGCGCCTCGATGCGCACGGTCGGAAATTTCTGGGTCGACGTCACGCGCTGTACGCTCTACGTGCTGCTGCCCATCTGTATCGTCTACACGCTGTTCCTGGTATCGCAGGGCATGCCACAGACGCTCGGTGACTATGTCGAGGCCACCACGCTCGAGGGTGCCAAGCAGACCATCGCGGTCGGCCCGGTCGCCTCGCAGGTCGCGATCAAGATGCTCGGCACCAATGGCGGCGGCTTCTTCAATGCTAACGCCGCGCACCCCTTCGAGAACCCGACTGCGCTGTCGAACTTCGTGCAGATGCTGGCGATCTTCACGCTTGGCGCCGCGCTCACAAACGTGTTCGGTCGTATGGTCGGCAACCAGCGCCAGGGCTGGGCAATCCTGTCCGTGATGGGCGTGCTGTTCCTCGCTGGTGTCGCCATCACCTATTGGGCGGAGGCCAACGGTACTTCGACCCTGCATGCGCTCGGCCTGACCGGCGGCAACATGGAAGGCAAGGAGGTTCGCTTCGGCATCGTCGCGTCCTCCCTGTTCGCCGTGATCACGACGGCCGCCTCCTGCGGCGCCGTCAACGCCATGCATGACAGCTTCACCGCGCTCGGCGGCATGATTCCGCTGATCAACATCGAGCTCGGCGAAATCATTGTCGGCGGCGTCGGCGCCGGCATGTACGGCATGCTGCTGTTCGTCATCCTCGCGATCTTCGTGGCGGGCCTGATGGTCGGTCGCACGCCGGAATATGTCGGCAAGAAGATCGAAGCGCGCGAGGTCAAGATGGCAATGCTGGCCATCCTGGTGCTGCCGCTGATGATCCTCGGCTGGACGGCGGTCGGTGTGGTCTATCCGGCGGCGGTTGCCTCGATGGCGAATGCCGGGCCGCATGGCTTCACCGAGGTGCTCTACGCCTTCACCTCGGCGACCGGCAACAACGGCTCGGCCTTCGCGGGCCTCACGGGCAATACCTTCTTCTACAACCTTACGCTTGCAAGCGCGATGTTCGTCGGCCGCTTCTTCATGATCATCCCGGCGATGGCCATTGCGGGTTCGCTGGCCGCCAAGAAATCGATCCCGCCGTCCGCGGGCACCCTCCCGACCACCGGCGGGCTGTTTGTCGGCCTGGTCGTCGGCGTGATCCTGATCATCGGCGGCCTGACCTTCTTCCCGGCCCTCGCCCTCGGCCCCATCGTCGAGCATCTCGCGATGAACGCCGGCCAAGTGTTCTGAATAGCAAGTGTTCTGAACAGCAAGTGTTCTGATCGACAGCCTTCTGATTGTTTGGAGTGACCTCCATGGATACCATGAAACTGCAAAAACGCGCGTCCGTCTCGGCGATGCTCGATCCCAAGATCGTCGTGCCTGCGATCCGCGCGTCCTTCACCAAGCTCGATCCGCGCTTGATGATCAAGAATCCCGTGATGTTTGTGGTCGAGGTCGTGGCCGCGCTCACCACTGTGATCTTTCTGCGCGATCTCCTCACGGGCGGCGGGAATCTCGGCTTCACCTTCCAGATCATCGTCTGGCTCTGGTTCACGGTGCTGTTTGCCAATCTTGCCGAAGCGGTGGCCGAAGGCCGCGGCAAGGCGCAGGCGGAATCGCTGCGCAAGACCCGCACCGAGAGCCAGGCCAAGCTGCTGACCGGCGCCGGCCTGGCCTTCAATCTCGTGCCGGGCACCAGCCTCAAGGTCGGCGATATCGTGCTGGTCGAGGCCGGCGATACCATTCCCTCCGATGGCGAGGTGATCGAGGGCGTCGCGTCCGTCAACGAGGCCGCCATCACCGGCGAGTCCGCGCCCGTGATCCGTGAGTCCGGCGGTGACCGCTCAGCGGTGACCGGCGGCACCCAGGTGCTGTCCGACTGGATTCGCGTGCGGATCACGGCAGCGCAGGGCTCGACCTTCATCGACCGCATGATCAAGCTGGTCGAGGGCGCCGAGCGGGCCAAGACCCCGAACGAGATCGCGCTCAACATTCTGCTGGCCGGCCTCACCATCATCTTCGTGTTCGCTACCGTCACCATCCCGAGCTACGCGGCCTATGCCGGCGGCTCGATCTCGGTGGTCGTGCTGGTCGCGCTGTTCGTGACGTTGATCCCGACCACGATCGGCGCGCTGCTGTCGGCGATCGGCATCGCCGGCATGGACCGCCTGGTCCGCTTCAACGTGCTGGCGATGTCCGGCCGTGCCGTCGAGGCCGCTGGAGACGTCGACACGCTGCTGCTCGACAAGACCGGAACGATCACGCTCGGCAACCGCCAGGCGACCTCCTTCCGCCCGGTGCGCGGGGTCACTGAGCAGGAGCTCGCGGACGCGGCCCAGCTCGCCTCGCTCGCCGACGAGACCCCGGAGGGCCGTTCGATCGTCGTGCTGGCCAAGGAGAAATACGGCATCCGTGGCCGCGACATGGCCGATTTGGGAGCCACCTTCATCCCGTTCACGGCGCAGACCCGTATGAGCGGCGTCGATGCCGGCGGCTCGTCGGTGCGCAAGGGCGCGGTCGATGCGATCCTCAATTATGTCGGTGGCGGTGCGCCGCTGGTGGTCGCCTCCGGCAACACGGCTCGTTCCATCCAGCCCGCCGGGCTCTCGGACATCGGCCGCGAGATCCAGACCATTGCAGACGACATATCGAAGGCCGGCGGCACGCCACTGGCGGTCGCTAGGGACAGCAAGCTGCTCGGCGTCATCCAGCTCAAGGACATCGTCAAGGGCGGCATCCGCGAGCGCTTTGCCGAGCTGCGGCGCATGGGCATCCGCACCGTCATGATTACCGGCGACAATCCGATGACGGCCGCCGCGATCGCAGCGGAGGCCGGCGTCGACGACTTCCTGGCGCAGGCAACCCCCGAGGACAAGCTCAAGCTGATCCGCGACGAGCAGGCCAAGGGCAAGCTGGTAGCCATGTGCGGCGACGGGACCAACGACGCGCCAGCGCTGGCGCAGGCAGACGTCGGTGTCGCCATGAACACGGGCACACAGGCTGCCCGCGAGGCGGGCAACATGGTCGATCTCGACTCCAACCCGACCAAGCTGATCGAGGTGGTCGAGATCGGCAAGCAGCTGCTGATGACGCGCGGCGCACTGACCACGTTCTCGATCGCCAACGACGTCGCGAAGTATTTCGCGATCATCCCGGCGATGTTCCTGGCGTTCTACCCCCAGCTCAACGTGCTCAACGTCATGAACCTGTCGAGCCCGCAGAGCGCCATCCTGTCCGCGATCATCTTCAACGCGCTTGTTATCATCGCGCTGATCCCGCTGGCGCTGAAGGGCGTCGCCTATCGCGCGGTCGGCGCCGGCGCACTGCTCCGGCGCAACCTGCTGATCTACGGCCTCGGCGGCATTGTCATTCCCTTCATCGGCATCAAGGCGATCGACCTCGTGGTCGTTGCCTTGCACCTGGCTTAACCCCGTCATTGCGAGCGAAGCGAAGCAATCCGGAATTCTTGCCGCGGCTGAGAGACTGGATTGCTTCGTCGCTTCGCTCCTCGCAATGACGAAAAAATAGGAGAAACACATGCTCAGAGAAATCCGCCCCGCCATCGTCCTGCTGCTGGTGCTCACAGCCATCACCGGACTTGCCTATCCGCTCGCGATGACCGCTATTGCCGGCGCGATCTTCCCGGCGCAGGCGCAGGGCAGCCTGATCGAGAAGGACGGCAAGGTGGTCGGCTCCGCCCTGATCGGGCAGGAGTTCAAGGACGACACATATTTCCACGGCCGTCCCTCGGCGACGGTAGCGCCGGACCCGAACGATTCGACAAAAACGGTGCCGGCGCCCTACAACGCGGCCAATTCGGGCGGCTCCAATCTCGGTCCCACCAGCAAGGCGCTGGCCGACCGGCTGAAGGAAGATGTGGACAAGCTCAAGGGCGAGAACCCGAATGCCGCCGTGCCGGTCGACCTCGTGACGGCGTCGGCCAGCGGCCTCGATCCGGACATCTCGCCGGATGCGGCGCAATTCCAGGTGCCGCGCATAGCGAAGGCGCGAAACGTGCCGGAGGATCAAGTCAAGCAGCTGGTGGCCTCCAACATTCAGGGCCGCCTGCTTGGCCTGATCGGCGAGCCCCGGGTCAACGTGCTGGCTCTGAATCTCGCACTCGATCGTGCCACGAAGTAGTCTAGGCTAGGTCCGCGCGGATGATTATATTGATTTGATGGTCCGAGAGCGCCGCGATCCCGAACAACGTCCTTCGCCCGAGGCGCTGCTGGAAGCCGCGCGCCGGGAGGAGGGCGTGAGCGGCAAGCTGAAGATCTTCGTCGGCGCCGCTCCCGGGGTCGGCAAGACCTACGAGATGCTGCAAAGCGCCCACGCCAAGCGCAAGGCCGGCATCGACGTCGTGGTCGGCTTCGTCGAGACCCATGGCCGCGCCGAGACCGAGGCGCTGGTGCGCGGGCTGGAAGTGATCCCGCGCAAGAAGCTCGATTACCGCGGCCAGATTGTCGAGGACATGGACCTCGACGCCGTGATTGCGCGCCGGCCGAAAATCGCGCTGGTCGACGAGCTCGCCCACACCAATGCCGCCGGCAGCCGCCATCCAAAACGCTATCTCGATGTCGAAGAACTGCTGTCCCACGGCATCGACGTCTACACCGCCGTCAATATCCAGCACATCGAGAGCCTGAACGACGTCGTCGCGCAGATCACCCATGTGCGGGTGCGCGAGACCGTGCCGGATTCGGTGTTCGACAGCGCAGACGCCATCGAGCTGATCGACCTCACGCCCGACGACCTGATCCAGCGGCTGAAGGAGGGCAAGGTCTATGTCTCCAGGCAGGCCGAGCGGGCGCTGGAGCATTATTTCTCGCCGGGCAACCTGACCGCGCTGCGCGAACTCGCCCTGCGGCGCACCGCCGAACGGGTCGACGAGCAGCTGCTCACCCACATGCAGGCGAACGCGATCGCCGGTCCCTGGGCAGCGGGCGAGCGCATCCTCGTCTGCGTCAGCGAAGATCCGCGAGCGGCCGGGCTCGTGCGCTATACCAAGCGCCTGGCCGACCGGCTGCATGCGCCGTTCACTGCGATCTCGATCGAGACGCGGCGCTCGCTCCAACTCTCAGACGAGGCGCGAGACCAGCTCGCCGACACGCTGCGGCTTGCCGAAGCGCTCGGCGGCGAGGCGCTGACCATTCCGGCTGTCGGCCGCCGCATCGCCGACGACGTCATCAACTTCGCGCAAGGCAACAATGTCACCCAGATCGTGATCGGCAAGTCGACGCGCTCGCGCTGGTTCGAGATGACGCGCGGCTCCGTCGTGCATGATCTGGTGGGCCGCGCCGGCAATATCAGCATTCACGTCATTCCGGGCGACGAGTTGTCCGGCGAGCCCGCGCCGAAGACGTCGGTGCAGACCGCTGCACGCTCGGAACCGTTCAATCCGCTGCCCTATCTGAAGGCGCTCGGCATCGTTCTGGTCGGCCTCGGCGCCGCCGAGCTGATTCAGCCGAGATTCGGCATCGAGAACGTGGACCTCGTGCTGCTGACGGCTGTGGTGGCGGTCGCTGTGCGGTATGGACTGTGGCCGTCGCTGCTCGCGACCGTCGCGGCCTCGCTCTCCTACAATTTCTTCTTCATCCCGCCGATCTACACCTTCACGATCACCGATCCGACCAACGTCGCCGCCTTCGTCCTGTTTACGGTGGTTGCGATGATCGTCTCGAATGTCGCAGCGCGGGTGCGCACCCAGGCCGACACCGCGATCGGGCGCATCAGGACCACCGAGCAGCTGTATGCGTTCAGCCGCAAGCTCGCCGGCACCGGCACGCTCGACGACGTGCTGTGGGCGACCGCTTACCAGACCGCGCTGATGCTCAAGGTCCGCGTCGTGCTCTTGCTGCCGGACGACGGCCTGCTCACGGTCAAGTCGGGCTATCCCCCCGAGGACGATCTCGATCAGGCCGACCTTGCCGCCGCTAACTGGGCCTGGAGCAATGACCGCCCTGCAGGCCGCGGCTCGGACACGCTGCCGGGTGCAAAACGGCTGTTCCTGCCGATGCGCACCGGGCGTGGCCCGATCGGCGTCATCGGCATCGACAACGACCGCACCGGTCCGCTGCTGACTCCGGACCAGCGTCGCCTGCTCGACGCGCTGGTCGACCAGGGCGCGCTGGCGATCGAGCGCGTGCTGCTGGTCGAGGACGTCGACCGTGTCAAGCGCTCCGTCGAATCCGAGCGGCTGCGCTCCGCATTGCTGACCTCGATTTCACACGACCTGAAGACGCCGCTGGCATCCGTGCTGGGTGCGGCCTCGACCATGCGCGATCTCGCCAGCGCGCTCTCCGACACCGAGAAGCGCGACCTGCTCGCCACCGTGATCGACGAATCCGAACGGCTCAACCGCTTCATTGCCAATCTGCTCGACATGACCAAGCTCGAATCCGGCGCCATCGTGCCCAACGCTGCGTTGCACGATCTTGGAGAAATCGTCGGCAGCGCGCTCCGCCGTGCAGCCAAGATCCTCACCGCCCACAAGGTGGAGTTGGAGTTGGCCGCAGACCTTCCTATGCTCCAGCTCGATGCGGTGCTCTTCGAGCAGGTGCTGTTCAACCTGCTCGACAACGCCGCCAAATATTCGCCGCCCCAAGCGACGGTCTCGATTCGCAGCCGGCGCGACAGCGATCATGTGGTGCTCCAGATTGCGGACGAGGGCGATGGCATTCCGTCCGAGGAGCTCGAGAGCGTGTTCGACAAGTTTTATCGCGTGCAGAAGGGCGACCATGTCCGCCCCGGCACCGGGCTCGGGCTCGCCATCTCCCGCGGCTTCGTCGAGGCGATGCATGGCACGATCTCGGCCGCGAATCGCAGCGACCGGAGCGGTGCGGTTCTGACCGTCCGTCTGCCCATTCCGGCCCGGACCCACGCATTGGATACCGCCGCATGAGCGCTGCTCCGATCAAGGTGCTGGTCATCGACGACGAGCCGCCGATCCGCAAATTGCTGCGGATGGGGCTCTCGACCCAAGGCTATGAGATCCTGGAGGCGTCCAACGGCAAGACCGCGCTGGAGAAGCTCAGCGAGGATCCCGCGCTGATCATCCTCGATCTCGGCCTGCCCGACATCCAGGGTCACGAGTTGTTGCGTACCATCCGCGCCCGCAATGAAGCTGTGCCGATCGTGGTGCTGTCGAGCCGTGGCGACGAGGCCGGCAAGGTGGAGGCGCTCGATCTCGGGGCCGACGATTACCTGACAAAGCCGTTCGGCATGGACGAGCTGCTGGCGCGCCTGCGCGCCGCGCTGCGGCACCAGCTTCAGATCCAGGGCGAGCGCCCGGTGTTTCGTGCCGGCGATCTCTCGGTCGATCTGGTGCGCCGGATCGTCAAGGTCGGCGAGCGCGACGTCAAACTGTCGCCGAAGGAATATGACCTCCTGCGCGTGCTGGTGCAGCACGCCGGCAAGGTGCTCACCCACCGCTTTCTGCTGAGGGAGCTCTGGGATGAGTTGACCGACGCGCAATATCTGCGTGTCTACGTCCGCCAGCTCCGGCAGAAGATCGAAGCCGATCCGGAACGGCCGCAATATGTGCTGACGGAGACGGGGATCGGGTACCGGCTGAAGGCGGGGGACTAGCTCTCGATCCTCATCCTGAGGAGCGCGGAACGCGCGTCTCGAAGGATGAAGGCCCGACTGCCGCAGCGGGGGCCTGCATGGTTCGAGGCGGCGCTTCGCGCCTCCTCACCATGAGGGAAAGAGTGAAGTGCGCGGCGGAGAGCTAACCCGCTTTCCTCTGCCTCGCGGTCGACCGGTGCGTCTTCTTCGCGGCGCGCGTTCGCCCCGATGCCCGGCGCGCGTGGGACTTCGCCGCCGTCTTCTTCCCGCCGCGTCCCTTCAAGCTCTGCTTGAGTGCATCCATCAGGCTGACGACATTGCTCGGTTTCTCCTGGGGCTCCGGCAGTTCGATTGTCTTGCCGCTGGCCTTGCGCTTCACCAGGGCCTTCAGCGCGTTCTCGTAGTCGTCCTTGAACTTGCTGGGGTCGAAATGGGAGGCCTTGGTCTGGAGGATATGGCCGGCGAGCTCAACCATGTCCTTGGTGATCTTCGGGCTCTTGATGTCGTCGAAGAACTGGTCCTCGTCGCGCAGTTCGTAGGGGAAGCGCAAAGTGGTGCCGAGCAGACCCTTGCCGAGCGGCTCGATCGCGATGATGTGCTCGCGATTGGTGAGCACGATCTTGGCCAGCGCGACGCGATCCTGGTCCTTCATGGCGTCGCGGATCACGGCAAAAGCATCGACCGCGGCCTTGCCGTCGGGCGCGATGTAGTAGGGATGGTTGAGGTAGCGCTGGTCGATCTCGTCGCTCGGCACAAAGCTCTCGATGTCGATGGTGTGGTTGCTCTCGATCTGGACCGCTTCGAGCTCCTCCGGCTCGATCTCGACATACTTGCCCTTGCGCAGCTCGTAGCCGCGTCCCTTCTGGTCGCTCTCGACGATGTCGCCGGTCTCGGCGTCGATCATCTGCTGCTTCAACCGGTTGCCGGTCTCGCGGTTGATCATGTGAAACCGCGTCTTCTCGGCCGCGGTGGTCGCCGGATATAGCACGACGGGGCAACTGACCAGCGAGAGCTTCAACGTTCCCTTCCAATAGGCGCGCGGTGCCATTCCGATCTCCAGCAATGTAGTTGGAACCCCAACCGTCCCGCGGGGTTTTGGTTCCGGGTGGGATGCGGGCCGTGATAGGCTTCCGTGCCGAAAGAGAATCCGGGACCAGTCGTGCTGCAAAAGCTCTCCAAGTATCGAAAGAAACGTGATTTCGAGAAGACGCCGGAGCCGTCGGGCAAGACCGCGGTGGCGCCGTCGAAGCAGCGGCGCTTCGTGATCCAGAAACATGACGCCACGCGGCTGCACTACGATCTGCGGCTCGAGTTCGACGGCGTCTTCAAGTCCTGGGCGGTGACGAAAGGACCCTCGCTCGATCCGCACGACAAGCGGCTGGCCGTCGAGGTCGAGGATCATCCGCTCGACTATGGCGACTTCGAGGGCACGATTCCGGAAGGCCAGTACGGCGGCGGCACGGTCATGCTTTGGGATCGCGGCACCTGGGAATCCGAAGATCCCGAACGCGGTTTCAAGAAGGGCGATCTGAAGTTCACCCTGCATGGCGAGAAGCTGCACGGCAGCTGGGTCCTGGTGCGCATGCGCAACGACCGCACCGGCGGCCAACGAACCAATTGGCTCCTGATCAAGCATCGCGACGAATATGTTCGCGAGGGCGCAGACAACGACATTCTCGAGGAGGACAAATCGGTCGCCTCCGGCCGCGCGATGGATCAGATCGCCGAAGGCAAGGGGCGAGCACCAAAACCGTTCATGCTGGCGAAGGGCACCAAGGCCAAGGCCGACGCGGTCTGGCAGTCCAACCGGGCGGACGAGGCGAAAGAGCGCACGGTCAAGCCGGCACCCCGCGCGGCGTTGAAGACCGGCAAGACGGCAAAGAAGAAAGCCACAACCGCGACGACCGCGAAGAAGGCGGAAATGCCGGATTTCGTCGCGCCGCAGCTCTGCACCTCGGTCGAGCGCCCGCCGGGCGGCGATGGCTGGTGCCACGAAATCAAGTTCGACGGCTACCGCGTGCAGCTGCGGGTCGAGGGCGGCAAGGCGACGTTGAAGACGCGCAAAGGCCTCGACTGGACCGGAAAATTCGCAAGCATCGCGAAGGAAGCGGGCGCGTTGCCGGATATGATGGTCGACGGCGAGATCGTCGCGCTCGATCATAACGGGGCACCGAACTTTTCGTCGCTCCAGGCCGCGCTGTCGGAGGGCAAGACCGACGAGCTCATCTTTTTCGCCTTCGACCTGTTGTTCGCCGAAGGCCTCGATTTGCGGCGGCTGCCGCTCGGTGAGCGCAAGGACCGCCTCAAGGAGCTCCTGGAGGCACGCAAGAAAAAATCAAGCCAGATCCGCTATGTCGAGCATTTCGAAAGCGGCGGCGACGCCGTGCTGCAATCGGCCTGCAAGCTCGAGCTCGAGGGCGTGGTGTCGAAGAAGCTCGATGCGCCTTATCGTTCGGGGCGGACAGAAAGCTGGACCAAGGCCAAATGCCGCGCCGGCCATGAGGTCGTGATCGGCGGCTACAAGACCACCAATGGCAAATTCCGTTCGCTGATGGCCGGCGTACACCGCGGTGATCATCTCGCCTTCGTCGGCATGGTCGGCACCGGCTTCGGCGCGGACAAGGTCAAGCGCATCATGCCGTCCTTGAAGGCCATGGAGGCCAAGCAAAGCCCATTCGGCGGCAAGAACGCGCCGAAAAAGGCGCGCGAGGTGCACTGGCTGAAGCCGGAGCTTGTGGCGGAGATCGAGTTCGCCGGCTTCACCGCCGACGGCAATATCCGCCAGGCCGCCTTCAAGGGTCTGCGGCAGGACAAGCCGGCGGAGGAGGTCGAGGCCGAGACACCGGTCGATACCGAGCTTGCCGAGCCCTCTTCGAAGCGGCGCGCGAAAGCGAAGACCGGCGCGCGAACGGCCCAGGCCGGCGGCAGTGCCGAAGTGATGGGAGTCGTCATTTCCAAGCCGGACAAGGAGCTCTGGCCGGACGACGGCAATGGCGATCCCGTCACCAAGCTGGATCTCGCGCGCTATCTCGAAGCCGTCGGCGAATGGATGATCGTCCACCTGAAGGGCCGTCCGTGCTCGCTGATCCGCGCCCCTGACGGCATCAAGGGCGAATGCTTCTTCCAGCGCCACGCCATGCAGGGCACCTCGAACCTTCTGGAGCTCGCGCGGGTCTCCGGCGACCGCAAGCCCTATTTGCAGATCGACCGCATCGAAGGGCTCGCCGCCGTGGCGCAGATTGGCGGCGTCGAGCTGCATCCCTGGAATTGCGCGCCCTACGCCTACGATACTCCGGGCCGGCTGGTGTTCGATCTCGATCCGGCGCCCGACGTCGTCTTCGCCGAGGTCGTCGAGGCCGCCAAGGAGATGCGGCAGCGGCTGACCGACATCGGCATGGAAAGCTTCTGCAAGACCACCGGCGGCAAGGGCCTGCACGTCGTGGTACCGCTGCGTCATGGCGTCCGCGATCAGGTGAGCTGGAAAGAGGCGAAGGCCTTCGCGCAAGGCGTTTGCCAGTGGATGGCGGACGACGATCCCGAGCGCTATCTGCTCAACATGTCGAAGAAGCTGCGAACGGGAAAGATCTTCCTGGACTATTTGCGCAACGATCGCATGTCGACGGCGGTGGCCCCGCTGTCCCCCCGCGCGCGCGATGGTGCGACTGTGTCGATGCCGGTCACGTGGGCGCAGGTGAAGAGCGACCTCGATCCGAAGCGGTACACGGTGCGAACGGTGCCGGGCTTGCTGGCGCGATCGAAGGCGTGGGATGGCTACGACGATGCAGCCGCGTCGATCAAGGCGGCGATCAAGAAGCTCGCGGCGAAAAAGAGTAGGGTGGGTTAGCGAAGCGTAACCCACCACTTCTGTTGACGCGGAAAGAAAAGAGGTGGGTTACGCCTTGCGGCTAACCCACCTACCGAACTCGGCTAGATCCGTCCCAGCAGCAGCAGGATCAGCAGGATGACGATGACGAGCCCGAGGCCGCCGCCGCCGTAATAGCCGGTGCCGTAGAACGGGCCGCCGCCGATGCCGCTGAAGCCGCCGAGCAGCGCGATGACCAAAATGATCAGAATGATCGTACCGATAGACATGCCAAATCTCCTCCAGCCCTTCGTTGGAAGGGTCTCTTGCAACCTGTCCCGTGGTGCGAGGGCAACTTGCCGCAGGTTTTAAAGTTCCCCCAATGAAACACCGGTTGCACGCTCCACTTGCATGGAACCTTTGCGGTGTCCGGGGGCATGATTATGTGAGGTTCAATCACTAACCGGGCAGAGCCATGTCAGCACCGCTTGTCGTCTCTATTCCCCACCGCCTCGGCCGCGAGGAGGCGGTGCGTCGTCTCAAGACCGGGCTCGGCCGTGCTGCCGCCAGCATTCCCGTGATGCAGGTCGAGGAGGAGCGCTGGAACGGCGACAGCATGAATTTCCGTATCCGCGCGCTGGGGCAGATTGCGAGCGGCCAGGTCGATGTCGCCGACGACCATGTCAAGGTGCAGGTGGTGCTGCCCTGGCTATTGCAGCGCTTTGCCGAGATGGCGCGGGCCACGATCCGCAAGCGCGGCCAGTTGCTGTTGGGCAAAGACGGGAAGAGCTAGCGTTCAAGCGCGGGTGCGCTGTCGCCCCGGCTTCGCCACACCCGCTGGGCGCGCCGGGATGACAGAAGCGGGAAAACCGCGAAGCGCCTGCGCGAGCGGCAGATCGTTCCCGGCGAAACCCGGCACGCTATAGCCCGTGACGTCGATAGTGGCGTCGGCTCCATCGAGCGCCGGCCATTCGCGTCCTGCTTGCGTGAAAGGTGCGAACTGGCGCCCGACCGCGACGATCGCCGCAGCCCGGCCGTGGCGGCGGGCAAACGCCACGACATGGTCGGCATGTGCGCCCTGCACCTGAAGCGGCTGGTAGTCGCCTCGCGCGAAGACGTCCGGCAACTCGTTGCGCAGCTTGAGCAGGTGCCGCGTCCAGGCCAGCTTGAGCTGGCCGTCCGGCCAGCTCTGGATCAGATGATTCCAATCCGGATTCTCCAGCGTGCCCAGCGCCGCGTGTCGTGCGGAAAAATCCACCGGGCGGCGGTTGTCGGGATCGACCAGCGAGAGGTCCCAGAATTCGGTGCCTTGGTAGAAGTCGGGCACGCCCGGCAGTGTCGCCTTGAGCGTGAGCTGGCTCAGCGCGTTCAGCGCACCGAGCAGCGCGACGCGGCGAGCCAGGGTTTGCAGCGCCTCCAGGAATTCGCCTGACAGCGCGGGATCGAGGATCTTCGCGATGAAGCTATGGACGCCGTTCTCGTAGGCCTCGTGCGGGTTGAGCCAGCTGGTCTCCTCCTTGCCCTCGCGGGCGGCCTTGAGCGCATACGCCTGGATACGCGCGACGAAACCGGCACCGGCCGGCTCCTGGAGGGACCAGGCGCCGAGCAGCGTCTGGTAGAGCATGTATTCGAACGTTGCCGAGGGAGCGCGCAGATTGCCGTCGAGCGCGAGGTGCGGCGCGTTCAGGACTTTCCAGCGCGCCACGGCGCTGGTCCATTCGCCGGGAATTTCACTCAAGGCCGCGATCCGCGCGCGGGCGTCCTCGCCGCGTTTGGTGTCGTGCGTGGCGGTCGCCGTCATCCCTTGCGGCCATTCCCGGGCGCGGGCCTGCATGGTCTCGTGGAAAGCGGGAATGGTGAGCCCCTTGCTCGCGGGATCGCCGCCGACTTCGTTCAGGGCGAGCAGCCGGTGGAATTGATAGAAGGCGGTGTCCTCCAGCGACTTCGCCATCATCGGTCCGGTGAATTGCTGTACCTTCAGCGCAAAGCGGCGCACGCGCGGCGCGCTGTGCGGGGGACGGCCGGGCTTGAGCAAGTCCATGGTGAGCGCGTCGCGCAGGAAGTCGAAAATGCCTTCGTCCGCGGCGAACCATTCCCGGCGCGCGGCCTCGATGGTGTCGTCGATCAGCTTGCGATCGTTCGCCGTCGGCGCGCCTGTCGTCAAATAGGTGCGGTACACCGGGAAATGAAGCACGTAGAGCTCGAGCGCCTGCCGCAGGCTGTCGGCGGAAAAGTCGCGGGTCGAGTAGTGCCCGTTGGCGATGCGCGCCAGCAGGCGCGTCAGAACTGTGAATTCGCTGGTCAGTAGTGTCTCCAGCACGCGCCTTTTGGCGTCCTTGACGTAAGGCGCGAGCCGCGGCGGCCGGTTGCTGATCTGCCGCCAGGTCTCGTCCAGCGCCTCCAGTCCCTTGGGGTCGACCAGAACGTGGGTGATGGCATTCATCCACTCATAGCCGGTGGTGCCCTGGACGCCGGCGAAATGCGGCAGGCGCTCGTGCTCGCACAGGATCTTCTCGATCACCGTATAGAACGGCCTGGTGGTGCCCTGCGCGTCGCGCACCAGCCGGCGCAGCCGCTGGCAATATTGCGCGGGATCGCGCAGGCCGTCGATATGATCGAGCCGGATGCCTTGCAGTTTGCCGTCGGCAATGAGTTGCTTCACCAGCCGGTGCGTGGCGGCGAACGTGCCGGGATCCTCGACGCGCATGCCGGCGAGCCCGTTGACGTCGAAGAAGCGGCGATAGTTGATGTCGCTCGAGGCAAGCCGCCAGTGCCCGAGCTTGTAGTGCTGGCGCTCCAGCAGATGATGCAGCGCCAGCGTCTGCGCGGCGCGGTCCTTGGCGGCGCGATAGGCGCCAAGGCCGCGCGCGATGATATCGGCGCCGCCTGCGATCTCCTTGAGCTCCGCCTTGAAGCCGGGCGCTTCCTTGCGGTTGGGACGGCGCAGTCCCGTGTAGCGCGCCGCGAGCGACAGCAGGCGCTTGCCGGCCTCGGTCTCGGCGGCGTCGGCTTCCTTCACGATCATCCGCAGCATCTCGCCATAGCGCTCCGGCGCGATCGGCAAGCGGTGCTCGAAATACCAGGCGGAAAAACTACCTTCGTCGGGATCGTAGCGCAGCTCGATATCGCCGCTCTCGAGCGCTTCGCCATAGGATGCTCCGAGGATCGGCAGCAGCACGCCGCCGCGGGCGCGGAAAGCCAGTTGATCCCAGTCGATATCGAAGGAGACGGCGTGCGGCGAGGCCTGGCCCCATTCCAGCACGTCCAGCCACCAGGGATTGTCGGCAAAGTGCACGCCGACATGGTTCGGTACGAAGTCGATGATGAGGCCGAGGTCGTGTCGCGTCAGCGCCTCGCTCAGCCGCGCAAAGCCGGCCTCGCCGCCGAGCTCCGGATTGAACTGGCTGTGATCGACGGTGTCATAGCCGTGGGTCGAGCCCTTGCGGGCCTTCATCACCGGCGAGGTGTAGAGATGCGTGATCCCCAGCGCCTTCAGATAGGGCACGACCGCGGCGGCCTTGTCGAAGTCGAAATCCGCGGTGAGCTGAAGCCGGTAGGTTGCGAGAGGAATGGCTGGAGGCATGTCAACCTCCGAGGCGCCAGACCACCGACCAGGGCGCAAGCCGGTCGCCGGTCGCGCCGCCCCAGACCAGGGTCCCCACACCGCCGTCGGAACACGCGACATCCTTGTCGGAGAGATTGGCCACGAGGCGCAACGTCGCGCCATCCCCCATGTGCCAATGTGCGGTGAGCAGGCCGCTATCGGCCACGGCGGAATCACCGAAGCGCGCACCTTTCAGTCGTGGCGCGATCTCCTTGTGGCGGAGTGCCAGCAGCTCCCGCACCAGCGCGAGACGTGCGTCCTGCTCCGACGTGTGGCCGGTCCAGTCGAGCACGGCCGATTGCGGCGTTGCCGGATCGAGCGGGTCGGGCACCTCGTCGCCGTACGTCTCATAGGCCCAGGCGTATTCCTGCCTGCGTCCCTTGCGCACGGCATCAGCCAGTCCGCCCTGGAAGTCGCAGAAGAACGGGAAGGGCGCGGTGGAGCCCCACTCCTCGCCCTGGAACAGCATCGGCACCATCGGCGCGAGCAGGGTCACCGCGAGGGCTGCTTCGATCTGCTTGGGCGGTGCCAGGCTCTCCAGCCGGTCGCCGAGCGGCCGGTTGCCGACCTGGTCGTGGTTTTGCAGGAAGTTGACGAAGGTTGCTGGCGGCAGCTCGCCGCTGTCCTCGCCGCGCGGCTTCTTGCCCCAGAATTCAGAGATTTCGCCCTGATAGACGAAGCCGGAGGCGAGCGCGCGTGCGAGATCGAGCCGAGGCGTTTGATAGTCCGCGTAATAGCCGGCGAGCTCGCCCGTCAGCATCACGTGCCAGGCATGGTGGTAGTCGTCGTTCCACTGGGCGCGATATTTGCCGTTCGGAGGCTCCTGCGCGGCGTCAAGCAGGCTCGCGCGGTTGTCGCCGTTCTCCAGCACGAGATGGATATGCCGCCCCGTCGCCTTGGCAAGCTCGCCCGCGGCGACGCTGAGGTCTTGCAGCATCGATTGCTCGCCGGGGATTGCCATGATGTGATTGGCGGCATCGAGCCTCAGGCCGTCGAAGCAATAGTCGCTGAGCCACGACAGCGCGTTCTCGACGGCAAAAGCGCGAACCTGCGGCACGCGATAATCGATCGCACTGCCCCATGGCGTGTGCGCGTCGGTGAAAAAGGCCGGCGCGTAGCGGCCGAGGTAATTTCCCTCGGGGCCGAAATGATTGTAGACGACGTCGAGGAACACCATCAGCCCGCGCAGATGTGCTTCGTCGATCAGCGTCTTCAAATCATCGGGACGGCCATAGGCGCTGTCGGGCGCGTACCACAGCACGCCGTCATAACCCCAGCCGCGACGACCGGCGAAGTCGGCCAGCGGCATCAGCTCGACCGCGGTGATGCCGGTCGCGACGAGATGATCGAGCTTGTCGATCATGGCACGATAGGTGCCTTCCGCGGTGAAGGTGCCGACATGCGTCTCGATCAGCACCGTCTCTTCCCAGGGGCGGCCGCGCCAATCGGATGCGCGCCAGGCGAAGGCGTCATGATCGATCACCTCGCTCGGGCCGAATACGTCGTCGGGTTGGAATGCAGACGCCGGATCGGGCACGTCCATCTCGTCGTCGATCCTGAATTTGTAGGTGCTGCCGACGGGCAGATTGGCAATCTCGGCGACATACCAGCCATCCTGCCGGCGCTGCATCGCGTGTCGTCTGTCGAGCAGGAGATCGACACGGCGCGCGGCAGGCGCCCACAGCCGGAACGACACGCCGTCCTTTGTCGGCCTCGCCCCGAAGGATGGCCTCATAGCGCCCCCGCGAAAGCGAGCACGGAGCGCGGCGGCGCCTTGCTGTCGCTTCCGGGTTGGAAGTCGACCGTGTTCAGCTTGGCGTCCGTCGTGTTGAGGATTTGCTGCCAGCTCTTGTATTCGGTCAATTTTGGCAATTTGAATGCGATCTCTTCGGGGGCTGCGTTGAGTACGATAAAGATCGCGGCGCTGCCCGGTTCCATCGGCCCCATCACATAGGACAGGAACCGCCCTTCCGGGAATTTCCAGTCGCTTTCCGTCATTTCGTCGCCGGCCGGCGTCAGCCACAGCGCGCCGTAGGAGATGCCGTCCTTGGGGCGGCCGTCGAGCCAGCGATGGCTGCGAAGCTGCGAGAACCGGCGGCGGATCTCGGCGAGTTCGGCGACGAAATCGACCATGTCGTCGCCGTCCTTGCCGAGATTGTCCCAGCCGACCCAGCCAACCTCGTTGTCCTGGCAATAGGCGTTGTTGTTGCCTGATTGCGAATTCCCGACCTCGTCGCCGGCGAGGATCAGCGGAATGCCCTGCGCCAGCATGAGGCAAGCCAGCACGTTCTTGCGAAGCTGACGGCGCAAGCTGACGATTTGCGGATCGTCGGTCGGGCCCTCGACACCGCAATTGTTGCTGTGGTTGTCGTTGGAGCCGTCGCGATTGTCCTCGCCATTGGCCTCGTTGTGCTTCTCGTTGTAGCTGAAGAGATCGGCGAGGGTGAAACCATCATGCACGGTGATGTGGTTGACGCTGGCGCGCGGCCGCCGTCCGTCGTGGTTGAACAGGTCGGAGGACGCCGTCATGCGGCTGGAGATGTCGCCGATCAGGCTGCCTTCGCCGCTCCAGTAGCGGCGCATGGCACTGCGGTAACGGTCGTTCCACTCCGACCATTGCGAGGGAAATGCGCCGACCTGATAGCCGCCGAGGCCGAGGTCCCAGGGTTCGGCGACGAGCTTGACGCTCGCCAGCACCGGGTCCTGGCGGATCGCGGTCAGGAACGAGCTGCCGCGATCATAACCGTTCGGCCCGCGCGCCAGCGTGGTGGCGAGGTCGAAACGGAAGCCGTCGACGTGGCAGACCTCGACCCAATAGCGCAGTGAATCCATCACCATCTGCAGCACGCGCGGGTGGGTGAGGTTCAAAGAGGAGCCGCAGCCGGTGAAGTCGTCGTAATAGCGCGGGTTCTCGCGGTTCAGCCAGTAATAGGAGGCGTTGTCGATGCCGCGGTAGCACAGCGTCGGGCCGAGGTGATTGCCCTCGGCGGTGTGGTTGTAGACGACGTCGAGCATCACCTCGATGCCGGCATCGTGCAGGCGTGCAACGGTGGTGCGGAAGGAATCGAGGGCGTTGTCCTGGGAATAGCGCTGCTCGGGCGCGAAGAAGGACAGCGTGTTGTAGCCCCAGTAATTGGCGAGCTTCTTCTCCACCAGGATGCGGTCATCGACGAAACTGTGCACCGGCAGAAGCTCCACCGTCGTGACGCCGAGCTTCTTCAGGTGCTCGATCATCGCCGGCGAGGACAGGCCGCCATAGGTGCCGCGCAAATTCGGCGGCACGTCGTCGCGCTTCTGTGTCAGTCCCTTGATATGGGCCTCGTAGATGATGGTGTCTTCCCAGGGAATGTTGGGCCGGATCTCGCGGCGGCCCCAGTTGAAGGTCTCGTCGACGACGACGGCCTTCGGCATGCCGCGCGCATTGTCGCGCCGGTCGAACGACAGGTCCTCGCGCGGGCTTCCGGTGCGATAGGCGAAATGCGCGTCACTCCAGACCAGCCGCCCGGAAAGCCGCTTGGCATAGGGATCGAGCAGGAGCTTGTTGGCGTTGAAGCGGTGGCCGTGCTCCGGCTCGTAGGGGCCATGCACGCGATAGCCGTAGAGCTGGCCGGGCGAGACGTCGTTGAGATAGCCGTGCCAGACATCCTCGGTGCGCTCCGGCAGCTCGACGCGCTCGAGTTCGCGGCGGCCTTGCATGTCGAACAGGCACAGCTCGACCTTCTGCGCGTTGGCGGAGAACAGCGCGAAATTGGTGCCGCGTCCGTCCCAGCTTGCGCCGAGGCGTGCGGGCGATCCAGCAGTCAGGCGCATCGTTCAGCTTTCCGGAACGAGGAAGATCGCGGCGAGCGGCGGAATGGTGAGGCGGAGCTCGCCATCGACGGCATGGACTTCGCCGATGTTGCCGACATTGCTGCCGCCGTAATGGGCGGAGTCCGAGTTGAACACTTCCTTCCACTTGCCACCGAGGGACGCGCGGACGCGGTAGTTGCGATAGACGTTGGGTGAGAAGTTGACGATCACCATGCACCGGGCGTGCTCGTCAAATCCCTTGCGCAGCCAGGCGAACACGTTGCGGTTGGCGTCGTCGGTGATCAGCCATTCGAAGCCGGCCTGCTCGCAGTCCATCTGGTGCAGGGCGGGTACCGCGCGATAGAGCCGGTTGAGATCGCGGATCAGCGCCTGGATGCCTGAATGGGGCTTGTACTCGAGCAGGTGCCAGTCGAGCGACTGGTCGTGATTCCACTCACGGCTTTGCGCGATCTCGGCGCCCATGAACAGCAGCTTCTTGCCGGGATGGCCGAACATGAAGCTGTAATAGGCACGCAAGTTCGCGAAGCGCTGCCATTCGTCGCCGGGCATGCGCCCCAGGATCGAGCGCTTGCCGTGCACGACCTCGTCATGCGACAGCGGCAGGACGAAGTTTTCCGAGAAGGCGTAGTGCAGGCCGAACAGGATGTCGCCGTGATGATGCTTGCGGTGGATCGGGTCCTTGCTGATGTAGTTCAGCGTGTCGTGCATCCAGCCCATGTTCCACTTGTAGCCGAAGCCGAGCCCGCCGAACTCGACCGGGCGCGAGACCTGCGGCCAGGCGGTGGACTCTTCGGCGGCCGTGGTCGCCTGCGGGAAACGCGCGAACAGCTCGGTGTTGAAGCGGCGCAGGAACGCGATCGCCTCGATGTTCTCCCGGCCGCCATGCTGGTTCGGAATCCACGCGCCGGGCGGACGGCTGTAGTCGAGGTAGAGCATGGACGCGACGGCATCGACGCGCAGTCCGTCGATCGCGTAGCGCTCGAGCCAGAACAGCGCGTTCGAGACCAGGAAGTTCGTCACTTCGGTGCGGCCGTAATTGTAGATCAGCGTGCCCCAATCGAGGTGGCGGCCCTGGAGCGGATTGGCGTGCTCGTATAGCGCTGTACCGTCGAAACTACCGAGCCCGTGCGGATCGTCCGGGAAGTGGCCGGGCACCCAGTCGAGCAGCACGCCGACGCCTTCGCGGTGGCAGGCATCGACCAGCGCGGCAAAATCCTCGGGCGTGCCGAAGCGGCTGGTTGGCGCATACAGGCCGGTCGGCTGATAGCCCCAAGAGCCGTCGAAAGGATGCTCGCTGACGGGGAGGAATTCGAGATGGGTGAAGCCCATGTCGCGGGCGTAGGCCGGCAGCTGCTCGGCCAGTTCGCGATAGGTCAGCCATTCATTGCCGTTCTTGCGCCGCCACGAGCCGAGATGGACCTCGTAGATCGACATCGGCGCGGACAACGCGTTGATGCCGTCGGGCGCCGGTCGCGGCCGCGGCAGATGCGCTTCGTCGAACACGATGGAAGCGGTCTTCGGCCGCACCTCGCTCGCAAACGCCATCGGATCGGACTTCAACGGAAGCAGATGGCCATGCGGTCCGATAATTTCGAACTTGTAGTGGTCGCCGGCCTTGGCGTGCGGGATGAACAATTCCCAATAGCCCGCGCCCCGCACCCGCATCGGATGGCGCCGTCCGTCCCAGAAGTTGAAGTCGCCGACCACGGAGACACGCCGGGCGTTCGGCGCCAGCACCACGAAGCCGATGCCATCGATGCCTTCGAGCCGCATCGGATGCGCGCCGAGCTTGTCGTAAAGGCGCTGGTGGGTGCCTTCGCCGAGCAGATAGAGGTCGAAATCGGTCAGGATCGGCGGAAGGCGATAGGTGTCCTCGAATTCGATGACGTTGTCGCCGAACTTGGCGCGGAGCTGGTAGTGCTTCGCGCCGTTCGGGAGAGCGCCGATGAACAGGCCGGCATCATGGACGCGATCGAGCTTCGCCACCTCGCCGTGCTCGCCCACCGCTTCGACATTGGAGGCATCGGGAAGAAACGCGCGCACCACGCTCTTGTCGCCCTCGGGGTGCAGCCCGAGATAGTGGAAGGGATCGGAGTGGCGACCCTCGATGATCGCATAGGCCTCGGCAGGGAGTTTAGGCATGGGCTTCGCTCTCGATACTGGACAGAATGCGAAGCAGTCCGGACAGCGGCGCATGGAGCCCCTCAGGCCGGTGGGACAGCTCGTACTCTACTTCCTCGAACGCTTGATCAAGCAGGAAAAACCTTAACAGGCCTGCCGCGGATTGCGGATCTTCCGGCCACAGCCGCCGATCGGTCATGGCTTCGCGGTAGGCGGTGAGGAACGTCGCGGTGGTGCGCTCGCGCCATTCGTCGAGCGCAGCCGTAAGCCGGCCCTGTTCGTCGGAAGCACCCGTGAGCGCGCGGTGGAGCGCCGCGTCAACCGAAAGATCAATCGAGCGGATCAGGCCGGCAACGTCGCGCGCCGCAGGCAGCTTGCGCCGCTTGTCGGCCAGCGGCGAACGCGGATCTCCGTCGAAGTCGATGATGAAGATATCGTCCTTCACGATCAGAGTTTGCCCGAGGCGGAAGTCGCCATGATGACGGATGTTCAACCCGCCGATCTCGGAAGATAATAGCGCGTTGAGCCGGCCGGACAGGGACGCCCGCTGCGCGGCGAGCTGATTGATCAGCGGCCGATCTGCCTCTCGCAGGCCGTCGCTGCTGCTGGCCAGCCGCTCGAAGACCCGCTCGGCCCGTGCCTTGAGCTCGGATGACCAGCGCTTGATTTGTGCGGAGCCAATCGGCTCCGGCACGAGATCGTTTGGCTTTGCGGCGGCCAGAGCCACATGCAGCTCGGCAAGCCGCCGGCCGATCTGCGTAATGAAGTGCAGATAGGGCGCTTGCTCCTGGGTCTCGCGGGGCATCTCGCCCGGGGGCAGCACCCGCTGCTCGTCGATATAGCGGTCGAGATAGCCCGCGGTGACGCCCCAGCCGTCGCCCTGGTTCTCGACATAGGCGTGCAGCACGCCGACTGCGCTGCGACGGTCGTCTTCGACCAGCTCGACGCTGCCGAGCAGTGCCGGCGTGTTGGCAAAGCGGGCGATTTCGGTGAGGTACGAGCCGATCTCGATCTCCGGATTGATGCCGGCTTCGAGCTGGCGATAGATCTTGGCGACATACTGGTTGTCGACCAGCGCGGTGCTGTTCGACTGCTCGATCGCGCGGATGCGTTCGGGCTCCTTGATGGTGTACTCGGCAAACCGGCTGGTCGCCTTGAACTCCAGCCGCAGATTGTTTTCTTCCACCACCAGGTTCTGCGACAGATTGCGCAGGAACAGGCCAATGAAGATCTGCTCGGTTGCGACGTCCAGCAGCGTGCCTTCGCGGGCACCCTGGCGCACGGCGGCGAGCGCCCTGGGATTGAAGCGTTCGCGGTCGAAGCGCACCCATTCGATCTGCATCGGCAGCACGTAGCGCGTGGTGACGTCGCCCTGCGCCGCCTCGAAGAACGCGATCCAGGGCCTGTTGTCGCCGATGTCGCAGAACGGCACCGCCGAGGTCAGCGTCGGCTTGATGTGCTTGGGATTGTGCTCCGGATACCAGCGCGTGCGCGACAGGAATCCCGGCAGCACCTCATGCTCGAACACGCCGCGCTCGCGCGCCAGCGACACCCAGGTCGAGTTCACCGGCACCACCAGCGTCTCGAATTCCGGGACAGCGCGCGGCATCACCGGCTCGGACTTGTCGCGCTCGGTGAGCTGGAACCAGTAGAAGCCATAGGGCCCCAGCGTGACCATGTAGGGCAGTTCGCCGATCGCCGGAAAACGCGTGCGGCCGAGCATCTCCTGCGGGATGCGGTCCTTCCAGGGCGACAGATCGAGCTCGGTCGCCTGGGCCGCGCGCGACAGATTGGCGACGCAGAGGATCACCTCGTCGCGGTACTGCCGGACATAGGCCAGCACGGCGCGGTTGGCCGGGCGGATGAAGGTCATGGTGCCGCGGCCGAAGGCGAGCGTCGATTTGCGCACCGAGATCAGGCGCTTGGTGGCGCTGAGCAGCGAGGACAGGCTGCGCGACTGCGCCTCCACATTCACCGATTCGTAGCCGTAGACGGGATCCATGATCAGCGGCGCATAGAGGCGGGCCGGGTCGCAGCGCGAGAAGCCGCCGTTTCGGTCCGGGCTCCACTGCATCGGCGTACGCACGCCGTTGCGGTCGCCGAGATAGATGTTGTCGCCCATCCCGATCTCGTCGCCGTAATAGATGATCGGCGTGCCGGGGAAGGACAGCAGCAGCGAGTTCATCAGCTCGATCTTGCGCCGGTCGTTGTCCATCAGCGGCGCGAGGCGCCGGCGAATGCCGACATTGATGCGGGCGCGCGGATCGTTGGCGTAGGTGGTCCACAGATAGTCGCGCTCGACGTCTGTCACCATCTCCAGCGTCAGCTCGTCATGATTGCGCAGGAACAGCGCCCATTGGCAGCTTGCGGGAATGTCCGGCGTCTGGCGCAGGATGTCGGTGATCGGGAAACGGTCCTCCTGCGCGATCGCCATGTAGATGCGCGGCATCAGCGGGAAGTGATAGGCCATGTGGCACTCGTCGCCGCGGCCGAAATATTCCTGCACGTCCTCCGGCCATTGGTTGGCTTCCGCCAGCAGCAGCTTGCCCTTGGAGTAGGAATCGAGCTCGTGGCGCAGCCGCTTGATGATGGCATGCGTCTCGGGCAGGTTCTCGTTCGAGGTGCCTTCGCGCTCGCAGAGATAGGGAATGGCGTCCAGACGGAAGCCGTCGACACCGGCGTCCAGCCAGCGCTTCATCACCTGGATCAGGGCGCTGACGACGCGCGGATTGTCGAAATTGAGATCCGGCTGGTGCGAGAAGAAGCGGTGCCAGTAGAACGCGCCGGCCTCGTGATCCCAGGTCCAGTTCGACTTCTCGGTGTCGGTGAAGATGATGCGGGTGCCCTGGTATTTCTGGTCGGTGTCACTCCAGACATACCAGTTGCGGGCGCTCGAGCCCGGAGGGCTGCGGCGCGCGCGCTTGAACCAATTGTGCTGGTCCGAGGTGTGATTGACGACAAGCTCGGTGATGACGCGCAGCCCGCGCTTCTGCGCTTCCTGGATGAAGCGCTTGAAATCCTTCATCGTCCCGAAATCGGGATTGACCGCACCGTAGTCGGCGATGTCGTAGCCGTCGTCGCGGCCGGGCGAAGGATAGAACGGCAGCAGCCACAGCGCGGTGACGCCGAGCTCCTGGAGATAAGGCAGCTTCTCGGTCAGCCCTGCGAAATCGCCGATGCCGTCATGATTGCTATCCGCAAACGCCTTGACGTGAAGCTGATAGATGATGGCGTCCTTGTACCAGAGTTCATCCACGATCTCGGCAGCCTCGGCTTTCTTGGTGTCGACGGAAGACAATACGTTCATGGCGTGCGCCTTTACGCCAGGCAGCGGAACAGCAGCGCCGGATCGCGCTCGGGATCGATACGCAACCTGATCCCGCCCCATTCGATGCGGGCCTGTTCGCCGGTGAGGAGGTTTTCGAGTGCCGACACATGGTGTCGCTGCCCACCGGCGTCAACCGTGACGTCGCCGAGCGGCAACCAGAATTCGCGCACGTCGCGCGACAGTGCAATCACGATCACGATGATGTTGGCCGGATCGGTCGCTTCCTTGACGAAGGTGATCGTCTCGCCGTCTTCGATGCCGAGGAAGCGCAGGTTCGCCGTCTGCTGAAGCGCAGAATTCTCGTTGCGGATGCGATTGAGATCCGCGATGTAGGTCTTGATATGGCCGGGCTTGTTCCAGTCGCGCTGCTTGATCTGGTATTTCTCTGAGTCGAGATATTCCTCGCGGCCGGGGATCGCGTCGTGCTCCAGCAGCTCGAACCCGCCGTAGACGCCATAATTGCCGGACAAGGTCGCGGCCAGCGCAACGCGCGATTTGAACGCCCATGTCTCGCCGCCCTGGAGATGATAGGGCAAGAGATCGGGCGTATTCACGAACAGGTTCGGCCGATAGAAATCACGTTCGGGATAGCGCGTCAGCTCGCCGAGATATTGCTCCAGCTCCCACTTCGCCGTGCGCCAGGGGAAATAGCTGAACGATTGTGCAAAGCCGAGCTTGGCGAGGCCCTTCATCAGCTTCGGGCGCGCGAACGTCTTGGAGAACAGGATCACCTCGGGATGCCGGCGGCGGATGTCGCGGATCAGCCACTCCCAGAAGGCGATCGGCGCGGTGTCGTGATTGTCGATGGCGAAGATGGTGACGCCGTGGTCGATCCAGAACAGCATGGCGTCGCGAAACGCGTTCCACAGGCCAGCCCGGTCGACGGACGCGAAATCGGGGATCACGATATCGGAATAGGGCCCGTCAGCCGTCCGCACCGAGCGATCCGGGCGCCATTTGAACCATTCCGGATGCTGCGTCAGCCACGGGTGGTCCGGCGAGCATTGCACGGCGAAGTCGAGCGCGAGCTCGAGGCCGTATTCCAGGCAGGTCGCGACCAGCGCGCGAAAATCCTCGATCGTGCCGAGTTCGGGATGCAGCGCATCGTGCCCGCCCTCGATGGCGCCGATCGCATAGGGCGAGCCGGGATCGCCGTCGCCCGCCACCGGCGCGTTGTTGCGGCCCTTGCGCCGGGTGCGGCCAATGGGGTGAATCGGCGTGAAGTAGAGCACGTCAAAGCCCATTGCGGCGATGTCGGGCACCCGCGCGATGCAGTCGCGGAGCGTGCCGTGCTGTCCTGGCACCACGCTCTGGCTGCGCGGCATCATCTGATACCACGCGCCGAAGCGCGCCTTGTCGCGGTCGACGTGCAGCGGGAATAGCGCCGAGCGCGTGAGATCAGGCCGCGACTGGCTCTCCGCCATGGCTGCGCCGAGCTCGGTTGCCAGCAGCGGGGCAACGTCGCCGGTCTGAAGATAGTCCTCGCATTGCCTGACGATGACGGCGGCGGCGTCCTGCTGCGCGCCATGAGCCTTGGTCAGAAGGCCGGCGCCCTCGATCGCATCGAGCGTGACGTCGGCACCGGAGCGCTGCTTGCGCGCGACTGCGTGCGACCAGGTGGCGAATTCGTCGGTCCAGGCTTCGATCGCATAGACATATTTGCCGGGCTCGACCGGTGTGAACGCGCCTGACCAGCGGTCATTGCCGTGCGGGATCATCGGCTCGCTCTGCCATTCGCGGTCCTGCTCCTGTCGCCAGATCAGCGCTGCGCCGATCACGGCGTCGCCGTCGCGGTAGATGTCGGCCCAGACCTCGACCGGTTCGCGCGCGATCCGCTTCACGGGGAAGCGCCCGCCGTCGATCAGGGGATAGACGTCTTCGATGAGGAAAGTGCTGCCCGCTGCGGCACTCTCGACAGTTTGAATTGTCTTGTTCACGGTGATGCCATTGACAAGAAAGCAGGAGCCCGTTTCCCTTGCCGGGAACCTACGCTTGATACCACTATAGAAAGCCGCTTGTGTGTCATTGGTTCCGTGGGGAACGGCAGGCCCGGCTTGCGAGTTAACCCTGACTAACCTCCTCAGCGACCTCGTTAAAATCAATTCCCCCGGCCAGAAAATGGCTTGCAAGCTGCGTGCCGAATGGATCTTTTAGCTCAAGCCCGGATCAAGGGCGTTCAATCCGAATTCGTCGATGCCCTCGGAAAGCTGCGGGTCACCGATCCCGTGGCCCTCAAATCCATCCTCGACGCGCTGCCGGAAAAGCGGGTTTACCGCTTCGTCAGCGGGCCCGTGGTGGTACGCGCCTTGGGACATCCGCGCACCGAATTGGTGACGATCGGTGCGCCGCCGCTCAAATGGAAGATGACCGGCAACGGCAATTTGATCGCGCAAGGTGAGACGCGCGAGCCCGTGATTGCCTGGCCGGCCGACCTGCCGCTCGGCTATCACCGCCTGACGCTGACCGATGCCGAAGGCGTGACGGAAGAAGTGCCGATGATCGTGGCGCCGGAGCGGGCCTTCTGCGGCGATTTCGATCGGGGCTGGCTGCTTGCCGTGCAGCTCTACAGCGTCCGGTCGGACCGCAATTGGGGCATCGGCGATTTCACCGACCTCGCCGGTCTCGTCCGGCTCGCCAAGCAGCTGGGGGCCGACGGCGTCGGGCTCAATCCCCTGCATGTGTTGTTCGACGACCATCCGGCCGATTGCAGCCCTTATTCGCCGAACAGCCGGCTGTTTCTCAATCCGCTCTATGTCGACGTCGAGGCGATCCCGGAATTTTCCGCCGACCTCGTCCCCGACGCGGCCGCGACCGCCGCGCGGCTCCGCGACGGTGATCGTGTGCCCTATCCCGACATGGCGGCCTTGAAATGGCTCGGCCTCCGCGCTGCCTTCGACGGCTTCGTGAAAAGCGCGAGCGGCGTCCGCCGCAACCAGTTCGACGCCTTCCGCGCGGCTCGCGCGCCGCTGTTGTCCCGTTTTGCCTGCTTCGAGGTGCTACGCCATCGTTTCGCGGCGCCGTGGTGGGAATGGCCGATGGAATGGCAAAAGCCGGATGAGACGAAATGCGCCGAGCTGCGCAATGGCCCGGACAAGCACGAGGTCGAGTTCGTCGAATTCGTGCAATGGACGGCCGATAGCCAGTTGCATGCGGCCAAGGAGCTGGCCAGTCAGCTCGGCATGCGGGTCGGACTCTATCTCGACGTTGCCGTCGGCGTGCAGTCGAACGGCTTCGATGCCTGGAACGAGCAGGGGGCGATCTCCCGCCATCTCGCCGTTGGCGCGCCGCCGGACGTGCTCAACACCATCGGCCAGGATTGGGGTCTTGCCGGCTTTAATGCCGGCGGCCTGGAGGCGCAGTCCTTCGTGCCGTTCGCCGACATGCTCGCGGCTTCGATGCGCCATTCCGGGGCCATCCGTCTCGATCACGTGCTGGGCTTGAAGCGGCTGTATCTGGTGCCGCGCGGCTTCAAGCCCGACAACGGCGCCTATGTGCAGATGCCGTTCGAGGCGCTGCTGGCGACCGTGGCGCGCGAGAGCGCGGCCCATAAGTGCATCGTGATCGGCGAAGACCTCGGCACGGTGCCCGAGGGCTTTCGCGAGACCATGCAGGATTTCGGCATCTGGTCCTACCTCGTCATGATGTTCGAGCGCGATGATGCCGGCCATTTCCGGCCCGTCGACCACTACCGGCCCAACGCGCTGGTGACGCTGAACACGCATGATTTGTCGACCTATGCCGGCTGGCGCTCCTTCAGCGATCTCAAGATGAAGCGCTCGCTCGGGCTCGATCCCGGCGAGAACGATCAGGCCCGCTGGGATGCGCTCGGTCTGCTCGACGAGATCCTGCGTGCCAACGGCATCCGCGCCAATGATGTCTATTCGGTGCTCGCCTTCCTGTCGCGCACGCCGTCGCGGCTGCTTGCGGTGTCGCTGGAGGATCTGCTCGGCGTGATCGACCAGCCCAACATTCCCGGCACGATCGACGAGCATCCGAACTGGCGCCAGCGCCTGCCTGTGACGCTCGACAAGATCGCCTCGAAGGTGGATCTCGCGGCTTTGAAGGCCGCGACGCGGGAACGCTCGTTGCCCGGCGGGCGTTGATCGGCGGGGTCACTGGACGTCGTTTTCGAGGCTCGCACGACATTGTCTCAGAAAATCGAGGACTATGCGCTGATCGGCGACTGCGAGACCGCGGCGCTGGTCGGCCGCAACGGCTCGATCGACTGGCTGTGCTGGCCGGCCTTCGATTCCGACGCCTGCTTTGCCGCGCTCCTCGGCACGCACAAGAACGGCCGCTGGCTGATCGCGCCGGGCGAGGACGTCACCGCGACGTCGCGCCGCTATCTCGGCGACACCCTCATCCTCGAAACGCGCTTCGAGACGAAGAGTGGCACCGTTGCGCTGATCGACTTCATGCCGCCGCGCGGCAAGGCCTCGGACATCGTGCGGCTGGTGCGCGGTGTCAGCGGCACGGTGAAGATGCGGATGGAGCTCGTGATCCGCTTCAGCTTCGGCGTCGACATTCCGTGGGTGCGGCGGATCGACCATTCCCTGCTGGCGGTCGCCGGGCAGGACATGACCGTGCTGCGGACGCCGGCGAAGACCCGCGGGGAGGATCTGACCACGGTTTCCGATTTCGAGGTGAAGGCCGGCGAGACCGTGCCGTTCGTGTTGACCTACGGCCCCTCGCATCTCGAGCCGCCCCCGCCGATCGACCCGGAGCTCGCGCTTCAGGAGACGGAAAAATTCTGGCAAGGCTGGTGCAGCCACTGCAATCGCGATGGCGACTATCGCGACCTGATCGTGCGCTCGCTGATCACACTCAAGGCGCTGACGTTCGGTCCGACCGGCGGCATCGTCGCGGCGCCGACCACCTCGTTGCCGGAGAAGCTCGGCGGCGCCAGGAATTGGGACTACCGCTTCTGCTGGCTGCGCGATGCCACCTTCACGCTGCTGGCGCTGATGAACTCGGGTTACACCGAGGAAGCCTCGGCTTGGCACAATTGGCTGTTGCGTGCCGCTGCAGGCTCACCGGCGAACATGCAGATCATGTACGGCATCTGGGGCCAGCGGCGGCTGTTGGAATGGGAGGCGACCTGGCTCGACGGCTACGAGGGCGCGCAGCCGGTGCGCGTCGGCAATGCCGCACATGCGCAGCTCCAGCTCGACGTCTACGGCGAGCTGATCGACGCCTTCCACCAGTCGCGCATGGCCAAGCTCAAGCTCGACGACAAGACGACTTGGGCGCTGGAATGCGCCGTGCTCAAGCATCTCGCCGAAGTCTGGGACCAGCCCGATCATGGCATCTGGGAGCGGCGCGGACAGCCGAAGCACTATGTCTTCTCCAAGGTGATGACCTGGGTCGCCTTCGACCGCGGCATCAAGAGCGCCGAGACCTTCGGTTTCAAGGCCCCGCTGCTGCACTGGCGCACCTTGCGCGATGCCATTCATCGCGACGTCTGCAACCGGGGTTTCGACGCGACCGAAAACGCCTTTGTCGAATCCTACGGCTCGAAGCTGCTCGATGCCAGCGTGCTGCTGCTGCCGGCGGTCGGCTTCCTGCCGGCGGAAGATCCGCGCATTCGCGGCACCATCGCGGCGGTCGAAAAGCACATGCTGCGCGACGGCTTTGTGCTGCGGCACGATCCTCGCGAGGTGCCTGCGGGGCAACCGCCGCTCGAAGGCGCTTTCCTCGCCTGCAGCCTGTGGCTGGCCGATGCTCATGTGTTGGCGGGCGATCTCGACAAGGCGCAGAGCTTGTTCGATCGCGTGATCGGTATCGCGAATGACGTCGGGCTGCTGGCCGAGGAATATGATTCAGGCGCCAGGCGTCAGACCGGCAATTTCCCGCAGGCGCTGACGCATATCGCGCTGGTCAACACCGCGCATAATCTGTCCGCGGCAAGGCAGGGCAGCGAGAAGCCTGCGATGCAGCGGTCGAAGTGAGGTTGGCGGCGATCTCTCCGTTCCCTCCCCCCTTGTGGGGGAGGGGCAGGGAGGGGGGTGTCACACGGGGATTCTTTCGGTAGCGCACCGGTCCTCGGCGCATCATCAACAACGGCACCTTTTCCTGGGCTACCCCTCTCCCTAACCCTCCCCCACAAGGGGGAGGGAACGCACTTCCATTGCGGCGCCAGTCGAGTCTCGTCCCGTCGGGCCTCAACCACTCCCGTTCCGCTTCAAGATCATCTCCATTGCCTCCGCAAAACCGTCCTGCTCGTTGGACGCGGTGACGTGGGTGGCCTGGTCCTTGACGTTGTCGGCCGCGTTGCCCATCGCGATCGAGGTGCCGCTGACGCGGAACATCGCGAGGTCGTTCTGCATGTCGCCGATGGTGGCGACTGCGTCCGTTGCAATGCCGAGGCGCCTGGCCATGGCTTGCACGAAGGTGCCCTTGTCAAAGCCGGGCGGGGTGATGTCGAGATAATAGGTTTGCGAACGCACTGCGGTCGCCTCGCTGCCGAGCGCCTTCTGCATCGCCTTCTCGCAAGCTTCGAGGCCCGCCGCGTCGGCGCTGGCGCCGACGATCTTGCAGGCGGTCGCGAGATACGGCGAAAAATCCGTGACGATGGTCGGATCGGAGCGGATCGTGTGCTGCTCGTGTGCCACGTATTGGCCATCAGGCTTGTCGATCAGCCATTTGTCGGCGGTGAACAGCCAGATGTCGGCGCCGAACTCGCGGAGGATTTGCAAGCTACGTTCGGCCGCGCCCGGCGGAATCAAATGCTGCTCGACCGGATTCATCTCGGGATCGACGATCGAGGAGCCATTGAACGGGCCGACCGGCAGCCAGAGCGCCAGCGGCTCGATCAGGAAGCGCATGCCGATCGCGGGGCGGCTCGACGTAATCGTGAAGCCGATGCCGGCCCGGTGCAGACGCTGTACCGCGGATCTCGCGCGGTCGGTCAGCGTCTTGTCCTTTGTCAGCAGCGTGCCGTCGACGTCGGAGACGACGAGCGAGATTTTTGTCATGACGGCCCCTTGGGTGTTTCTTGGGTGTTTGGCCTCAGCGTTTCGCACTGCCCAGTTTCAACTGCCGTACCGCGCCGTCCACGATCGCTTCCACGGACTCGTCGATCGAGACGGTGATCACGTGCTCGCCGGCCTCCGGCGGCTCCAGCGTGTTGAACTGGCTCGTCAGCAGGCCGGGCGGCATGAAGTGACCCTTGCGTTGCGCGAGGCGAGCGGCGATCAGCTCCTTCGTGCCCCTCAGGAAGACGAAGCGGACGTCGTCGCGTCCGCGCAGGAGCACGTCCCGATAAGTATGCTTCAGCGCCGAGCACGCGATGATGACGTGCTCGCCTTTGTCACAGACCCGAGCGATCTCGTCGGCGATGGCGTTGAGCCAGGGCCAGCGATCCTCGTCGGTGAGGGGATGGCCGGCCCGCATCTTCTCGACATTGCTGGCGGGATGAAAGCTGTCGCCGTCTTCGAAACGCCAGCCGAGGCGCTCGCCGAGCGCTTTTGCAACCGTGCTCTTGCCCGAGCCCGACACGCCCATCACGATCAATGCACAAGGTGCTTCAACGCCCGCCACGAATTCCCTCCGGAAGCGCGGCCTGGTCGACCAGCCAGACGGTCTCGCCATTCGAGCGCGCGCGTACAGCCGGAAGAGTCTCGCCATTGAGCAGGCGCGTCAAGATCGGCTGCTTGTCATGCCCCGCTATCTCGAACAGCATTTCGCGGCAGGACGCCAGCGCGGGCAGGGTGAGCGAGACCCGCGGCACGAAGGGGGCAACATTGGCCTCGGGGACGCCGACCACCCAGCGTCGCGTCTCCTCGATCGCGGGGTAGCCCGGGAAGAGCGAAGCCGTGTGGCCGTCCGGCCCCGCGCCCATCAAAACCATGTCGAACAGCGGCCGTGCCGGATCGAGGCTTTCCGCGCCGTAGAAAGACTGCAGCTCGCGCGCATAGGCCTCGGCGCTCTGATTGGGGTTGTCAGCCGTCGTCGGGATCGGGTGAACATGGCCGAAGGGCGCGTTGCGATCGAGAAAGGTCGCGCGCGCGACCGCCATGTTGTTGAGGGGATCGCTTTCGGGCACGAAGCGCTCGTCACCGATGAACCAGTGCACGCGCTCCCACGGGATTTGTTCGCGCCAGGCGTCGCGGCCCAGCAGCTGGTAGAGCCTCTTCGGGCTGGAGCCGCCGGTCAGGCAGATCGCGATCCGCCCGGGATTGGCCGCGATTCGCGCCATCACCCGTTCAGCCGCAGCCCGCGCCAGAGCCTCGGCGTCGGCCGCGACGATCAGCTTCGACTGTCCCACCGCCGCCGTCACGAGAACTTGCGCCAGCTTCGGCCGTCGCGGCGGAGCAATTCATCGGCACAGGCGGGGCCGTCGCTGCCGGCTCGATAGGTCTCGATGCCGTTGCTGCCCGCGTTCTTCCAGGCGTCCAGGAACGGCTGCACCGCCTGCCATCCGGCTTCGATGCCGTCGGCGCGCTGGAACAGGATGTTGTCGCCGATCATGCAGTCGTAGATCAGCGTCTCATAGCCGGTCGAGGGATCGGCCCGGAAATAGTCGCCATAGCGAAACTTCATCTCGACGCCGTCGATGGTGACGCTCGGCCCCGGGATCTTGGCGTTGAACTGGAGCTCGATGGTCTCCGTCGGTGCGATGCCGATCGTGAGGAAGTTCTGGGAGAGGCGATCGACAGCGGTGCCTGAGAACATCGACAGCGGCGCCTGCTTGAACTTGATCGCGACCTCGGTGCGCTTGTGGCCGAGCGCCTTGCCCGTGCGCAAATAGAACGGCACGCCGGCCCAGCGCCAATTGTCGATCATCAGTTTCAGCGCGACATAGGTCTCGGTGGTGCTGCCGGGTTTGACGTCCTCGGTCTTGCGATAGTCCGGGATCTCATCGTCGCCGATGCGCCCCGACAGATATTGGGCGCGCACCGAGCTCTTCAGCGCTTCCTCTTCGCTCGGGCGCTGAATCGAGGTCAGAATCTCGGCCTTCTCGGAGCGCACGGAATGGGCGTCGAAACGCGCCGGCGGCTCCATCGCGACCAGCGACATCAGCTGGAACAGATGGTTCGGCACCATGTCGCGCAACGCGCCGGTGGCATCGTAGAAGCCGCCGCGATGGCCGACGCCGAGCTTCTCCTCCACCGTGATCTGGATGTGGTCGATATGGTTGCGATTCCAGATCGGCTCGAACATGCCGTTGGCAAAGCGCAGCACCAGGATGTTCTGCACCGTCTCCTTGCCGAGATAGTGATCGATCCGGTAGATCTGGTGCTCGTCCATGATCTTCAGCAGCTCGCCATTCAGCGCGCGTGCCGAGGCGAGGTCGGTGCCGAACGGCTTTTCGATCACCAGCCGCCGCCACGCGCCGTTCTCCTTCATCATGCCGGTGCGGCCGAGCTCGCGCGCGGTCGGCGCGAACGCCGCCGGCGGGGTGGCGAGGTAGAACAGCCGGTTGCCGCCGGTGTCCTGCGCGCATTCCAGGGAATCCAGATGCTCGCGCAGGCGATCAAAGGATGGCGGATCCTTTGCGTCGGCTTCGACGAAGGTCACGCATTCCAGCAGCTTCCTGGCAATATCGTCGTCCACCGGCCGGGTCGCGAACTGGCGCAAGCCCTTCAACAGGCTGTCGCGCAGCTCGTCGTCCGACTGGCCCCGGCGGGCGACGCCGACCACGCAGAACTTTTCCGGTAACAGATGCTCGGCCGCCAGATTGTAGAGCGATGGCATCACCAGCCGATGGGTGAGGTCGCCGGTGACACCAAAGATGACGAAGGCGCAATTTTCCGGCTTGCGCTTGGCTTGCGGGTCTTTTGTCACGAACGATTGGCCTTCGCTCTGCTCATTGCTATTTCGGCTTCGAAACAGCCGGCTGCTTCGGCTCCTTGTGGCCGCCGAAGCCGGCTCGCATCGCTGAGAGAATTTTCTCGGCAAAGGTGTGTTCCTTGCGGGAACGGAACCGTGCGAACAGCGCCGCTGTCAGGACTTCGGCCGGCACGGCCTCGTCAATTGCGGCGTTCACGGTCCAGCGTCCTTCGCCGGAATCCTCGACGAAACCGGAATACTCCGTCAGTGTCGGGCTGTCGGCGAGCGCGGTTGACGTAAGGTCGAGCAGCCATGACGGGATCACGCTGCCGCGCCGCCACACTTCGGCAATATCGGCGAGATCGAAATCGTAACGATGATCCGTCGGCAAGGCCTCGATGTTGGCGTTCTTGAGGATGTCAAACCCTTCGGCATAGGCCTGCATCAAGCCGTACTCGATGCCGTTGTGGATCATCTTGACGAAATGACCGGCGCCGACGGGGCCGGCATGGATGTAGCCCTGCTCGATGCGGGGATCCCGCCCCTCACGTCCCTCGGTGCGTGGAATGTCGCCGGCGCCGGGCGCGAGCGCGGCGAAGATCGGATCGAGCCGATCGACCACCTGTTTCTCGCCGCCGATCATCATGCAATAGCCACGGTCGAGGCCCCAGACGCCGCCGGAGGTGCCGACATCGACATAGTGGATGCCGCGCTGCCTCAGCGCCTTGCCGCGGCGGACGTCGTCCTGCCAGAACGTGTTGCCGCCGTCGATGATGACGTCGCCTTCCTGCATCGCACCCGCGATCGTCTCGATCGTTTGCTCGGTAATGCGGCCAGCAGGCAGCATCACCCAGGCGGTGCGCGGCCGTTCGAGCTTGGAGATGAATTCCTCGAGCGTCGCCGAGCCTACCGCGCCGTCGGCGGCAAGGCCGGCAACGGCCTTGGCGTCCTTGTCATAGACCACGGTCGAATGTCCCTGGCGCATCAGCCGGCGAACGATGTTGCCGCCCATCCGGCCGAGGCCGATCATGCCGAGTTGCATTTGAGGAATTCCCTTAGTTCAGTGCGTCGTTGAGCGCCGCATTGAGCGCCGCGAGGCCCTTCTTGAGCCCGCCCTTCAGGTGGACCCGCAGCGCGCGCCGGCCGCGCTCGGTGAGCACGTCGAAGTCGCCCCGTGCCTGCGCCGCCTTGATCACGCCGAAGCTGGCCTTCTGGCCGGGCACCGGCAGGTCCCTGGCATCGTCGGCGGTGATCTGGAGGAACACGCCGCTGTCGGGGCCGCCCTTGTAGGCCTGTCCTGTCGAGTGCAGGAAACGCGGTCCGAACTCGGCGCAGGTCGCGACATGTCGCTTCTCGCGCACTTCGAGCCGCATGGCCTGGAGCGCGTCGATCGTCGCCTTGTCGCGCGCGATGTAGCCGAGCAGGGCGACATAGTCGCCATGGTTGGAGCGCGACAGATGCGCCTTCAGCCAAGAGGTGAGGTCGCCGTTGGCGCCGGCGGCGCGCAGGGCCGCGGCATTGGTCTCGTCGGTGTAGAGATCGGCCTCGGTGGTGCTGACCACCGGCCGTTCGGCCGGCAGCGCGCCGGTCTTTTCGAACGAGGCGGTGAGCTCCCGGGTCTTGATCTTGGCCGCTTCCACGTCCGGCTGGTCGAACGGGTTGATGCCGAGGATGCTGCCCGCCACCGCCGTTGCCATCTCGAAGCGGAAGAACTCCTGGCCGAGATGGTCGATCGACTTCATCACGATGCGCACGACGGGATGGCCGGCCGCTTCGATCGCAGCAAGCTGCGAGTCGTGGGCGGCGTCCGCTTCGCCCTCGATGCGAATGTCGATGAAGAGCCGGTCATTGCCGTAGACCGCGGGCTCGCCCAGCGGCTCGCCGTCGATCGGGATCAGGCCCTTGCCGTCCTTGCCGGTCGATTCCGCGATGAGCTGCTCGGCCCAGGCGCCGAAATCGGCGATCTTCTTCGATGACAGGATCGTCACCTTGTCGCGGCCTTCGAGCGCTGCATGGCCCATGGCAAGGCCGAGCTGCACGCCGGGGTTCTCACTTGGCGGCACGTCCGGTCCGCAGGAGCGGGCCATCGCCAGCGCGTGCTTGACGAAGGTCTTGATATCGATGCCCGCGGTTGCCGCCGGCACCAGGCCGAACGGCGAGAGCACCGAATAGCGCCCGCCGATGGAGGGCTCGCCGTGGAAGATGCGCGCATAGTTCAGCGTCTTCGCCGCCTTCTCCAGCGACGATCCGGGATCGGTGACCGCAATGAAGCGATGGCCGGTCTTGACCTTCGACCCGACCGCCTGCGCGACGCGCTCGTGGAAATAATCCTTCATCGCATTCGGTTCGGTAGTGCCGCCAGACTTGCTGGAGACGATGAACACGGTGTTGGCGATGTCGATCCTGGCCTCCATCGCCCGCACCTGGGCCGGATCGGTGGAATCCAGCACGTGCAGCTTCGGGAACCCGGGCTTCTTGCCGAAGGTCTCGGCCAGCACCTCCGGCCCGAGGCTTGATCCGCCCATGCCGAGCACGACGGCGTCAGAGAATTTCTGGCCCTTCACGCGACTGGCATAGTCCTCATAGTCGGCCACGTCGGCCTTGGCGGCGCTGTCGAGCCAGCCGAGCCATTTGTCCTCGTCGGTGCCGGTCCAGACCGATTTGTCGCGCTGCCACAGCCGGCGGATCTTGGCCGACGCGCGCCATTCCTCGGTGCTTTTGGCCACGGCCTTGCCGAGACCGTCGCCGAGCGAGAGCAGCTGGCGGTCGATCGCGGGCCCGAGCACGGTGGCGCGCTTGTGCGCGACCGCGCCATAGAGCTTGTCGGCGGCGTCGGCAAACTGCTTGACGCCGTCCTTGACGAGCTCCTCGGTGATGGCGTCGAGCGAGACGCCGGAGCGTTCCAGTTCTTCCAGCACGCGCCTGGCGTCGTCGACATTCTCTTCCAGGCTGTCGCGCGGCGTGCCGTGGTCGCGGAACGCATCCAGCGTCGCCGGCGGCACGGTGTTGATGGTGTCGGGACCGATCAATTCCTCGACATAGAGAACGTCGCTGTAATCCTTGTTCTTGGTGCCGGTCGAGGCCCACAGCATGCGCTGCGGTTTGGCGCCCTTGGCCGCGAGCTTGTCCCAGCGGGGACCCGAGAACAGGCGCTTGTAATCCTGGTAGGCGACCTTCGCATTGGCGATCGCGACCTTGCCCTTCAGCGCGGCGAGCCGTTCCTTTTCGCTCGGATCGTTGGCGCGGGCGATCTTCTCGTCGAGCTGCTTGTCGACCACCGAGTCGATGCGGCTGACGAAAAAGCTCGCCACGCTCGCCACGTGCGAGGGGTCGCCGCCACCTGCGACGTATTTCTCCAGACCGGCGAGATAGGCCTCGGCGACTTGCAGATAGACGTCCCTGGAGAACAACAGCGTGATGTTGATGCTGATGCCGTCGCCGATCAGGGTCTCGATCGCCGGCAGGCCCTCCGGCGTGGCCGGCACCTTCACCATCAGGTTCTTGCGGTTGACGTCCTTCCAGAGCCGCCGCGCCTCGGTGACCGTGCCGGCGGTGTCCATCGCCAGATAAGGCGAGACTTCCAGGCTGACATAGCCGTCGCCGCCCTTGAGGCGGTCGTAGACCGGGCGCAGCACGTCGGCGGCGTTCTGGATGTCCTCGACCGCGACGGCCTCGAACAGGTCGGCGACCGACCGATCGCCGCGCTTCAACGCCTTGCCGATCGGCGCGTCGTACTCGTCCGAGCTGCCGATCGCTTTCTCGAAGATCGAGGGGTTGGAGGTGACGCCCTTGACGCCGTCGGTGTCGATCAGCCGCTTCAGGTCGCCCTTGGCGATGAAGCCACGGGCCAGGAAGTCCAGCCAGACGGCTTGTCCGTGCTTTTCCAGTTCTTTGACGGGATTCATGATGCTAATTTATCTCCAAGCCTGCGGGCGAGGGGTTTCCGCGCCGGTCCTGACGCGCTATCCTCTAGCTTACATGCTTCCTTGAGGGAACCAATCAAGGGTATGAGCGTCATATCCTCCAGTGTAACTCCGTCGCGGTCATGGCGATCCGCGTAGAGGGAGCCAAGTTGCGTAAAAGGTCATTGGCCGTGAGGAATCGGCCGGGCCTCCTTGTGTAACGCCAGCTGCCTCGCCTCGCCGCTCGTGGCTGCGCGGAGTACTCATCAGCGGATTCCGGTCCGCCTGATGCATTGTGGCTCGGTCGCGAATGGCCATGCTGGGGGAAGGCATGCAAGCACATCATGACCGTCCGGCGCTCGCTGTCACGGACAGACTCAAATCGGTCACGTCGACCGGATGCGTCGATGCGTCCCACGATCTCGAAATCGGTCCATGTACGACCCGACTGCGGCTGCTGGTCGTAGCGGGCTTCGCCATGACGCTGCTCAGCGCAACGCTCGCCTTGGGCTGGTGGAACGCTCTTGGCGATTACGGCACGATGGTCGGCTATGCCGGCGTGGTGGCGTTCGCCGTGATGACCGGTCGGCTGATCTGGATGCTCCCCGCCGAGCGGGGATCGGTGGTGATCGTCACCCCCTACGGCATTCGCGACCTCCGCATCGGCAATGAATTTCTGCTGTGGGACTCGATCGCGGAGATTTCGGCTGAAGAACGCCGCGGGCGCAAGGTGATCGTGCTGACGCCGACGCCGGCCTTGCAGAGGCAGCTCTGCAGCATCCGCGGCTTGGCCCGCGGTGTGACGGACGATCGCATCGTCATCCGGTCGGACGGCCTGGCGACCGATTTTGATACACTGCTGCGCGCTTGCCGCGACTGTCAGGCCGCCGGCGGTCCGCGCACCGCATTGCAGCAGGAAGATGAACGCGGCACCCAAGGCTTCGCCGTACAAGCGTCATAAGATCGCCGTTCGCAGACGGCTATGATGCGGCGCCGGATGAACGCATCCCCGGTAATGCCCGGATGTTGCGAGCGAGTGACATTTTCTGGAAATGAGCCAATATAGACAAAGATTCGCTCAAATATCAGGCAGGTGCCTGTTCGTAACTCACCCTGTGCCTACGTTGTGCGTTGCGCCGAGAAGGCGCCCGGGTGTCGAATGATCGTCATGTGCTCACGCTGATTCGAGAGTGGCGCTAAGGAACGGTCCGGTCGCTGCTTTCGTTCAATTGTGTAGCGGAACTCACGCGGAGAGGGATCATGTACAACGATTCTCTATTCAACGCTTTCGCTAAGTCGTTCGAGGCGAGAAGCCAACACGACATGTCGATGGCGGAATATCTGGAATCGTGTCGAAGCGATCCCATGAAATATGCGAACGCGGCCGAACGACTGCTAGCAGCGATCGGTGAGCCCCAGACGATTGACACGGCCAAGGACCCACGCCTTGGCCGTATTTTTTTGAACCGCACGATCCGCACCTATCCGGCCTTCGCCGGCTTCTACGGCATGGAAGAAACCATCGAGCGCATCGTCGGTTTCTTCCGTCACGCGGCGCAGGGCCTCGAAGAGCGCAAGCAGATCCTGTATCTGCTCGGTCCGGTCGGCGGCGGCAAATCCTCGCTCGCCGAGCGGCTCAAGTCGCTGATGGAAGTGCATCCGATCTACGTGCTCAAGGCCGGCGACGAGCTCTCGCCCGTGTTCGAAAGCCCGCTCAGCCTGTTCGATCCGGATCAACTCGGCCCGATGCTGGAAGAGAAATACGGCATTCCGCGCCGCCGTCTCACCGGCCTGATGAGCCCGTGGTGCTACAAGCGGCTGGAAGCCTTCGGCGGCGACATTTCCCAGTTTCGGGTCGCAAAAATCCAGCCGTCGCGGCTGCGCCAGATCGGGATCGCCAAGACCGAGCCGGGTGACGAGAACAACCAGGACATCTCCTCGCTGGTCGGCAAGGTCGACATCCGCAAGCTCGAAACCTACGCGCAGAACGATCCCGACGCCTACAGCTATTCCGGCGGCCTCAACCGCGCCAACCAAGGCGTGCTCGAGTTCGTCGAGATGTTCAAGGCGCCGATCAAGATGCTGCACCCGCTGCTCACCGCGACGCAGGAAGGCAACTATATCGGCACCGAGAACATCGGCGCGATCCCGTTCACCGGCGTCATCCTCGCGCACTCCAACGAAGCGGAGTGGTCGAGCTTCAAGGCCAACAAGAACAACGAGGCCTTCATCGACCGTATCTGCGTGATCAAGGTGCCGTACTGCCTGCGGATCACGGAGGAGCAGAAGATCTACGAGAAGCTGATCCAGGGATCCGAGCTCGCGGCCGCGCCTTGCGCGCCCGCGACGCTGGAAACGCTGGCGCGGTTCTCGGTGATGTCGCGCCTGCGCAAGCACGAAAATTCCACGACCTACGCCAAGATGAGGGTCTACGACGGCGAGAGCCTGAAGGAGACCGATCCGAAGGCGCGCAGCGTCCAGGAGTATCGCGATGCCGCCGGCGTCGACGAGGGCATGGACGGTGTTTCCACCCGCTTTGCCTTCAAGATCCTGGCTGCGACCTTCAACCACGATCCGCAGGAAGTCGCCGCCGACGCCGTGCATCTGATGTACGCGCTGGAGCAATCGATCAAGCGCGAGCAGCTGCCCGAGGAAGTCGAGAAGCGCTACCTCGAATTCATCAAGGCCGACCTTGCACCGCGTTATGCCGAGTTCATCGGCAACGAGATCCAGAAGGCTTATCTCGAATCCTACTCGGATTACGGCCAGAACCTGTTCGACCGCTATGTCGACTACGCCGATGCCTGGATCGAGGACCAGGATTTCAAGGACGCCGACACCGGCCAGCTGCTTGATCGCGAACTCTTGAACCAGGAATTGACCAAGATCGAGAAGCCGGCGGGCATCGCCAACCCCAAGGATTTCCGCAACGAGGTGGTCAAATTCTCGTTACGGTCGCGCGCCCAGAACGGCGGCAAGAATCCGACCTGGATCTCCTACGAGAAGATTCGCGATGTGATCGAAAAGCGGATATTCTCCCAGGTCGAGGACCTGCTTCCGGTCATCTCCTTCGGGTCGAAGAAGGACGGCGAGACGGAGAAGAAGCACGGCGAGTTCGTCGCACGCATGGTGGAGCGCGGCTACACCGAGCGTCAGGTTCGCCGGCTCGTCGAATGGTACATGCGCGTGAAGCAGGCCGGTTGAGGCGGATGGAAAAGTGCCGATTCACATTATTGACAGGCGCCTGAACCCAGGCGGCAAGAGTCTCGAGAACCGGCAGCGGTTCTTGCGTCGGGCCAAATCCCTGGTGCAGGGCGCCGTCAAGAAGACCTCGCAGGAACGCGACATCAAGGACGTCCTGGAGGGTGGCGAGGTCACCATTCCGCTCGACGGCATGCACGAGCCGCGGTTCCGCCGCGACGGCGGAACGCGCGACATGGTGTTGCCCGGCAACAAGAAGTTCATCGAGGGCGACTATCTCCAGCGCTCCGGCCAGGGCAGCGCCAAGGATTCCGGTCCGGGCGAAGGCGACAGCGAGGACGCCTTCCGCTTCGTGCTCAGCCGCGACGAATTCGTCGATCTCTTCCTCGATGATCTCGAACTTCCCGATCTCGCCAAGCGCAAGATCGCGCAGACCGAGAGCGAGGGCATCCAGCGCGCCGGCTACACCACGTCGGGCTCGCCATCCAACATCTCGGTGAGCCGGACGGTTCGGCGCGCAATGGCGCGCCGTATCGCGCTCAAGCGTCCCAGCAAGGAGGAGATCGAGGAGCTGGAATCCGCCATCGCCGCATGCGCGGATGAGGACGAGCGTCTGGTGCTGATGGCCCAGCTCGAGAAATTGAAGGCGAAGTCCAAGCGTATTCCCTTCATCGATCCGCTCGACATCCGCTACCGGCGCTTCGAGACGGTGCCCAAGCCGGTTGCCCAGGCCGTGATGTTCTGCCTGATGGACGTGTCGGGCTCGATGTCCGAGCACATGAAGGATCTCGCCAAGCGCTTCTACATGCTGCTCTACGTGTTCCTGAAGCGCCGCTACAAGCATGTCGACATCGTCTTCATCCGCCATACCGATCGCGCCGAGGAGGTGGACGAGCAGACCTTCTTCTACGGCCCGGCTTCCGGCGGCACGCTGGTCTCCAGCGCCCTGCAGGCGATGCACGAGATCGTGCGCGAACGCTTCAGCCCGTCGGACTGGAATATCTACGCTGCGCAGGCCTCCGACGGCGACAATTCCTATTCCGACGGCGAGCTCGCGGGCATGCTGCTCACCGACAAGATCCTGCCGGTCTGCCAGTTCTTCGCATATCTCGAGGTCGGCGAGTCCGGCGGCAGCGCCTTCGATCTGTCCGACTCCTCGCTCTGGACCCTCTACGAGCGCCTGCGCAACAGCGGCGCACCGCTCTCGATGCGCAAGGTCAGCGAGCGCAGCGAGATTTTTCCGGTGTTCCACGATCTGTTTCAGCGCCGCGACACTGCCCAGGAGAAAGCCGCTCCATGACGGAACGCTTGTTCGAAGGCGCCGATTGGGATTTTCACACCTTGCAGCGCATCACGGATGCCTGCGAGGAGGTGGCGACGAAAGATCTCGGGCTCGACGTCTATCCGAACCAGATCGAGGTGATCACCGCCGAGCAGATGCTGGACGCCTATTCGTCCGTCGGCATGCCGCTGTTCTACAAGCACTGGTCGTTCGGAAAACACTTCGCGTATCACGAGGCCTCATACCGCAAGGGCCTCATGGGTCTTGCCTATGAGATCGTGATCAACTCCTCGCCCTGCATCTCCTACCTGATGGAGGAGAACACGGCGACGATGCAGACCCTGGTGATCGCGCACGCCGCCTTCGGGCACAATCATTTCTTCAAGAACAACTATCTGTTCAAGCAGTGGACCGACGCCGACGGCATCCTGGATTATCTGGATTTCGCCAAGAACTACGTCATGCAATGCGAGGATCGCTACGGCCGGGTCGAGGTCGAGCGCACCCTCGATGCCGCGCATGCGCTGATGTCGCACGGGATCGACCGCTATCCCGGCAAGAAGAAGCTCGATCTCCGCGCCGAAGAGAAGCGGGCAGGGCGCCGCCGCCAGCACGAGGAGGAGGTCTTCAACGACCTCTGGCGCACCGTGCCGGCGGGAAAGAGCAAGACCCGGTCCGCGCTCAGCATCGAACGCCGCCGCAAGCTGCTCGGCCTGCCGCAGGAGAACCTGCTGTATTTCCTCGAGAAGAGCGCGCCGCGGCTGGCGCCCTGGCAGCGCGAGCTGCTGCGCATCGTCCGCCACATCGCGCAATATTTCTATCCGCAGAGCCAGACCAAGGTGATGAACGAGGGGACGGCGACCTACGTCCACTATCGCATCATGACCAAGCTGCATCAGCAGGGCCGCATCAGCGACGGCAATTTCCTCGAATTCCTGCAGTCGCACACCAACGTCGTGTTCCAGCCCGAATTCCACGACCAGCGCTTTTCCGGCTTCAACCCCTATGCGCTCGGCTTCGCCATGATGCAGGACATCGAGCGCATCGTCACCCGGCCGGAAGACGAGGACCGCGAGTGGTTCCCGGACATCGCCGGCAAGAACGACGTGATGGGCGTGCTGCGCGACGTCTGGGCCAACTACCGCGACGAGAGTTTCATCGCCCAGTTCCTGAGCCCGAAGCTGATGCGGCACCTTCGCATGTTCCACCTGCATGACGATCCCGAGGAACGCGCCGGCATCCGGGTCGACGCCATCCACGACGAGCGCGGCTTCCGCCGCGTCCGGCGCGAGCTGGCACGGCAGCACGATGTCGGCTACATCGACGCGAATATCGAGGTGGTCGACGTCGATCTCTCCGGGGACCGGCGGCTGATCCTGCATCACCATGTCATCAAGGGCGCGCAGCTCAACGAGACCGACGCCAAGCGCGTGCTCCAGCATCTGGCCGATCTCTGGACCTACGACGTCGCACTGATCGAGGTCGACGCCAACGACAAGGTGCTGCGCGAATACGTCGTGAGCCCGCGCCCGATCTCGGCGGTGGCCTGACGCTGACGTCACGCCTGGAGCTTCGATGTGGCGGACAGCTCGCCCGCTGTCCATCCTTCGAGACGCCCGCCTTTGGCGGGCCCTCAGGATGAGGACGGAGTCTGCGGCTGCAATTTCGACAGATAGGGACGCTGCCTAGCCTCATCCTGAGGAGACCGCGGAGCGGTCGTCTCGAAGGACGAGGCGCTTGCTCTGGCCGCCGCCGAGAATTTGAATCGACTCGAAGTCCTCTAAGTCGATCGCTTCTTCGCCGGCTTCTTCTTGGCTTTCGACGCGTTCAGCTCCACCGCTGCGCGGATCAGCGCCTTCAACGCCTTCTCGTTGATCTTCTCACCTTCGCGAATATCGATCGCGCGCCGCACGTTGCCGTCGAGGCTGGAATTGAACAGGCCCGCCGGATCGTCCAGCGCCGCGCCCTTGGCAAAGGTCATCTTCACCACGGCCTTGTAGGTCTCGCCGGTGCAGATGATGCCGTCGTGCTCCCACACCGGAACGCCGCGCCATTTCCATTCCTCGACGACATCAGGGTCGGCCTCCTTGATCAGGGCACGGATTCGTCCGAGCATGTCGCCGCGCCAGTCACCGAGCTCCTTGATCCTGCCGTCGATCATCCTGGATGGCGAAGCGCCATCCGTCTTCGTCGCGCTGCTGGTTTTCGCGGTCACGGCCTTCTTCATGTTCACGCCTCTTGTCGGGCGCCGCGGCCGCGGTCGAGATATGGCAGCGCGAACATATTGAGCCCGGTCGCAAGCAACGGGATCAATGGGACGAAGGCGAGCAAGCCGATCCACGTCGCCTGGACTTGCAGCGTCAGGGCGACGATGTTGGCGATGACGGCAAGCGTGAAAGCGATCGAGAGCCAGCGATGGATTTGCCGAATCCACATGTTTCCTGTCATGAAACCTCCTCTTGAGATGATCGAATGAAGGCCGGTGGCCGAGCTAGTCTGCCCTTGCCAGCAGCTCGTCCAGCTTGGCGAGAAACTGCTTCCAGCCGGCATGCGCGCCGCCGAAAGCCTGCTTCTGCGTCGGGCTGAAGCCCGCTTGCTCGACACGCAGATGCGTGCCGGCGCCCGTCGGAGTCAGCGTGAAGGTCACGACGCTCTTGAGGTCGAACGCCGCGTCCTCATGCGAGAAATTCCAGGTGTAGGCGAGCGTCTTCTGCGGCTCGATGGTGAGGACCTCGCAGTCCAGCACGCCGCCCCACTCGCCGCGAAAATTGAAGCGGTGGCCCACGGTCGGCTCGAAGTCGTTCTTCATCAGCCATTCCTCGATCAGATGCGGCTGCGTCAGCGCGCGCCAGATCCGCTCTGCCGGAAAGGCAAATTCGCGCTCGATGACGACGGAACGGGTTTCGGCCGCGGATTCGTTCATTGGTCCATCCTCTTCAGGAGATCGTCGAGCGCGTCGAGCCGGTTCTGCCAGAATCCGGCCATCTGGCTGGTCCAGTCGATCAGCGGATTGAGCGCGCCGGGCTGGGCGCTGTAATGCGTCTGCCGTCCTTGATGCCGGTCGCGCACGAGGCCAGCCTGCTTCAGCGCGCCGAGATGTTTTGAGACCGCGGGCTGAGACACGCCCGACAGTGCCGTCAGAGCCCCGACCGTCTGTTCGCCCTCGCGGCACAATCGCTCGAAGATCGCCCGACGGGTGGGGTCGGCGAGCGTCCTGAACAGAAGATCGTGAGCGGCGGCGGGCATGCAATCCATAACCTGTAAGTTATGGATGTATTCATAACCTTGGGGTTATGGATGTGTCAAGCGCGTTGCGAGCGTGTGGTACTCGCTCGCGCAACCCGCTCCGCCGTCATTGCGAGGAGCCCTTGCGACGAAGCAATCCAGTCTGAGCCTCCCCTAAATCGGTGGACACCTATAGCTTAGACAGCAAGAGGTGTCAGATGACGAAACGGCAGCGACGTTC